>JBGTGG010000131.1:0-48408 GCA_041746855.1 Cyclobacteriaceae bacterium | reverse complement strand
GGGCTTACCCCTCCATTTTTTATAAAGGTCTCTAAAAGCGCGAACGAAGCGGGTTCCCAAATGCTGACCAACGGCTCTGGTCTTTTGCCGGAAGAATCGGAATAGCATGTGGCAACTTTCGTTCGACTGGAATGATTGATCAAATCTTCCAAGGCTTCCTTGTCTAGCAAAGGCATATCGATTGCCACTACCAACCACCTTTCTTTTGGATCAAATTTTAGAGCACTATAAATTCCATTCAAAGGGGACTCCAATCCTAATTGATCTTCAATTTGTGGATATGGAAAAGAGTCGGTCTTTTTTTTTACTGAAAAGTACACGGCATCACAAAGTGTTCTGAGTAACGCGAACAGATATTGATCTTGGGGTTGATGATGATAGCGGATATGCGCTTTCGGAGAGCCCATCCGTTTACTGGATCCACCATTTAAAATCAGTCCGTTTAAAATCGATTTAGTCATGGAGGTCTTTTCCACAATGTGGACATTTGCCACCTTCCCTTTTTTTGTACATCATTTCATAAAATGCCGAGGACAAAATACCCGCAGGCAAAGCATACAGGGCAATACCAGTAAGTGCAAAAATTCCCCCAAGGATTTTCCCAAGGGTTGTAATCGGTACAATGTCACCATACCCAACCGTAGTCAATGTTGACACACCCCACCACATCGTTGCAGGTATGCTGGAGAATGCTTCCGGTTGTGCAGGGTTCTCCACATAAAACATCACGGATGAAATAACGATGAGAACAAATGCGATCAAAATTAGAATGAGTACAAGTTGATCTTTGCGGTCATTAACGACTTTATGGATAACATCAAGTGCGGAGATATAACGAGCAACTTTGAACATTCTAAAAAGCGCCATCAATCTAAAAATCCGTAACATCCGCAGGTCCATAGGAATGAACGTAAGATAGAAGGGGAGGAATGCCAATAAATCGATAATCGCGATAGGGGATTTAATAAATTTCAACCTTCCCTTTATCGGATGCTGGTACGAAGGGTGTTCCACGATACTATAAATCCTCGCAATGTATTCGACTGTAAAAAAGAGAATGGAAAAAATTTCAAATGCCTGAAGTTGGGAATGGTATTCTTTATTGATCTCGTCAATGGAACTCACGATCAAAACAAAAATATTAAGAATGATGGTGGTGATCAGGATTGCTTCAAAAATCCTTTCGGGGAGGCCTCCTTTTTTCGAGGGGTCAAGTGTGAGGAAGAGTCTTTTTCTAAATTTCATTATTGGTTATTTTAAAGTCCCGCTTGCCCCCGCTTTTCTTCAGTAGTTTTATTTCTTCAATTACAATTTCGTGCGATAAAGCTTTGCACATATCGTAAAAAGTAAGTGCCGCTATACTCGCGCCTGTTAATGCTTCCATTTCCACCCCTGTTTTTCCCATGCAGGTTACCGTACAAATTATATAGACATTGTTTTTTTTGATTTCAATATCGATATCACAATTGTTGATTTGAAGGGGATGGCAAAATGGAATCAATTCCGAAGTTTTTTTAGCACCCATCACGCCAGCAATAATGGCGGTGTGAAAAACGGAACCTTTGCCCGTGGAAAAATTCTGGTCCTGAATTTTATTCATAATCTCCTTTCCGGGATTGATGATTGCCTGTGCTTGCGCTGTCCGAACGGTATCTGCTTTTTTTGATACGTCAACCATTTGTGGCTTTCCAGCAGCAGATATGTGGGAGAATTCTTTTTTAGCCATGAAGGGTCGTGCGTGGAATGTGTAATGTATACATTTGCTTCAATATCAAATTTACAAATTATATACAGACTCGTATGGCACCGGTTTCACAAGCTACCGACATTATTCTAAAAAACCTTTGCTCGCCAGCCAATTATGCTGTGCCATTGGAAAAATGTATCGGCCATGTGTTGGGCGAACCGGTTTTTGCGGATCGTGACTTCCCACCTTTCGACCGTGTATCAATGGACGGCATTGCCATCGCGTTCGATGCATTCAAAGAAGGAAAGAATTCCTTTCCCATTGAAGGGACGCAACCCGCGGGTGTGCCACAACAATCCCTCACTAACCCGGAAAACTGTTTTGAGGTGATGACCGGGGCGATTCTTCCAAAAGGAACTGATACCGTTATTCGCTATGAGGATTTGAAAATTGGAGAAGGACATGCTACCATTTTGATTGAGGATATTGTACTTGGTCAGAATGTTCATAGAAGGGGCACCGATGTGCTTAAGGACGGAAAAGTATTGGACAGTAGTGGTTTGCTATCCGCAGCCGAAGTAGCGGTGTTGGCATCGGTAGGCAAAAGTTCTGTTGTGTGCAAACAGTTTCCTTCGATTGCAATCATCTCCACGGGTGATGAGTTGGTTTCGGTTGATAAAATTCCGGAAGCACATCAAATTCGGTCATCCAATAGTCTGGCGATCCAGGCATCGTTGCGCGCCATGAATATTGCTGCCACAACTTTTCATATTCAGGATGACCAAAAAATAGTGGAGCAAGAACTCTTGAAATTGTTTAAGGATTTCGAGGTGCTGATTATTTCCGGTGGGGTGTCAAAAGGAAAATTTGATTTTATTCCCGGTGCGTTGGAAAACCTCGGGATCGAAAAGAAGTTTCATGGTGTGAAGCAACGCCCCGGAAAACCTTTTTGGTTTGGTGTGGGAAATGGCAAAACTGTTTTTGCCCTTCCGGGAAATCCGGTTTCCACCTACATGTGTTTTTACCGATATGTAAAGCCCTGGATTTTGCGAAGCATGGGTGTATCCCAACTTCCAATGACCGCCCAACTGGCAAGTGATTTTGTTTTTGCTCCCCCGTTGACCTATTTCCTGCAAGTACAGGTAACGATTCAAAATGGAAAACTGATGGCCATTCCCGATGCGGGAAAAGGATCAGGGGATTTTACCAACCTAAGCAACGTAACGGGTTTTTTGGAATTGCCGGAAGATCGATCTGATTTTTCAGCCGGGGAGGTGTTTCCATATTTTCCTTTTCGTGCTTTCTAAAATGGCTTAACTTTGCCGCTCGTAAATGAAATAAGATGTTTGATAATTTAAGTTTTAAGCTCGAAAAGGCATTTCAGACCCTAAAAGGGCAGGGAAAGATCTCAGAAATCAACGTTGCCACCACGGTAAAGGAGATACGAAAAGCATTGATCGATGCCGATGTTAACTACAAAGTAGCCAAAGAAGTAACGGATGAGATCAAGGTGAAAGCCATGGGTCAGGATGTTCTGACCGCGGTTTCACCGGGCCAACTATTGGTGAAAATCACGAATGAAGAACTCACCGCGTTGATGGGTGGGCAAAGTGAAGATATTTTAATTCAAGGCAACCCCGCCATCATTTTAATTTCTGGTTTACAAGGTTCGGGTAAAACCACTTTTTCAGGAAAGCTAGCGAACATGCTTAAAAAGCAAGGCAAATCCGTAATGCTGGCGGCATGCGATATTTACCGTCCAGCCGCTATCGATCAGCTCAAAGTATTGGGGGAGCAAATTGGTGTTGAAGTTTACGCAGAGCCTGAAAATAAAAATGCGGTACAGATTGCGAAAGCAGCAATTGCCCATGCAAAAAACAACAACCATAAAATTGTAATCGTGGATACTGCCGGTCGTCTGGCAGTGGATGAAGCGATGATGAATGAAATCAGTGAGTTGAAGGAAGCCCTTCAACCCTCGGAAACTTTGTTCGTTGTGGATTCAATGACCGGGCAGGACGCAGTGAATACTGCAAAGACGTTCAATGAGCGTTTGAATTTTAATGGGGTTGTCTTAACGAAGTTAGATGGCGATACCCGTGGAGGTGCTGCCCTTTCCATCAGAAGGGTGGTCGACAAGCCCATCAAATATGTCAGTACCGGTGAGAAGATGGAAGCTATCGACCGCTTCTATCCGGACCGGATGGCCAGCAGGATTTTGGGCATGGGGGATGTGGTTTCCCTCGTAGAAAAGGCTCAACAGAATTTTGATGAAGAAGAGAGCAAACGCCTAGCGAAAAAATTCAGAAAGAATCAATTTGATTTTGAAGACTTTCTGTCCCAACTCCAGCAAGTGAAGAAAATGGGAAACATGAAGGATTTATTGGGCATGCTTCCAGGAATGGGTAAAGCATTGAAAGATACAGACATAGATGACGATGCTTTTAAACCTATTGAAGCAATCATCCGGTCGATGACTATTGAAGAGCGCCAAAATCCGGAGGTGATCAACGGAAGTAGAAAAAACCGGATCGCCAAAGGAAGCGGAACCTCTGTTCAGCAAGTGAACCAATTGATGAAACAATTTGCGGATATGAAGAAAATGATGAAAACCATGAACAAAATGGGAGGGGGTCGCGCATTGTCGTCTTTAAACCCGTTTGGCTAAAAAATTTATACAAACGGTTTGAAATTCTTTTACTTTCTAAAACTTGATTAATCAATATCCCGTTACTAATATTGGTTTACAGGTTTAAAAATTCAATAAAAAAAGCTCTGGATGATTTCAGGGCTTTTTTTGATAAATAGTCTTATCTTATAATCTTAATTATCGAACCATGAAAAAGATATTCTTAAGTTTTCTGTGTATAGTATTTGTTATTGGTGTAAACGCACAAAAAAAGCGTCCAAGTCCTGCGACTACCGCTGAAGGTTCAGTTCATGGGGCAAAAATCACGATTAGTTATAGCCAGCCCTCTGCAAAGGGAAGGAAAATCATGGGCGGGTTGGTTCCTTATGGGGAAGTGTGGCGTACGGGAGCCAACGAAGCGACTGTTTTTGAAACCGACAAGCCTATTAAAGTAGAGGGAAAGGATTTACCAGCCGGAAAGTACGAACTCTTCACCATCCCCGGGGAAAACGAATGGGTGATTATATTTCAAAACTACGCAAAGCAGTGGGGCCACTTTAGCTATAAGCAAGAAAATGACGCGCTGCGTGTATCGGTAAAACCTGAAAAAACAAGCAAGCCTGTTGAAACATTCGAAATAAACGTAGTTGAAGAAGGAGTTACAATGGCCTGGGAAAACACGAAAGTCGCGTTTGACCTACAGTAATTTAATTTCTTTCATGAATTGATCATAAAAACCGGAGTATTTTGCCCCGGTTTTTTTTATTATAAAGAAATACGGTTTATTCGTTGATGGAAATCATTGGCCGATCGGATCGGGTAGACTTACCCGAACTTGGTTTACTGGACATTCATGCAAAAATAGATACAGGTGCTTTTACCTCAAGCTTGCATTGCTCGCATGCAACGGTGGTGGATGGGAAATTGGAATTTGTTTTGTTGGATGACGAGCATCCTGAATTTACAGGAATGAAATTTAGTGTGGAAGAATTTACACAGCGCGAAATAAAAAACTCTTTCGGTGTTTCTGAATTACGATATATTATTTTTACAGATGTAATCATTTTTGGAGAAGTTATTCATGCGGAATTTTCATTGGGCGATCGCGACAACCTAAAGTTCCCCATCCTCTTGGGAAGAACCATCCTTAGAAAAAGGTATCTCGTTGATGTAGCCCGCACGAATTTGTCTTTCAAGAAAAAAAATAGCCGCAAAGCCAATAAAAAAAACTAATCAATTGATCACCGCACTGGTCAGGTATTTAAAAAGAATTTAATAATGAAAATTGCAATCTTATCCAGAAACTCCAAGCTGTACTCGACAAAACGGCTTAAAGAAGCATGTGAAAAACGTGGTCATGATGTAGAGGTTATCGATCATATGAAATGTGTTCTGTTTATAGAAAAGAGAAATCCTATGGTGTTGTACCAGGGAAGACGGCTGGATTATTTCGATGCCATCATTCCGAGAATAGGTGCTTCTGTAACATTTTATGGAGCTGCTGTGGTGCGCCAATTCGAAATGATGAAAGTTTTTACAGCGGTTGAGTCACAGGCATTAATCCGTTCACGCGATAAACTTCGTAGTTTGCAAATCCTTTCGCGTGCAGGACTTGGATTACCAAAAACGATATTTATGGATTACTCCCGCGATACTGAAGGGATTATTGAATCCGTTGGTGGGGCACCTGTCATTATAAAATTGTTGGAAGGTACACAAGGGCTTGGTGTTGTGCTTGCGGAAAATAAAAAAGCTGCTAAATCTGTAATTGAAGCTTTTCATGGATTGAAAACCAGGATCATCATCCAGGAATTTGTAAAAGAAGCAAAAGGTTCCGATGTACGGACGTTTATCGTCAACGGTAAAATTGTTGGTTCAATGATCCGTCAGGCAAAGGAAGGTGAGTTTCGTTCCAATCTCCACCAGGGAGGCACAGCAAAATTGTATAAGCTTTCGAAAGCAGAAGCTGCCGCTGCGTTAGCTGCAGCCAAACACATGGGGCTTGGTGTTGCCGGTGTTGATATGCTTCCTTCAAGCAGAGGGCCATTGATCATCGAAGTTAATTCATCGCCTGGGTTGGAGGGAATTGAAGGCGCTACAAAAGCTGACATAGCGGGAGAAATTGTGGAGTATCTGGAAAAGAATGCCGGCAAGAAAAAAATTCAAAAGGATAAAATAAATGCCTAATTTGATTCAAAATTTTCGCCCTTGAGAGTAGTTAAAATTGCAGGCAAAGAAATCCGCCCCGGAGAATCAAAAACAATCGACATTAATATTGCAAGGCTCCCTTCGCACACGATGATCAACACACCGGTGTATGTTAGTCGCGGGATGGAAGATGGTCCTGTACTGGCCTTTCTGGCAGGTATGCACGGTGACGAGATCAACGGAATGGAAATCGTGAGACGCATTCTCGATGGCGGTTTGAACAGGCCCAAGCGTGGTACTGTAGTGTGTATGCCCATCATTAATGTTTATGGTTTTCTAAATTATTCACGCGAAGTGCCGGATGGAAAAGATATCAATCGATCTTTTCCCGGAAGGAAGGCCGGCTCTCTTGCCAGTCGCGTTGCGTATTATTTAATGAAGGATGTTATTCCTTTTATTGATTATGGCATTGACTTCCACACAGGTGGTGCTATGCGGACCAATTACCCGCAAGTTCGGGCACAACTTAAAGATGCTAAAAACCGGGAATTGGCGGATGCGTTCCATGCTCCTTTTACATTGGATTCCCCGTTTCGTCCAAATTCATTGAGAAGAGAAGCGGCACGAAAGAAGAAAAATATTATTGTATATGAAGGAGGTGAATCCTTGCGCTTCGACCATCATGCCATTGAAGAAGGAATTGCAGGCGCACTGCGGCTGATGAAGCATTTGAAGATGATTGACTGGGCTTCTGAACCGAAAGAAGAAAACAGGATAATTGAAAGCACGATTTGGCTACGCGCAAAATATGCGGGACTATTCCAGCCAAATGTTCAAAGTGGACAGCGTGTAACAAAAGGGGAGTGGGTAGCTACTATTACCGATCCTTTCGGTGAATTTAAGGAACGTGTTATCGCCACAAGAAGTGGTTATGTTATTGGTTTGAATAATATTCCAGTTATTAATGCCGGTGATGCACTCATGCACATAGGGGTTGATAGTCTGAACAGTCTTGAGTAAGATAGTCTTGAGTCTTGAGTAGTTAGTCTTGCGTACGGTGTAGTTGTTAGTTGATCGTTGTTTGTTCTTAGGACTAGATTCACCAACAACTTCTAGCATCTAGTGTCTAGCATCTAAAAAACTATTCCGTCCGCAAAGTATTCGATGGGTTGGTACGCGCAGCCCGTAACGTTTGAAAACTTACCGTAAATAACGCTACACCGATTGCCAATACTCCTGCCAGTAAAAAGATGAATACATTGATGGAGATGTGATAAGCAAATGTATTTAACCATTGATTCATAAAATACCAGGCGAGTGGCCATGCAATAACATTTGCCAACACAATCAAGATTACAATTTCTTTTGAAAGCAACTTGAGGATACTGGGAACACTGGCGCCCAACGCTTTTCGAATACCGATTTCCTTGATGCGTTGTAGTGTGCTGTGGGTCGCCAATCCAAATAGTCCGAGACACGCAATGAAGATGGCGAGGATGGAGAAAAGGATAAGCAATTGGTTCTGATCGGTTTCTGCCTGGTATAGATCCCGATAATATTCACTGATGAAATTATAACCGAAAGGGCGGGTTGGTAAAAATTCCTTCCACGCTTTTTCAATCTGCGCGATTCCTTCCTGCATATCAACAGCAGCTATTTTTACAGAGATCGTTCCGAAACTATTGTTCCTTCTTCCGTAAAAAACCATCGGAACAATTTCCTGATGCAACGATTCAAAATGGAAGTCTTTGACAATTCCGACCAGCTTTCCTTTTGTTCCACCATATTGAAATTCCTGATCGATTACATCATCGAAAGATGTAAAACCTATTTCTTTTGCGGCAGTTTCATTAATGATAAACGACAACGAATCATCGGTTACGGATTCTCGGGAGAATGCCCTTCCTGCTTCCATTTCTATTCCGTACGTCTCAAAAAAATCATGGTCAATCGCCACCATTTTTAAGTTCACTTGTGTTGATACCAGACTGTCGCCTTGTAGTACACTTGCTGAGCCGCTGGAATCGAGTAGCCTGCCGGTGGGAACCCGGGATGACCGGCCCATATTTTTTATTGCCGAGGAACGCAAGACCTGATCACGAAATGTTTCATAATGATTATCGAGCTCGGAGTAGTTGGGTAGTGTAATAATTTGGTCTTTATCATACCCAAGGTTACGCTCATTCAGGAAATTTAATTGTTGCAGTGTAACCACCGTTGCAATAATGAGAACGATAGAGATCGAAAATTGTGCAACCACCAACACTTTCCGAACCACGCCTTTTCCTTGTGAAGCACCCTTTCCCTTCAACGTCAATACGGGTTTAAAACCAGAGAGAATAAACGCAGGATAGATACCCGCCAGAATCCCAATAAGGAATGTGCCCGTAAAAATGCCCATGAGCAATGTGGAATCCAGCAGGTTTAACGTAAGTGTTTTGTTTGTGAAATCATTTAACCAACCAATTGTGATTTGAACAATTCCCAAAGCAAGGAATAAACTTAAAAACGTGGTGACAATCGATTCGCTTAGATATTGGAATATTAGTTGGGAACGGTCGGCACCCACTACTTTTCGAAGGCCTACTTCTTTTGCACGCTTGGTTGCGCGTGCAGTGGATAGGTTGATAAAATTAAAACAAGCAATGAGGATAATAAAGAGCGCGATCACGCCCATCATGTATACATTGTTGATGTTTCCATTCACTTCAAGTTCATCAGCATGATCGGAATGTAAATGGATGTCGGTTACTTTTTGTACATGTAGTTTGGTGCTTTTTGATGCATCAAAATCCGCGGGTGCTCCGAAGTTGGCGATGGCATAGGTACCAAAGTGTTTATTGATAAATTCCGGTAATTTATTTTCCAGTTGCACAGGATCGGTTCCTTCGGACAGCAATACATAAGTTCCAAAGGCATTGTTTCCCCAGTTCGTTTCGAGCGCTCTGCGACCATAGATATTATCGTTTTCAAGGGTGCTAAATGAAACCAGATAATCGGGATGAAAATGTGATTGTCGTGGAAAATCTTTAAACACACCCGTTACTTCCAAATCAAATTGGCTGTCGGCACGCAGTCGTTTGCCTACCGGATTTTCACCTTCTGCAAAAAACTTTTTGGCGGTTCGCTCTGAAAGCATGATGGTAAATGGACGTTCAAGGGCCGCTGGAATTTCGCCTCCAATCATTTCAATATCAAATATTTTGAAAAGGTCTGGCTCAGCAAGGTATAGATCATTTTCACTAAAATTTTTATTCAACTGTCCATTTTCTTCCAATCCTATTACCAAACCAAAATTGATGGTTCTGGCCATTACCTCTACTTCCCCAAAGTCAGCTTTAATCAATGGCCCGATTGGAGGAGCAACATTCGCCAGACGTAAATTGGTAATACCATCTTGCGAAATGAAATCGCGGGTAATGCGATAAATGCGATCTGACTTCGAATGATGTTGATCATAG
Organism: Cyclobacteriaceae bacterium; assembly: GCA_041746855.1. Lineage (GTDB taxonomy): Bacteria > Bacteroidota > Bacteroidia > Cytophagales > Cyclobacteriaceae > JBGTGG01. The sequence goes on along the minus strand of JBGTGG010000131.1, from coordinate 38,483 downwards.
CTAACTTCATCGGAGATGTACAGATAGATCAACATACAACACGCCATCGCCAACCCCAACCCGGCTATGTTGATGAAGGAAGTTTGGCTATTTCTGAAAATATTACGGAAGGCAGTTGTGAAATAATTTTTTAACATGGTCGTAGTCGTGAGTCTTTAGTAATGAGTCTTAAGTAGTTAGTCTTGAGTCTTGAGTTTTCAGTATCCAGTATCCAGTGTCTTAAGTCTAATGTCTATTTCACTCCCCCTTCAATGAATCCACCGGATTGGCTCGTGCCGCTTTGATTGATTCATACGCTATCGTTAGTACCGCGATCACGATGGAGACAAATCCCGCCAGTACAAAAACCATAATGCTGATGTCGATATGGTAAGCGAAACGCTCCAGCCATTTCGATATAGCGTAATATCCTACCGGAACCGCAAACACAAAGGAGACTAATATCAGCTTAATAAAATCCTTCGATAACATTTTTGTTACCTGTGCAACAGACGCACCCAATGCTTTTCGAATTCCGATTTCTTTTGTGCGTTGCTCGGTCATGTAGGCGGCCAACGCATAAAGTCCAAGACACGCAATAAAAATAGCGAGACTGGAGAAGATAAGCACCACCGTTGCCAACTGCCGATCCTGATAGTAAAGGCTTTCCAATCGTTGGTCCACAAAACTAAATTGGAAATCTGTTGGAATGGTTTTACGAAATGAATTTTCAATAGCTTCCATGGTCGATGGGATATCTTTCGTCTCCATTTTTACCAAAAGGAAATTAAATCCTTCTGTGGTTGCATTATGGTAGCAGTATGCTCCAATTTCTTCATGCAACGAACCAAAATGGAAATCTTCTACCACACCAACAATTTCTGTGGGATACTGCCAAAGATTTTCCAACCGTTGGCCTATCGCCTCTTCAGGTGTGAATCCAAGATATTCGATGGCTGTTTCATTTAAAATAATCTGGACGGTAGTATCCGCTGGCGATTTCTCTTGCGGAAGTGTTTTTCCTGCAAGAAGGTTTAAACTCAATACATCCAATACCTTTCCTTCCGCACGAACCGTTTGAACGGAGAGACTGGAAGGACTGTCGGGGCTTTTCTGTAGTGAACGGCCACTCGCACTGGTGCCCGGATATGCTTGCGATCTGGCTGTTCCCAATACCCCCGGTACATTTTCCAACTCAATCTTTAATGTGTTGATCTGGTTTTTATTCTCTGCCCCAGTCGTAAGAATGGCAACAACCTGTTCAGGATTAAATCCCAGATTTGTGGTTCGAATAAAAGTTAATTGCTGATAAAGTACAATGGTTACGATAATCAGCAAAGTAGAAAGACTAAATTGAGTAACTACCAATGCCTTGCGCAAAGTACTTTGTGTACTGGAGCCTGCTGAAGATGACTTCAATACTTGCTTCGGTGAAAAGCGAGATAGAAAAAGTGCGGGATAAAATCCGGCTAGCAGACTGATCAATACCCATGCGATTACTACAACAGCAATAAATTCAGGAGTTACAAAAAATACTTCTGAAATATTTTTTTGCGTGATGTTGTTGAACATCGGTAAGAAGAGAAGCGCAATTTGTATCGCGATAAAGATGGAAATAAAAACATAGAAAGATGTCTCTAAAATAAATTGACGGATCAATTGACTGCGTGAGGCACCCAGGGTTTTACTGACACCAACTTCTTTAAAACGCTTCTGGCTCTGTGCAGTGGAGAGGTTTACATAGTTCACGACGGCAATTAACAATACAATCAAGCCAAGTATAATTAAAATTTTAACTTGTGCTATGTCACCATTTGTCTCGCTGAAGGGCGCTCGAATATCACCCATGTATAAGTGCAATTCATCAAGGGGTTTAATGTGGAGGTTAAACCACCGATTGTCTTCTTCGGGAATATTGCGCACTAACATTTCAGACAGCTTAGTATCGATTACATCGGGATTTACATTTTTATGTAAAAGAAAGTACGTTTCAAAACTGGCATTTCCCCAATTAAGTCTTTCGGTTTTAGAAAAGTGATGTGTGGAGAATGCACCAATCACAGGACTTTGAAATCGGGAATTTTTAGGCGGGTTCTTAAAAACCCCGGATACTTTAAGCTGCATTTTTTCATCATTGTCAATAATCAACGTCTCTCCCAGTACATTGGGTGAATCCCCAAAATATTTCTTCGCGGCAGTTTCACTAATGATTACTGAATTCGGTTCAGACAATGCCGATTCTTTTGAACCTTGAACAAACTCGAAGGTTAAGATGTCAAGGATTTCGGCATCAGCCCATGTAAAATGCTCTTCCATCGACTTGATCTTATCGGTAGACACAAATGCTTGTCCGCTAAAATTGTGATGGAATATTCTTCCTGATTTTTCAATCTCCGGGATTTCCTTTTGAGCGGAGGGAGCAACCTTATTGGGGACTGCGTTCCACCGGTGAACCTCTGCGTCATAGGAAGCTTCTATGTATACCTGGTAAATGCGATCTTTCTTTTCATGGTGTCCATCAAATGAAAGTTCATCCATAACATATAACCCGATTAGCAAACAACTGGCAAGCCCAATCGCGAGCCCCAGGGTATTAATCAAGCTGGTGGATTTGTTTTTCAGGAAGTTTCTGAGAAGGATTTTGAGATAATTTTTTAGCATAGGGTTTTTGAAGTCTTGAGTCTTGAGTCTTGAGTAGATAGTATTGAGTAAGTTGTCTTTAGTTTACATATCCAGTATCCAATATCTAGTATCCAGTATCCAGTATCCAGTATCCAGACTCTCTCCTATGTAAAATCAGTGCCATTTTTGAAATGGCCATTTTGGGACAAAAACTCTATATTTTGTGGAGTGGAATGGTCGTATGTGGACGAACCCGTTCGATATCGGGCAGTACTAGTCGTATTCTCTTTTGATTTTCGCCTTTGCTTGCGGCCCTACTTTGATGGGTACTTTTTCAATTTCCAGGTTGGCGGCCTCGATCCCGTACAATTCTTCATTGGATAAGCTAATGGATTTAAGAACTCGATATCCTTGAATGATCAACGTATCAAAGTTGGAAATATCACTATCGGAGGAAGCCCAGGAATGTAATATGATAAACTTGAAATCAGATTGCATACTGTATTTATGCAGCGCTGGGTAGGGGCTTATCAAATCAACTTCACCGGCATCAGCCATCTCATGAATGATTTTACTGAACAATACATTCACGCGGTGATCGGTTTTAAACCCAAGTTTCATCCGGATGAAAAAACATTTCTTCGGAATGATGGTATCAACAGTATACTTGCTCGTGAAAGGATTGTCCACTGTATCCACATGCAGAAACCAATATACATCAGCACGTTTCGGGCGCTTCTTAAATATGGAATAAATAATATTGGAATCAATAAACCGTTTGCTATCGGCTACCGCCAGGTATACAAGATTGGTTGCTTCTTTGGGAATGGTTTCATCTGCTTGCAAATCCTTGATCATTCCTTCGTAATGTTTCAAATCCACGAATTCGGTATGGCGTACACGCAGCCTTCGCGCACGCATCAACACAAACATAACGATGAAGAAGATGGTGGCGATAAGAAATGAAAACCAACCCCCATGTTCGAATTTATTTAAGTTTGAAACCAGGAACATTCCTTCCAATGAGAAAAACACGATTGCCAAAAAGGTAGACCGCAGTCGCGATTTTTTCGAAGTTGAAAAATAGAATACCAACAACGAAGTGGTCATCAACATATCAAAAGCGATGGCAAGACCATACGCACCTTCCATCGCAGAAGATTCCCTGAAAATCAAAACCACGAGTATACATCCCGACATTAAAATCCAATTGATGGCGGGGATATAAATTTGACCCATCAATTGGGTTGGGTAGCGAACGCGTGTATTGGGCCAGAGTTTAAGTTTGATGGCTTCATTCACCAATGTGAACGTTCCGGATATCAACGCCTGACTAGCGATGACGGCTGCAAAAGTTGCAATGATAATTCCAAACATCAGGAACCATTCCGGCATCATGGCGTAAAATGGAACTTGCCCATCCAGCGTTGTTCCTTCGTGGTTTAGCAACCATGCACCTTGTCCGAAGTAATTCAACAACAAACATACTTTCACAAAGCCCCATCCAATACGGATATTCTTTTTACCACAATGGCCCAGGTCAGAGTATAGTGCTTCGGCACCCGTTGTACACAAAAACACCGCGCCCAACAACCAAAAACCGCCTGGATAATTTGCAAGTAAATTAAAAGCATAGTAGGGATTGATGGCTTTGAAAACACCGAAGTTTTCAACAAGGTTAACAGATCCTATAATGGCAATGGTACTAAACCACACCAGCATGATGGGACCAAAAGTTTTTCCTACAACACCAGTTCCGAATTGCTGAAAAACAAAAAGGCCAACCAGTATGGTGATCACAATTCCTACGGTAGGAATTTCCGGGTTAAAAATCCGGAGACCTTCAATCGCAGAAGAAACACTGATCGCGGGGGTAATAAAACCATCGGCAATCAATGTAGCACAACCAATGATGGCAGGGTAAACTACCCATTGAACTTTGTACCTTCTTACCAATGCGTACAATGCAAAAATCCCACCTTCACCTTTGTTGTCGGCATTGAGGGCCAGGTAAACATACTTTATGGAAGTGATCATGGTTAACGTCCAGAAGACGCAGGACAAACCACCCAATACCAATTCTTCAGAGATAATGCTTTCACCAACAATGGCTTTGAAAACATAAAGTGGTGACGTTCCAATGTCACCGTAGATGATGCCTAACGAAATAAGGACGCCCGCAGCAGATAAGGCGTGATGGCTAGAATGTTTTTTTTCTGAATCCATTACTTAATCGTGTAAGTATACACCTTCTTTCTTGTAAGTTGATAATTTATTTAAACTTATCCCGGGGCACCAGCATCATTTGTCGTTTCTGCTCCGGAAGGAATTGCATGCGGGTTTCTACTGATGATAATCCGATTGCTCTTGTCGTATGAAAAGTAACTCCAAAACCAATTGAACAACACCAGGAATTTATTCCTGAATCCAATCAGTGAAATAAGATGAACAAACATCCAGATAAACCAGGCAAAAAAACCTTGTGTCTTAAATTTCTTTAAATCAACGACTGCACGGTTTCGGCCAATGGTTGCCATCGAACCCCCGTCTTTGTAACGAAATGGTTTTAGTTCTTTATTATGAATAGTGTTGATGATATTTTCAGCAACGATTCGTCCTTGCTGAATTGCTGGAGGAGCAACCATTGGGTGTCCAAGCGGAAAATTTGGATCACCATCCATAATGGCGCAATCCCCGATGGCGAAAATATTTTCTTTCCCTTTTAATTTATTGTACGCATCAACCACTATGCGTTTTTGTTTGCCGAAAGCATCAGCAGTCAAGCCATGTATGGGTTTTCCAACAACCCCGGCTGCCCAAATCAATGTTCGGCTTACTAATTTTTGACCTGTAGTAAAAACAACTTCGTGACCATCGTATGATTTTACTGCGCTATTGAGGTGAACTTTCACACTGAGTTTTTCCAGGTACTCCTTTGCTTTTTCAGATGCTTTTTCGCTCATGCCATTTAACAGCCTTCCGGTAGCTTCTACAAGATGGATGTCCATATCACCCATTTTAAGTTCTTTGTAGTCTTTTGGGAAAACATGGATTTTTAATTCCGCCAATGCCCCGGCAAGTTCCACACCGGTTGGGCCGCCACCCACAATTACGAAATCCATCAAACTGTTCATCGCTTCCTCATCATCTGTGAGAAGTGCAGTTTCAAAATTCCGAATGATCGTATTTCGTAGTTTGATGGAATCAACAATACTTTTCATTGAAACAGCATTGGATTCAACATCCGCCATTCCATAATAGTTGGTGGTGGCACCGTTGGCAATCACCAGATAATCGTATTTTACTTTTCCGATTGAAGTTTCAATTGTATTTTCTGCTGCGTTGATGGAAGATACTTCCGCAAGACGGAAGAAAAAATTATCTTGATCACTGAAACGTTTCCGGAAAGGAAAGATGATCGAACTTGTTTCGAGGCCGGAAGTAGCCACCTGGTAGAGAAGCGGTTGAAAAGTATGGTAGTTGTTGCGATCAATTAGCACAACCTGTAGGTTTGACTTACTGAGTCTCTTGGCTACCTCCAAACCGCCAAATCCCCCGCCAATGATAATGACGCGAGGTTTGCCCAGGTCTGCAATCCGCGTACGCGTGGTGATTAATTTGGGCATTTAGAATTCAATCGTTAAAACGGGCACAATTTAGTGGTGAACCAAGCAATACCAAAGAAATACTTGGGAATAGTTATTTACAACTATCTTGAATTTACGATCTTTAATCGTACATAAAATAATTTGGCCGCTACAATCGATTTCGAATCAAAATCAAGTGTATTTTTGTTAACAGTCAACCCTAAACATCTAAATTCTATGAGCAATCGAAGTTATTATTTAATCCCCTTATTTATCCTTTTGGTACTGGTTTCGTGTGACAAAGAGGAGAAAGCCGCTTTACAAACGCAAGTTGATTCGTTGCGCGTTGAATTGGAAAACAGTCAAAGGATAGCTGGAACTCTACTGGAAGTAGGCATTTTGATGGACAGCATTGATGCCAACCGGCAGTTGCTTCGGGTTGATATGAATATGGAACAAGGTATTTCGTATGACGATTATACTTCCCGTATGAACGATATTAACGACTATGTTAAAAATACGGAACGTAAATTGGCAGGATTGGAAGAAGAGTTAAGTAAAAGCAAATCAAGCGCATCTTCGTACGCAGGAACAATAAAGAAACTACGCAAGGACCTGGAAACAAAGGCAAAGGAAATTGCTGCCCTGCAAGAGCAAGTGGATACCTACCGGAATGAAAACCAGAATTTGATTCAAACCGTTGATTTGCAAGAATCGATGCTTGTTGACAAGGAGCTTCAACTCATTGAAAAAAATCAGGAACTGGCGTTGATCGAGGCACGTATTCAGGAACTAATGATCCAATCGAAAATGACAGAGGCGGAAGCTTATTATGCGCGCGGTGAAGCGATTGAAGAAGCTGCAAACCGAACTAAGTTGGCCCCGAAGAAAAAGAAAGAGACTTATCGCGAAGCGTTGGAGTTGTATAAAAAAGCACTTTCGTTAGGAAACGACCAAGCACAAGCAAAAATTGATGCGATAGAGGAGAAGGTGAAGTAAGCACTTGAGAAGTATTTAATAATGAGCCTCCAGGTATTTTGTCTGGTGGCTTTTTTTATGCTAGGGTTTGGGAATCTGAAACAATAAGATAAACTGTATAGGCGATATAGAGTGTGAATAAAAAAAGTGCTTCGGTGCGATCGAGCATTCGTTTTTTGAATGTGAACATAAAAATGATTAGAAGTATGGTGCCCCCGATCATCACCAAAATATCGGTATTCAACATTGTATTGTAAGGAAGCGGTTGGATGAGTGGCGTAATTCCGAGGATCAGCAAAATGTTAAAGATATTTGAACCCACTACATTACCGATAGCAATATCTGGATTCTTTCTATAAGCAGCCACTGCAGATGTTGCGAGTTCTGGCAAAGAAGTACCGATGGCAAGTATGGTTAACCCGATCAGTCTTTCGCTAAGTCCTAAGTTTGAGGCAATTTTTACTGCATTGTCAACTACTAATTTGCCGCCTCCGACCAACATGGCAAGTCCAAGAATTACCAGGAAGACAGACGTTATCGTTTTATAAATTTTAATTTGTGATTCTCCATTATCAACATTCTCGTTTTTCATGGTTTTGAAAACGTAAAACATAAACCCACCAAATGCTATGCATAATAGTGCTCCATCCAATCGTGAAAGCATATTTTCAGAACCGAAAATAAAATTGTCATTTACCAATACGAAAAGCAACAGGGCAGCACCCAGTGAAATTGGGATTTCAATTTTAATCGTACTCCGCTGAATAACAATAGGGCAAAGCATGCCGGCAATACCTAAGATGAACAACAGATTAAAGTTATTACTACCGATGATGTTTCCAAAAGAAGCATCTGTTTTGCCATTTAAAGAAGAAAGTAGGTTGACAATGAATTCGGGTGTTGAGGTACCAAAGGCAACCACCGTTAGGCCAATTGCAAGATTTGAAACGTTGAATTTCTTTGCCAGGGACGAAGCGCCATTTACCAAAAAATCAGCTCCCTTTATCAGGACTATAAAACCAGTCAGAAGTAGTAAAAGGGTGAATCCCATAGGTTTGAATTACACTAATGTAATCAAATATGGAAAACAAAAATGAGATGATAGCGCTTCGATGGTTAGTTTCTTTCGATGAGGTACCACATATAGATAAAATAGCAGATAAGCAACACGACTGCTTCCCAGCGGTCCAATTTGTTTGCATTTAACGTAAACATTGTAATCATTAATAGAATAGTAGCGATCGTCAATACCATAATGTCAATGTTCAGAATAGGCGAAAACTCAATCGGGTTTACAAGTCCATTGATGGAGAGGATGAAAAAGATATTGAAGATATTGGATCCAATGATATTGCCTACCGCAATGTCTGTATTTTTTTTAAAGGCTGCGACCAATGATGTGGCCAGTTCGGGTAGGGAGGTCCCTACCGCCAAAATGGTAAGACCGATCAATTTCTGACTGAGTCCGAAATGTTCAGCAATCGCCACAGCATTTTCTGTAACCAGATAGCCACCGCCAACCAACCCTGTCATGCCGCCAACCACCATGATGGTAGACAGCGGGATGGTGTATTCTTTTATTTCTTCTTCGTCTGGTTTTTCAGTTTTGATGGACCGATAGATATAGAACATAAAAAAGAGAAAGCCGATTACCAATATTCCGGCATCTATCCTGCTTAGTATATTTATATCTCCGCCAAAAATCTGTTCATCGTTGACCAAAAACCACAACAAGCCCACTCCCAAAAGTGAGAATGGAACTTCGTATTTTACCGATTTCTTTTGAACCACCAGCGGATATATGGTTCCGGTGACCCCAAGGATCAAAAGCAGGTTGAAAATATTGCTGCCGATTACATTACCAAAGATGGCATCGTTGCGGCCATTCATGCTGGAAAATAAATTAACAGTTAGCTCTGGAGCAGAGGTACCAAAGGCAACAATCGTAAGACCTATCGTAAGGGCGGAAATTTTTAAACGTTTTGCAAGCGAGGAAGCACCACCTACTAAAAAATCAGCACCTTTGATCAAAATAATAAAGCCTGCAAAAAGTAATACGGTGTTTAAGAGCATACAGGTTGGTAAAGGTGTTATTCATTTTAAAAATAGTAGAAATAATTAACATATCACTATACCAGCTGTTGTTCCCAATATTAAGTATGTTATGCCCCATGTTTGACGGCAAACAAAATTTAGGAAGGTATGAAAACTAAGAAATCAATGCGTATAATTGCCTTTCAATGGCAATAGCATTAGAGGAAATAAAAGCGCCAATAGCCCGCGAAATGGAAGAATTTGAACCGAAATTCAGAGCTTCCATGCAAACCCGTGTTTTATTGTTGGACAAAATAATGAGCTACATCGTGAAGCGCAAAGGGAAGCAGATGCGGCCTATGTTTGTGTTCCTTAGTGCAGGTACATGTGGTGAGATTGGTGATTCTACCTTTAGGGGAGCATCTTTAATTGAGTTATTGCATACCGCTTCATTGGTGCATGATGATGTGGTTGATTCCGCCAATTATCGCAGGGGTTTTTTCTCTGTAAATGCATTGTGGAAAAACAAGATTGCAGTGCTGGTTGGGGATTTTCTATTAGCGAGAGGCTTGCTTTTATCCGTTGAGAATAAAGATTTTGATCTTTTATCGATCGTTTCCAATGCCGTTCGCGAAATGAGCGAAGGGGAATTGCTTCAAATGGAGAAATCAAGAAGCCTCAATATGACGGAGGATATTTATTTTAAGATTATCCGACAGAAAACAGCTTCCTTAATATCTTCTTGTTGTGCAGTAGGAGCAAGCTCAACCGGTGCACCAACTGATGTTGTTCAGAAAATGAAATTGTTTGGTGAGAAAGTGGGGATGGCCTTTCAAATAAAAGATGACCTGTTTGATTACGGTGAGGAAGAAATCGGAAAACCTTTAGGGATTGATATCAAAGAAAAGAAGATGACCTTGCCACTGATCTTCTCACTTTCAAAAACTTCGTGGTTGGAGAAAAGAAGAATAATGGGGATTGTAAAAAGCGATCACAAAAGCCCCAAGCAAGTAAAAGAAGTTATTGACTTTGTGAAAAAGAACGGTGGAATTGAATATGCTAAAGAAAAGATGGAAACATTCCATCATGAAGCGTTGAAAATCTTGGAAGATTTTGCGGATTCGTCCTATAAAAACTCATTGATCAACCTTGTTCAATTTACGATTAATCGAAAAATCTAAAAAAGATGGAATTAAAAGACCAGGTTGCAATTGTTACAGGATCCAGCAAAGGTATTGGGCTCGCTACAGTGAAAGCCTTGTTGGCGCGGGATGTGAAAGTAGCCGGCTGGAGCCGCTCTGAAACAGCCATAGACCATCCAAATTTCAAACATTATAAAACCGATGTGGGTGATTTAAATTCAGTTCAGGAATCGTTCACGCAAACTCTTCACGATTTAGGTGCACCCGCCATCCTCGTTAACAATGCCGGGTTGGGGTTTATGGGAAATATGGATGAACTTCCTGTAGCGGAATGGCTCACTATGTTCAACATTAATGTGAACGGTATTTTTTATTGCAGTCGGTTTGTTATTCCGGAAATGAAAAAGTTAGGCTATGGGCACATTATCAATATCTCCTCCATTGCCGGAATGACGGGCATCGAAGGCATGTCGGGATATTGTGCTACCAAGTTCGCGGTGCGGGGTTTATCGGGGGCGTTGTTTAAAGAAGTCCGGAATTTTGGCATCAAGGTTTCCTGTGTTTATCCGGGTTCGGTCAACACAAATTTTTTCGATTCGATTGAATCCATGCAAGCCAACAGTAAAATGATGAAGCCTCAAGATATAGCAGGAACGATCATCCATTTTTTAGAAGGTGATCCAAATTATTTACCAGTTGATATTGAAGTGCGGCCATTACGACCGAAGTAATTGTTAATTAATTAACCATTAACAATTCACCATTACTTAACGCGCGATTCTGTTTCGGCCAGCCTCCAGGATTGCATATTCTTTGAAAGACTCGTATTCTTTGGGATCAAGTTGCTCCAACGCTTTTCCAACATTGGAAGGTGAATAGTTTCCATCGGTTTGCCACCATTTTTTTGCTTCCTCTTTTGCTTTCTCTCTGTTGATTTCTTCAAATAAATTGATGCACGAATCTGAAACCACCCAAGCCTTTTCAATACTGCTGTATTTTTCAAAAATCAATGAGCGCATCTTCGTTCCGCTCTCCTGGTTTTTAAAATGGGATAAAGTATAGGAAAGTGTTTCAGGTTCAGTCATTACCATGTCCCAGTATTTTTTTGAAGAGACTACCTGGCTGGTGGTAAGCATGTAGCCAAAACCTTCTTCAATTGATTCTTTGGTGATGGGACATTGGGCTTTTTTTGCTTTTTTCTTCTTTCTGAACAATTTATCGATAAAGGTCATTGGACTTGGATTTTGATTTAAAAAGGTCGCTTCCGGTTTATAGATACTCCTAAATGGGTGAATGGTTGCATCTAAGACTTAAAAAAGTTCTAAAATGTTACAATTCCAGTGCTTCAACGTTTGCAATCCGGAGGTCTTTCCAGGTGTAAGCCATCTGAACAATAAGTCTTTAAGGATTGAATCGGCTATAGTTCGTCAGGAATTCCTCCAGTTTCTCGATTGGGATTTTCTTTGCAATAATTTTTTTCCGGTTGTCCAGCAAATACAGTGTTGGGGTCGTAATGGCATCATATAAATCATGGTACGAACCCACGTAGGTGCGCGGCCCGTTCACGGTGATCCACTTCAGATTCATGTTTTTTATATAGTCTTTCATTTTCACCATGGAGGTGTCGGCACTTATGGCAAAGACTTCCACATCAAATTTTGTGGTTTCATAAAAGTTGACAAGCTTCGGTGTTTCGGTTTTGCAATGGCCACAATCCGGATCGAAGAAAAAGAGGATGGTGAAATCTTTTTTAATATCGTACATCGAACGCGGTGCACTATTCGCGTCTTGCATAATCAGGTTGGGGGCAACGTTTCCTATTAAACTTTTGCGCAACCGGTCCGCCTGTTCTTTTATGTTGGCTTTTGTTTTAGCATTGATCCAGAAGTCCATTTCGCCAGAAGCAAAATAGATGTCATACATATTGACAAAAATTTTATCCAACCCCATTATTTCCGGGTTCTGATATTTCAAAAGGCAATTCCACACCAGGTATTTATAGGTTTCCTGATTTTTCTTGGCAATGCTGGCCAAACGGTTTATGGCTTTTAAAAGTGTATCCGGTTGAGGTGCGTACAGGCGATCAAGGTATTCATTTAATTTCTCTGAATAAATAGGCTTGGGCAACCGGAGAAGGGCTTCATCACCCAAATCAAAATAATCAAAGAAATGTTCACGGTACCATTTTAATTGAAAAGTTGAATCAATTGTTCCGTCTGCGTGCACGGGTGGTTCCGGTACTTTTATTTGTTTGGTTGCTTTAAACAACCGGGCGGTCATGGTCGTTGGATATTGATCAATAATATTTTGTTGATACGCCAACACTTTTTCACTTACCTGATCGAAGGACCTTCGGGCATCTTTCTTTTGATCAGGAGATAGCGTTGAGTCTTGCAAGATTTTAATAAAGGGTTGGGCTTCCTTATGCCGCTCCATATTGAAGTGCATGTTCTCAAAAAAAAGCTTGTTATCGATATCGCTGGTGACCACCATATTTTTAATATAATCGGTGGTATTTGTTTTCATAGAAAAATGTTGGGTTGATCCCACTACGATTTCAAAAATACGTGCACGGTCCAGCACTACCATGTACACACCTTGGGGGAGGGGAGTATTTTTTTTGAAGGTGAAATTTCCTTTGCTGTCTACTTTTGCAGTATCCTTGATGTGTGTCGTTTCCCCATAATAGTATCCCAGATAGGCAGTTGTATCGCGAAGCCCATCGATTGAAAAACTTATAGCATAGCCGGGTTTCTGCGCGAACAAAGGATTAGTGGCAATTAAAAATAGGCCAACGACAATGGAAGTTCTTTGGATGCGTTTAATCATGACGGCAAATTTGTCAAAAATCATTCCCGAAATCAAATGTATGGGAAAGTCTTTCAAGGCTACTCAAAAGTTGGGAACGGGTATATTCCTTGAATTTTATACTTTTGTGCGGATTTTCAACATGGCCTTAAGCATTCAACACCTCACAAAAATTTATGGACAGCAACACGCTGTTGATAACATTTCCTTTCAAATCGAGGAGGGGGAGATTGTTGGGTTTTTGGGCCCCAATGGAGCGGGCAAATCAACAACCATGAAAATTGCCACTACCTTTATTGCCCCTTCGGGTGGATCGGTTGTGGTCGGTGGTTTTGATGTGCAGGAAAACCCCTTGGCCGTTCGTTCCATTACCGGCTACCTTCCGGAGCATAATCCTTTGTATTTGGATTTGTATGTGCACGAGTATTTAGCATTTGTTGGAAAGCTCTACGGTTTGAAGGGCAAAAAATTAAAAAGTAGGGTGGGGGAAATGATTGAGTTGTGCGGACTCACCCTTGAGCAAAATAAAAAAATCGAAACATTATCAAAAGGGTATCGGCAACGTGTGGGATTGGCGCAAGCACTTATTCACGATCCCAAAGTGTTGATATTGGATGAACCCACCTCCGGATTGGATCCGAATCAGTTGATCGAAATCAGAAACCTGATCAAGAATGTAAGTAAGAACAAAACCGTTTTGTTCTCCACCCATATCATGCAGGAAGTACAAGCATTGTGCAGCCGCGTACTCGTGATCAACAAAGGAAAACTTGTTGCTGATGATCGCATTGAAAATTTGTTAGCTGGAAGGGCAACCTCCATTTCTGTTGTAGTTGAATTTGAAGGGGAGGTTTCAGGTGAAGAACTTAGCGCATTAGAAGGTGTCGATGAAGTGCTGCAAATAAGCACTAACAAATTCAGGGTCACCTCCAATGCATCAAAAGATTTACGTCCGATATTGTTTCGCTTCGCAGCGGATAAAAATTTATCGTTGGTCGGATTGAAACAGGAAGAAGGTTCATTGGAAGATATTTTTAAATCGTTGACAAGCCAATCCGTTGCTCCATGATCCACATTCTATCAAAAGAATTCAGTAGCTTTTTAAATTCACTCATTGCTTATATGGTGATTGGCGTTTTTCTAACAGGTGTTGGGTTGTTGATGTGGGTATTCCCGGAAACTTCAGTGCTCGATTATGGGTATGCGGATATGGATACTTTGTTTTCGTTTGGTCCCTTCGTTTTGATTTTTTTGATCCCCGCCATCACCATGCGGAGTTTTGCTGAAGAAAAGAAAGGCGGTACGTTGGAGATGTTGTTAACAAAGCCGGTCACGAATTGGGATGTGATTCTTGGAAAGTATTTTGCATGTTTTCTTTTGGTAATCTTTGCTTTGGTCCCTACGGTAGTCTATTACTTTACCGTGCATCAACTCGGCAGCCCAACTGGAAATATTGATACCCCCGGTGTTATTGGATCGTACATTGGTTTGATTTTGCTTGGAGGTGTTTTTTGCAGCATAGGAATTTTAGCCTCTACGCTCACCAATAATCAGATTGTGTCGTTTATCCTGGCGGCATTTTTATGTTTCATTTTCTTTTCCGGGTTTGATTCTTTGTCAAGTTTGCCGGCCGTGGAAAATTATTCATTGCAAATCAAACAGCTGGGAATACTATACCACTACCAGGCATTGAGCAAAGGCTTAATTGATAGTCGTGACCTAATTTATTTTGTAAGTGTTGCGTTGATCATGCTTTCCTTCACCCATTTAATTTTACAAAGCAGGAAATGGGAAAATTGAAAAGCAAAAAATTGGGTGATGTATTGGTGTTGGCAAACATCCTTGTTTTCTGCCTGCTGTTAAATGTGATAAGCGGGCTTTACTTTTTCCGAATTGATTTAACGGAAGAGAAGCGCTACACCATCAAACCCCAAACACGCGACATGTTGAATAATCTGGATGATGATGTGTACGTGGAAGTTTTTTTGGAAGGCGATTTGAACCCGGGCTTTAAACGCTTTCAGAAATCCATCGGAGAAACATTGGAAGAATTTCGGATTTATTCCGACAATAAAATCCATTACCGTTTTGTAAATCCTGCGCAAGCAGCGGGTCAAAAAGCACAGAATGAATTCATGCAAGAATTGATTTCAAAAGGGATCACACCAACCAATGTGGTAGACAGTAAAAATGGAGAGCGTTCCGAGCGGCTTATTTTTCCTGGTGCTGTTATTTCATATGGTGGTTTCGAAACGGGTGTTCAATTGTTAAAAGGCAACAAGGCAAGAACCCCGGAAGAAGAGATCAACCAATCGATTGAAGGAATAGAATATGAATTAGGAAACGCGATTTACAAATTGGTCAATCCCGATCGGGACCGTATTGGGTTTGTAACCGGCCATGGAGAGTTGGATAGTTTAGAGGTTGCTTCGCTTAATAATGCAATGCTCGAAGCCTATGATGTCTTCAAAGTAAACCTGGATCGCGCACAGGATTTGAGTATTTACAATACACTCCTTATTGCCAAGCCAACAAAACCTTTCTCAGAACAACATAAGTTTTTGCTTGATCAATATTTAATGAAAGGTGGTAAGCTGATGTTGCTCATTGATAAACTGGGTGCACAAATGGACAGTGCTTCCAATGAAAATTATTTTGCATTTCCCTATGATCTCAATCTCGATGATCAATTGTTTAAATATGGTATCCGCTTGAATTTTGATTTGGTGCAGGACCAAAGTTCAGGGATGTATCCGGTGGTAACGGGCGTGGTTGGGAATAAGCCTAATATGCAATTGATGCCGTGGCCATTCTTCCCATTAATCAATCGCTATGCAGATCATCCCATTACAAACAACCTCGATGCTGTTGTAACAAAATTTGTCGGCAGTTTGGATACGGTGAAAGCCGATGGTGTAAAGAAAACCCCGTTGCTGTTTACTTCGGAATACTCACGAAAACTCACTTCACCTGTAAATGTTTCTGTTAATTACTTGCGAAAAAATACACGCGCGGAAGACTTTGTTCACCCGTTTGTACCGGTTGGCTATCTTTTGGAAGGAAGTTTCACTTCGCTTTATAAAAACAGATTTATCCCGGAAGGAAACGATAAGAAAACTTTTAAAGGGGAAAGCATTCCAACCAAAATAATTGTTATTGCCGATGGGGATATTGCACGCAATGATGTGAATCCAAGAAATGGAAATCCACAAGAATTAGGTTTTGATCCGTTCACGCAAGTTACTTTTGCAAACCGTGATCTGTTGATGAATGCACTTGCTTATCTGACCAATGAAAATGGTTTGATCAAAGCGCGCAATAAAGAAATAAAAATCCGACCGCTTGATCGCGAACGTATTAAGAATGAAAGATTGAAATGGCAATTGATCAATTTGATTTTGCCACTGGTTTTATTGTTATCAATTGGTCTTGTGATTGGCATTGTCAGAAAAAGGAAGTACGCACGCTTTTAGCTCATGCAGGAAAAGAAAAACATACGACTACTGATTTTGTTGGGAATACTTTCCATCGCTACCATTGGTGTGTATTGGTTAAGTCAGCGCACGAAAGGTTTTGAGGTCGATAAGAATCTTTTCCGTGTAGCAGAATTGGAAAATGTTGATGAAGTGATCATGGAGTCGGGTGGTAAAAAAGTTGTCCTGAAATTTGATGGCACACGATGGATGGTCAATGACGATGTTGCCGATCGCAATATGATAGATGTTTTGTTCGCTACGATTGCGCAAGCCGAGCCTAAGCGTCCGCTTGCCAATGCGTTGCGCGATTCGGTAAGCAATACCCTTCGATCTGAAGGCGTGCATGTCTCCCTTTTTTCGGATGGAAATGTTGTGAAAGAATTTTATGCTGGAGGAAATCCGCAAAAGACGCAAGCGTATTTTCTTGGCCCCGATGCAACCCCGTATTATGTTTTGATACCAGGGTATCGGGTGTATGTTTCCGGAATTTTTGAACTGCATGAAAGTGATTGGCGCGATAAATATGTTTTTGGGTTTAATTGGCAGAATTTTAAAACAATGAAGGTTTCATTTCCGGATCAGCCTGAGCAGGATTTTGAGGTTTCCAAAGAAAATAATTTATTCGGGATAGAAGGCATTAAGACAGATACTACACGCCTAAGTGATTTTCTGGAGCGGATCTATTTGTTGACGGTTGACCGCCATATTTCGGAACCGGTGATCCTTGAAGAAAAGCCGATCTTGGATATTTCGATTTTTGCCTTAGGAAACCTTGAATATAAACTTTCCTTATTTGAGCAGGAGGGAAACCGTGAGTACCTAGGGCTTATTAACGGAAATTCCAGTGCCATTTTCTCAGCCCAAAAGATCAGCCCGCTCCTGAGGGGAAAGGATTATTATAAGATGAAAGAAGGCCAATAATTGCCTTTTTACACTCCCGAAATCGAACGTTTCCTATATTCGCATTTCTTTCTAACTTTACCCGCTTGAAAAACATTAAACCACTATTTCACTGATGAAGTTTATCGCAAACTCTGCTTATCTGCTTAAGCAACTCGCTAATATTAACGGGGTTATCACCACCAACCCGGTTGTTCCTATACTTGAAAACTTCTTGTTTGAGCTTGATAAGGGTAGTTTGACGGTTACCGCTTCCGATCTCCAAACCTCCATGATCACGGAATTGCAGGTGGAGTCAAAAGAGAAAGGAAATATTGCGGTTCCTGCACGGATTTTATTGGATACCCTCAAAAACTTGCCAGAACAACCGATTACCTTTTCGATTGATGAATCTACGTACAGTATCGAGATTATTTCGGATAATGGACGTTATAAACTTTCTGGTGAGAATGCGACTGATTTCCCTAAGGTTCCTTCTGTTTCCAATGATTTTTCAGCGGAAATCTCTTCTGAAGTATTGGCCCGCGCCATCAACAATACAATTTTCGCTACCAGCAATGATGAATTGCGCCCAGCGATGACCGGGGTGTATGTAAACCTTGGCGAGAAACAAACTATTTTCGTAGCTACTGACGGACACCGATTGGTACGATACGGCAGAAAGGATGTGCAATCTGAAAATGGAAACGCCATTATTATACCCCGCAAGGCATTAAACCTTATCAAGGCCACATTGCCAACAGAAAATACAAGTGTAAGCCTTGATTTCAATATGTCGAATGCATTTTTCAAGTTTGGCAATATCAAAATGATTTGCCGCTTGATCGATGAGCGTTTCCCGGATTACGAAAATGTAATTCCTTCCGGTAATACCATCGGTATGACCATCGACAGAAGTGAATTCTTAAGCGCTTTGAAACGTATTTCGATCTATGCCAACAAAACCACCCATCAGGTAAGAATTAAAATTACGGGCAGTGAATTGCAGATATCAGCCGAAGATTTGGATTTCTCTAACGAAGCGAATGAGCGGTTGAGCTGCGAGCATGAAGGCGAGGATATCGAAATTGGGTTCAATGCAAAATTCTTGTTGGAGATGTTGAACAATTTGGATACCGATCAGATTCGTTTGAACATGTCGGCACCAAACAAGGCAGGTATTATCGTACCGGTTGAGAAAGATAAAAACGAAGATATTTTAATGTTGGTGATGCCTGTGATGCTCAACCAATACGTTTAGTAGATTTTTTTATGAGGATAATTATTTTCCTACTTTTTATTGTGGGGATTTGTGCAGAAGCAAAAGGCCAACAGCTTTTTGCATCTGCAAACATGGAGCAGGTGACCTCGCCTGTCTTTTTATCTACCACAAATTATAGTTCCTTTGATAATGTAGTCTTGCCACCTGGCTACCGAATGAAAAAAGTAGGATCTACATTGACCTTAGCAGGTGCAGTCATGTTCGTGGGTGGGATTATCGTGATTTCAGAAGCAGACAAAACCACCTACTACAACTACAACACCGGGCAATATGAGTATAACGATCCTAAAATTTTATTGGGTTCGCTTATGTTGGTAGGAGGTACAGGAATGATGGTTCCGGGAATCATTTTTTGGGCAAAGGGTGCAAAGCGATACAATCGCTACCTCGATAATTTACAGGGCTCTGTGGGGATCAGTGGAACAGGCCTGGCGGTAAGATTAAAATTATAACGCTGCCCGGGCGCCCAACTCGATCACCTGCATATTCTCAATTTTCTTTTCATTTATATCGAATCGAATTACCGTTCGAATGTGGTGAAAACCATGTTTGCCAGCAGCGCCAGGATTGATAAATAGCATATTTCGCTTAGCGGGATCTTTTTCCACCCGAAGTATATGCGAATGGCCACACACAAAAATATCCGGTATCCGGTTGTTTAGAATACTTTTAATTCGCTGGTTGTAGCGTGGAGGCGCTCCTCCAATATGGGTCATCCATATCTTACAGTCCTCCACTTTAAACCAGGCATCTTCTCCGGTAATTTGTCTCACTTCGTGACTGTCAATGTTTCCGTATACAGCACGAAGTGGTTTGAAGTCATTCAAGCGCTCGATTATTTCCACGGAGCCAATATCCCCGGCATGCCAGATTTCATCACACTTGTCGAAATGGTGGAAGATTGCTTCATCAAGAAATCCATGTGTATCTGAAATCAGTCCGATTTTCATTTTCAATAACCGTAAGGTGCGGGAAATATAATTATTATCAATAATTTGGGGCTGTAAATGTCCCAGAATAATCCAGAAGATACAAATGCTTTTTGAGGAGGAAGTCTTATCAGGTTGGGGAAATATTCCAAAAGCAAAATGTAAAGTAGCGTATCCCACTACGGGAGCTCAACTTTCAAAACATCAATTTGAAAATCCGGTGATTCCGCGCGGACTGGGTCGAAGCTATGCGGATCAATCCACCAATACCATTGGCCTGGTTTTAAAAATGGAACGGTTGAACCACTTTTTATCGTTTGATGAAGAGAAGGGTATCCTGGTTTCTCAAGCCGGAACAAGTCTCGAAGAAATTATTGAATTTCTTGGGCCAAGAGGGTGGTTTCCGTTAATCACCCCGGGAACAAAATTTGTTACACTCGGTGGTGCTATTGCCAATGATATACACGGAAAGGCACACCATGTTGATGGTTCGTTTATCGCATGTGTTAATTGGTTTACGATTGCTTTGGCAGATGGGCGAATTGTAAAAGCAAGTCGTGAAGAGAACAGTGATCTTTTTTACGCAAACTTTGGTGGACTCGGATTGTTGGGCACCATTCTTACTGTTTCCATTCAACTCCGAAAAATTTCATCAACGTATTTCAGACAAAAAGCAGTTGTTGCTAAAAATCTGGAAGAAATGCTTGCTGCCATTGATGCCGCAGATGAAGAATATACTTCTTCTGTTGCGTGGATCGATTCATTGGCAACCGGAAAACGGATTGGGCGTGGCGTGTTGACGATGGGAAATCTCGCTAGCGTTGATGAATTGCCGGCTTCTTTAAAAACGGATCCACTAAAAATAGGCAAACGCCCGAAATTAAATGTCCCTGTTTTCTTGCCCGAATCTGCGCTCAACACCTTTACAGTTCGAATTTTGAATTCAATAATTAATTGGAAGCAAAAAAGCGGAAATGGATTTTTTCATTATGATAACTTTTTTTATCCGTTGGATGCGATCATGAATTGGAACCGGGGATATGGTAAACGTGGCTTTATCCAGTATCAATTTGTTATCCCTATTACGGAAGGACATAAAAACATTACCGAAATTTTAAAAGCGATTGCTTCCAGCGGATGTATTCCGTTTTTGAATGTGTTAAAAAAATTCGGAAAAGGACAAGGGTTACTTTCATTTCCAAAAGAAGGATATACTTTTGCGATCGATTTTCCGATCACCAAAAACCTGAAGGCTTTTACCAAAAAGTTGGATCAAATGGTGTTGGATGCAGGGGGAAGAATTTATTTAGGGAAGGATGCATTTTTAGATGAGCAAACATTTAAGGCAATGTATCCGGAATTTGAAGAATGGTTAGCAATTAAAAAGAAGTATGATCCAACCAATATATACACGTCCGATCTCTCGCGGAGGATCGGTCTCACGAAATAAAAATAGTTTCGTTTTTTTTCTGTTTTGCATTTTGTGCACATGCTCAGCTAGTGTTTTTAGTCAGGAGCATGGATTTAAATTTGGACAAGCGACATACGCTGAACTCAATCAACATTTATATTCATTAGACACCAACGCAAGCGCAATTGTCTTAAATGAATTCGGTGAAGCATATATCGATGGAAACGATTTTCAACTCAATTTCGAATACCATGTCAAAATCAAAATCCTGAAGACAGAAGGACTTGATAAGGGTAATTTTGAAATTGCGTTGAGAAAAAATGGACGGAGCATGGAGTTATTAACAGATGTTGAGGCTGCCTCTTACAATCTTCAAGATAATAAGATTGTGGAATCCAAGGTTGAACGGAAAGGCGTGTACACCGAAAACATGGGCGAATATTGGGAACTGAAAAAATTCGCCATTCCCAATGTCCGGGTGGGGAGTGTCATTGAAGTCAAGTATACATTGAAGTCACCTTTTATTATGAATTTTCACCTGTGGGAATTCCAATCGGATATCCCGAAACTGAAAAGTGAATATTGGGCAAAAATTCCAGGCAATTATTTGTACAACATTTCCCTTAAGGGCTTTTTGAAACTTGTTAAAAATGAATCCACGCTCGTGAAGGATTGTTTGCAAATGGGATCAGGCAAAGCGGATTGCGCACTAAACAAATATGCAATGACTAATATTCCAGCTTTTATAGAAGAGGAGTATGCCACAGCCAGTGTAAATTTTATTTCTGCAATTAATTTTGAACTAACTGAAATCCGATATTTTGATGGCCGGGTTGATAAAGTGACCAAAGAATGGAAAGATGTTGACGATGAATTAAGACGGGATCAGAAATTTGGTATTCAGCTCAAAAGAGGAAAAGATATAGCAGCCGAGATTGACAAACTAACAAAGAATACGACTGACGATTTTGAAAAGGCCAACCAGGTTTTTGATTTTATCAAATCGTGGTATCGATGGAATGGTACGTTTGGGAAGTACAGTGAATTCGGAATTAAAAAGGCATTTGATACGAAAGTTGGGAATGTTGGTGATATTAACCTCTCACTGATTGCAGCATTGCGGTTTGCAGGCCTTGGTGCAGATCCGGTTTTATTGTCGACACGGAAAAATGGAATTGTTACGGATCTCCATCCGGTATTGAGTGATTTTAATTATGTAATGGCAAAATTTGATCATGAAGGAAAAACATATTTCCTCGATGCAACAGATGACTTCATGCCATTTGGACTTTTACCGGAAAGATGTTTGAATGGGAAGGGCAGGGTATTGGAAGACAAGAAGTCATTTTGGATTGATATCGAACCGATAGAAAAATGGAAGTCCATTTCAGTGATCAATCTCAAACTTGAGGATGATGGGTATTTGCGTGGAAGCATTCAAAATTTATACATTGGCTACGAAGCTGCTGCAAAACGAAAAAGTATTTTTGGGTTTTCTTCCGTAGCGGAATATTTTAAAGACCTTGACAATAAATGGACGAACATTGAGATACTCAATTCAGAACTTGAAAACCTTGACGATCTTTCAAAGCCCTTAACGGAAAAATTAGCAGTAGAGATTGAGGCATTTGATGGACTCTCCGCCACTACAATTTATTTTAATCCTTTTTTGTTCCAGCAATGGAAGGAAAATCCTTTCAAGTCGAGCGAGCGGTTGTACCCGGTTGACTTTGCTTATCCACTCGAATGGACGTTAAGTGTTCAGCTTGAAATGCCGGACGATGTACAGCTCGAAGAAGTGCCCGAGCAGGTTGGTTTGGCCTTGCCGGGAGGCGGTGGTTATTATCGCTATCGTGTTACAGAAATTGGTAAGCAAGTTTCAATGCAAAGTTCGCTGATGATCAACCGGTCTGTTTTTCATGCGGTGGAATACTACTATTTAAAAGAACTTTTCAGTCGGGTAATACAAACCCAAAATGTCGATTGGGTTTTCATGAAAAAGTAATTTTAGTTTCATCGGGCTACCGGGCAAATAGTCGAGTTATTTGTTTCTTAAAAAGATTCATGCTTTGTTCTTTCGATGGATTTTGTACGTTTATTTCTGAATAGAATCTAAGCGAATACATATCTTTTATATTATACGTGCTAAGGTTTCCATCCAAAATACAGACCGCATGAAAAATTTAGTAATTATATTCTTTATACTCCCAATGATAGGGGTGGCGCAAGTGAATATGCAGGCACTTGACAAGAAAGACATCACTCTGGAAGAGCGATATGAGCTAATGAAGGAAACATCACAGACATATAATGATTATAAAGTTATTAAGCGCGAAGTATTGAATGGTGTATTGAAAATTTCTTTGGACTCCATTGCTTCACTGGAGTTAAAACTTGCGGAAGCGAATGGCGCAATTTCCGCGTACGATCAAAAAGTAAAGGAAGCAGACCTGGCGCGCGATCAGGCTTATGCGCAGCGAGCAGAGATGGAATATGATGCAACGCACATGATGGTAATGGGTATCTCTTTTAACAAATCTTTTTTTGCTTCATTGATGGGAATTATCATTGCGATCCTCCTGGTATTCTTAGGATTGGTGAGTGGACGATTGAAAATGGTATATTCAACGTTGAAAGAGAAGCTTGAAAATTTAGAGATTATCACAAAAGAGTTTGAAGAGTACAAACGAAAAGCCCTGGACAAGCAAATGAAACTTTCGCGTGAACTTCAGGATGAGCGTAATCGGTTAGCGGAAATGAGAAGTTAAATCGCGTAGCCGAAACTATTTGATGGTTTGGCGCGTTGTTAATATGAATCGTTAAATTTCTTTTTTATGGAGAGCCTAATTCATATTGGTTCTTTTCTCCATATACCAACGGTTCAATTTTGTGAATGCCTTAAAGATCTTAAGGCCGATTAATTTTAAAACTATTATAAGATGGATACCAAGACAAAAGTTGTTGGTGGATTTTTATTAGGTGCAGCATTAGGCGCTGCAGCCGGAATATTAATGGCACCACAGAGTGGTCGTAGGACCCGCAGGAAAATAAAGGCTGAATCAAAGCGATTGACGGAGGACATGATGGACACGGCAAAAGAATTATTGATTGATGCAAAACTGGATTACCAAAAAAAACTTGGGAAGTTAAAAAAGGGAGGAAAGAAATCAATAGAGCGTATTTCGAAAGCCGTATCAAGCCCTTAAGAACGGAGCACTAAAACGATTGGGAAATTTTAAAACAAAAATTAGCAACATGGAAAATGAAAACAAAAAAGAAGACTTGAATACAAATTGGAATGAGATCAGTGGCAGAATAAAAAAAACGTTTCCGAATGTTTCAGACCGTGACTTACAATTTATGGCACAAGGGGAAAATGAGTTGATTGGGCGATTACAAATGAAGACAGGAAGAACAAAGGCCCAAATCCGGGATTGGGTACGGAAATCATCAAAGATCATGTAACAATCACGTTCCGCTTGAAACTTATCCTTAGGAGGGGTTGTTGGTTGGGATTTGAAGTAGGGGAGTGGAAAATCCGCAATATAGAATTACAAGTCGTACGGAAGAAATGGACCCACATCCCCACCATACCTGTGTACCTCACGAATAATTGAGGAATTGATGTAGGCGAACTGTGGTGAAGTAATCAAAAATACGGATTCAAGATCGTGGTTGATATTTCGATTTACCTGGGCAATGCTATTTTCGTATTCAAAATCGGTGGTGTTTCGTAGACCGCGTAGTAAATAACGGGCATTGTTTCTTCGTGCAAACTCAGCTGTTAATTCAGCAAATACTTCAATGCGAATGGAGGGATAGTTTTTAAAGGTTTGGTTTATCTTTTCAGCCATAAAGTCAACATCGAAATACCGGTTGCTTTTTTTTGTATTGTGTCCCATTGCGATGATGATTTCATCAAACAACAATAATCCACGGAGCACAATATCTTCATGGCCTTTGGTAAAGGGGTCAAAAGAACCTGGGAAAACAGCTATTTTTTTATCCATTTGGAGGTTTTTACCTGCCTATTTATTGGAAAGATGAATTCCGAACAAGTCAAGAAATGTGTGCTCCTGGATTTCGTCAAACATATATCCAAACTGTAGAAAATCAGGACGGCCTCCAAACGTTACGTTGTTGATATATTTGTAGAACTCATGATAGTGTGGCGAATTCTTTCCGATGTATCCCCACAATACTACCTGGCTAGTAGCTTGATCCATCTTCAACGATTTCAAAACCAACATGATATACCGCACGTAATCCGAAAATTGCTTGACTGCAAACTGATTGTAGTACACCAATTTTTTACCGGATGTTGAAAGGATGTGAAGCTTAAACCGGTCCACAAAGACATACAATGGATTATCGCTGCGGTTTTGAGCGTAATTCATTACACCATCAATCAGGGAAGCGGATTGATGGGAAAAAAGAACTTCCTTATTGGGATATGTTTTGTTCAACCATTCCTTCAAATCTTTATTGATGGCGAAGACCGTGATGGCATTCGCCTCTTTATTGGAGACATAGTGGTAGTCTTCAGTTTCAGGATTGATGGCTGCGTTATATTGCAAATAGTCCGGTAAGGATTGTTCAGAAAAAAGGGCGGATGGAACCTGTACAAATTTCTGGTTCTTGATCGAAACCTTTATAGAATTCCAAAAACCTGCTTTGATAACCGGATGGCTATCAAAAAGCTGATCAAGTACTTCTAAAAGCTCTTTATTGGAATTGACATTGGGCAAAACGTAATCCTCAAGCAACAATATTCTTGCTTCGCCCGGTTCAATGACACCAATCTGTATGTCACGGGTACCAATATGAATCAGGAGTTGATAGCGCTGAATCTGATCTTCATCAAACCGCTCATCTTTGATTTTCTTGATTAATTTATAGTTGAGCGTAGTGGTTTGCAAAGTTATTCCCAGTTACCTACAGTTGAAACATCATTTTTATTACCAAAACCAAGTGGCTTTCGATTTTTCGCTTCGTTGCTTGCACGCCTTTCAGGGTTGATAGGGGCAGGGTCAACTACTTCGATCACATTCACCATTACTTTGTTTCTTTCAATTTTACCGGTGAAAATCTCAAATTTCTTTCCGTTTGATCCCGGAATTTCAGCAAGTGTTTTGATATCAACCTTTGGGTTGAGTTGATAGTCCCATATAGAAATAAGCAATTGGCCTTTTCGTACTTTATCACCAGGCTTTATATCTGCCAGATAATTAACTGTTCCTTTATCGATAAACTTCAATTGTTCCGTTTTTTCCTGACCGGTTTTTTTAATGCGATAGGAGGGGCCTCCTTTTACGACATAACCGCCAAGTTTAACATCAAAACCCATAAACGTACCGTTGTCTGCAGCAGTTACGGAGTTGGTCTTTTTGAAAATTTTGTCTTTTACCG
The DNA here is from genome assembly GCA_041746855.1 of Cyclobacteriaceae bacterium. GTDB lineage: Bacteria > Bacteroidota > Bacteroidia > Cytophagales > Cyclobacteriaceae > JBGTGG01. The sequence continues at coordinate 11,947 of JBGTGG010000131.1, read as the reverse complement.
AAATTTTACCCAGGGTGTCAATTTTTACATGGATACTGTCTTTTCCGTAGCTTAATGGGATAATGGTTTCTGTACGTTGAGTGATGGGTACCACACCATTTTCAATAAAGTTTATCAGGGTGTCCCAATTGTCAGTATACCTGCGATTCTGTTCCAAAAATACTTTTTCTGCTTCACGGATAATCTCCAGCTTGTCAATAATCTGCCTTTCTGTTGTAGCAATAGACTCTTGAAACTTGATGGTCGAGTTGATATTATCGTATAGATAGTAGGCAAGGCCAAGACTTACAATGAAAAGAGCGTAGGTAAGTATTTTGGTAAGATTCATTTTTAATGGTTTAGTCTGCAATAATAAATATTTTAAAGGGTAATTCACAAGGCAAATTCCATAGAAACCATATTAAATAGTGTAAAATCCATGGAGATTTTCCAGTTGTTTGGCATTTGGACACAGCCGGAAAATCCCGTGCTTTTGTTCGAGTGGTAGCTGGTCGATTTCATCGGTCGATAGGAAAGATACATTTGAAATAATCTGTGTTTGGGGGTTCAATTCAGGGTCGGTACCAATTTTTAGTGTCCCTCCCACGAGTTCCACCGAAAAGAAAAGTTCAACTGCATGCAAAGGCGGTTGAATAAATTCACAGCCAAAGAGAAACTTCCCCGGTTTTATGGTGAGCCCGGTTTCTTGTTCAAATTCTTGATGCAGGGTCTGAGCAATAGATTGTCCGGTTTCAACGCCCCCGCCAGGAGGAGCCCAGAAATCGTTAGGAGTCAATGACTTATGGTTTACCATCAGCATTTTATTGTCTTTCCAACAAATTCCACATACACGGATGCGGACGCGGTTTCCAAATTTTTCAATGATTTCAGTATTCAAAGCGCGGGTAATTAATTCTTTTTTCGTTAAAAAGTCACATTCTACCTTTAAAACTTAAGTATTTGGTCGAATTGTTGTTATGAGTCATTAAATTTGAACAAAAATCTTAATTGCCATGATGAAGAAGAACATATTATTATTCGCAGCACTTTTATTCGTTTCTGTGGGGTTTGCCCAGCAGGTTGAAAAAGAGAGCGGGCCTGTAATTCAATGGGAAGAAAAGACGTACGATTTTGGTGAGATCGAGCAAGGATCAACCGTTGAACACACCTATAAGTTTACCAATGTTGGAAACGAGCCCCTGATCATTACCAATGTTCAGGTAACCTGTGGTTGCACAGTACCAAAGGGTTGGCCGCGTGATCCAATTATGCCAGGTGGAAAAGCTGAAATTACAGTAGCCTTTAATAGCGCGGGCAAAATGGGTAAAGTAGACAAAACCGTGACTGTTGTTTCAAACGCTGTAGGAACAAACCGTGTAAGTTTCTCAACAGTAATCGCTGCACCAAAGCCACAGTAGTTTTTATTTTTAAAAATTTTAGAAGCCTCATGAATGTGAGGCTTTTTTTATTTCGTGGAAATTCCTACAAACAGAAATGACCATCCTAAAATTAAAGACACACCACCGAAAGGTGTTATGGCGCCAAAAGTTTTTATACCTGTGAAGCAAAGCAGATAGAGCGAGCCACAAAAGAAAATACAGCCAAGGAAAAAACCCCAGGCAGAAAAGCGCAAAAATTTGGAAGTATTTTCTTTATAGAGAAGTCCAACCACTAACAAACTCAATGCATGGTAGAATTGATACCGGACAGCGAGTTCATACGTATCCAACCTGCCCGTTTCCATTAGCATATCTTTAAAGGCGTGGGCACCAAATGCTCCAAGGGCAACAGCGAGCCCACCCAGTATAGCCGCTGTCTTTAATATAGTAACACTATTTTTCACGGTCCCCAAAAATTGTAGATCCAACTCGAACCACGGTACTGCCTTCGTTTATCGCCAGCAAGTAGTCACCACTCATGCCCATCGAAAGTTCTTTCATTTCAATGGAAGGTGGAAGCGATGTGCTTTTTATTTTTTCAAACATATTTTTTAGGTAGGAGAATTCCATTTTAACAGTATCGGTATTATCGGTAAAGGTTGCCATTCCCATAAGGCCAACAATTTTAATGTGTTTCATTGTTGCTACTTCAGCGCTCCCAATGATATCTTCCAGTTCAACTTCCGATAATCCAAATTTTGATTCTTCACGTGCAATGTGAACTTGTAAAAGACACGGAATGGCACGGTTGGATTTTTTTGCTTCTTTATTAATTTCCTTTAATAGCTTAAAACTATCGACAGAATGGATCATCGAAACAAAGGGTGCAATATATTTGACTTTGTTGGTTTGAAGATGGCCAATCATGTGCCATTCGATATCCTTCGGGAGTGCAGTATACTTTGCGGCCAACTCCTGAACTTTGTTTTCCCCGAATATGCGCTGTCCTTCATGATAGGCCATTAAAATAGCTTCATTCGGTTGGGTTTTTGAAACAACCACCAAGGTTACTCCATCAGGTAAGGTTAATCGAACATTTGCTATGTTTTTTTCAATATTCATTCCGTACTTTTGGTTCCTTTACAAACATTAGGCATCATTCCGTAAAGATATGGCCATCCTTGGAACATTACTGAAAAAAGGAATTAAGATTCGTGAAATGATGGAGCAGGAATATGCCGCCCCATTTGATCTGCAAAAGGAAGTCCTGCGCGAATTGCTGATCACCGCCCGGGACACTGCTTTTGGAAAGCGGTATGACTTTCATGATATATTGAATGCGTTTAAATCCAATCACAATGATTTCTATGCACTGTACAAAAGTAAAGTCCCGATTCATACGTATAATAAAATTTATAATGATTGGTGGAAACTCTCATTACAAGGTGTGAAGGATATCTCGTGGCCAGGGCGGATGAAGTTTTTTGCATTAAGCTCCGGTACATCAGAGGCTTCCTCCAAATATATTCCGATCACCAAAGAGATGACCAAGGCCATTCAACGCACCAGCCTTCGGCAGATACTAACCCTTTCCAAATATGATTTGGATTCCAAAGTTTTTGAATCAGGTATTCTCATGTTGGGGGGAAGTACCCACTTGAACAAGAAGGGTAGTTATTTTGAAGGAGATCTGACCGGAATACAAGCTGCGCGATTACCGTTTTGGTTCCAACATTTTTATAAGCCTGGAAAAAAAATTGCCAAAACCAGGAACTGGGATGCGAAACTTGATGACATTACCAAGAAAGCCCGTGAGTGGGATATTGGGATTATTGTTGGGGTACCGGCATGGATTCAAATCCTGATGGAAAAAATAATCGCGTACCACAAGGTCAATAACATTCATGATATCTGGCCAAACCTGCAAGTATACGTGCATGGTGGTGTGTCGATTGATCCCTATCGAAAAGGATTTGAAAAATTGTTTGGTCGCCCGGTTTACTATATCGAGACCTATTTGGCTTCAGAAGGTTTTATAGCATTTCAGGCCTACCCTGATAGACGTTCGATGCGATTGGTTTTGAATAATGGTATTTTTTATGAGTTTGTGCCTTTCAATGAAAACAATATTGATGCGAATGGCGAAATAAGAGAAGATGCAACATCTTTATTGATCAATCAGGTAGAGGAAGGTGTAGAGTATGCCTTATTAATGTCATCGTGTGCAGGCACCTGGCGGTATATCATTGGAGATGTTATCAAGTTTACTTCCATTGCAGAGTCGGAAATTATTATAACCGGAAGGACCAAACATTTCTTAAGTCTGTGTGGTGAACATCTCTCGGTCGATAATATGAACAAGGCTATTGAAATGGTGGCCAGTGATTTGAATGTGGAAATAAAGGAGTTTACAGTCGCAGGCATTCCACACGACACCTTGTTTGCCCATCATTGGTTTTTGGGTGTGGACACCCCCGTTGATGCAACTATTGTAAAAGAAAAACTGGATGCACATTTAAAAGTTTTAAATGATGACTATGCAGTGGAGCGAACAGCAGCATTGAAAGAAATATTTGTTGATGTGCTCCCCATTAAAGTTTTTTATGAATGGATGGAGTTGAAAGGAAAAGTTGGCGGTCAAAATAAATTTCCAAGAGTGATGAAAAATGCACAACTCGCGGATTGGAAAGATTTCCTTAGCAATCGGTAATGGATATCATCGCAAAGGGGGTTGTGTCAGGGATTGTACTTGCCTTTTTGATCGGCCCGGTTTTTTTTACCATTATCCAAACCAGTATTGAGCGGGGTTTTTCAAAAGGTGTACTGGTTGCCGTTGGAGTTTCAGTCAGTGATACTGTTTATATTGTTCTTTCGTATTTGGGATTGTCGCAATTGATTGTAAATGAATCATTGAGGATATACCTGGGCTATACGGGTGGTATTGTTTTGCTCTCGTTCGGGATTTATTATATGTTTTTCAAGAATAGAAAAATGATATTCCATCCCACCGAACCACCAAAACAAAATGGCCTTTTTCGTTATATCGCGAAAGGGTTTGTGATCAATGGCATTAGCCCAATGGTGTTGGTTTTTTGGATAGGAACGGTAGGACTGGCGACTTCAGAATTTGGCTATACAACCACCATGCAGGCCTCCATTTATTTTTCAACAATCGTTGCGACAGTTTTTGTTACGGATGTTTTAAAAGCAAAACTTGCGGATAAATTAAGGGCGTTGATTACCACCCGGTTTATTCAGATATTAAATGTAACCCTCGGAATTGTTTTTATAATCTTTGGTGGCAGGCTTTTGCTATATGCTGATAGAATTCCGGGACTGTAAAGTCCAGTTTTTAACAGTCATAGATTTTAGCATCCCTGTATTTTTCAAATGATTTTGTTTGAACTGGTGCAAAATCGAAAAGTTCCTTACTACCTACTCTTCAAAAAATCTGCTAGAAATACTTACCAATAATATCTTCCAACATTTCTTTGGTCAATGGTTTTATTTTAAAATCGGAAGCAATTTTCATAGTTTTAGCCCTGATCATATCATCAGGGTTTTCGGAGGTTGAAAGCATTACGACAATCGCCTGACTTTTAAATTTTTGATCCAGTCTGTTATACTCTTCCAGAAACTCCCAACCATTCATGCCGGGCATGTTGACATCCAAAAAAATCAAATCTGGGTGCCCGTCTTGATTATATTTTTTTGACTTTAAATATTCGATTGCACCCTTGCCTGTTTGTTTTGAAACAACCATATCGGCTGCATTGCTCTTTCTAATTACCCGCTCATGAAAGAAGAGATCGTCCTTGTTGTCATCAACCAGCATGATGCATTTTAGTTTTTTGCTCATAATGTCAAATTAGGTATTGTGAAATAAAATGTAGCTCCTTTCTTTGGGGTTGATTCAACCCAAATTTGTCCATGATGGGATTGAATTATTTTCTTGCAATTCGAGAGCCCAATCCCGTTTCCGTCATACTCTTCCTTTGTATGGAGACGCTGAAAAATATCAAAGATCCGCTCAAAATGGGCAGGGTTAATCCCTATTCCATTGTCGCTGACAGAGAATTTCCATCCATCTTCTATTTTCTCCGACCGGATTTTTATTTTTGCCCGGATATTTTCTTTTCTGAATTTTATTGAATTCGTAATAAGATTTTGGAATACCTGACGTATTTCAATCTCATATACATTCAATTTAGGCATCTCAAACACTTCAATGATCGTGTGAGAATTTTTTATCATCGTTTCAAGATCGGTAATGACTATATCAATTAATTCTTTACAGTCAACAAAGGCGAGTTTTGTATTATGGCCCAATTTTGAAAAGTCTAAAAGTGATTTAATAAGAAGGCTCATTCTTTTTATGGCACTATCCACCGAATTAAGATATTCACGTGCATCGTCATCCAATACCTCCATGTAATCCTCTTCAAATATTTTCATGTAGTTGGAAACCGTGCGAAGCGGTTCCTGAAGATCGTGAGAGGCTATATAAGAGAATTGTTCCAATCCTTTGTTGGCAATAATTAACTCCTTTGCCAGTTTTTCTTTCTGTTCGTTTTGAAAGACTAGTTCTTTGTTAGCCATCATTAACGCTGCCTCACGATTTTCCTTTTCTTTGTTTTGGTAAGCAAGCTCAATATTGGCAACGCTTAACTCTCCCGCCCGTTTTTCTTTTTCGTGATTTTGAATGGCCAGTTCTTGATTTGCAACGACTAACTCCGCTGCCCACTTTTTATTTACTGCATTTTGAAAGGCCAATTCCTTATTGGCAACACTTAGTTCAGCTGCGTGTTTTTCTTTCTCTTTATTCTGAAAGGCAAGTTCTTTGTTGGCTATAATTAACTCTGCTGCGCGATTTTCTTTTTCCCCGTTTTGATAGGCCAGTTCAATGTTTGCAATGTTTAACTCCGCTGCACGTTTTTCTTTTTCCTGATTTTGGAACGCTAATTCTTTGTTGGCAATAATCAGTTCTTCTGCCCGCTGCTCCTTCTGGTTGTTTTGAAAGGCTAGTTCCCTATTAGCTATGATTAACTCTGCTGCCCTTTTTTCTTTCTCTTTATTTTGAAAAGCAAGCTCCTTATTTGCAATAATTAGTTCAGCTGCTCTTTTTTCCTTCTCTTCATCTTGAATAACAAGTTCTTTTTTCGCAATGATTAATTCTGCCACCCGTTTCTCTTTTTCTTCCTCTTGGAATGCAATTTCTTTTTTAGAAAGTATTATGCTCATCTCTGTTTTTTTGAATTAGAACTTCATGAACGAGACTTGCGGAATACGTAAAAGGAATATTTCTCAGTCTACACAAAAATGAATCCTTTTAGTGCCTCATCTGTTGCACAATCATTGAATAAGCTTGCATAATTCACACATGGATGAAAATCATTGCAACGGATCAATTTATTTCTGTGATCCGTTGGGATTCCGGATATCAGAGCCTGACCGTGATCGATAATCGGAACTCCCGTCTGAATTCTGGAGGGATTCAGTTTTATAACAACGGGGAAATGTGGTAATTAAACTGAAGGGTTAAAAAATTAATCTTGCAGCACGTTGCTAAGAAAAGTAGATTTCAACAACATCCACAGCAACAATAACATGATAGCCCATTGAAGATAGGGATAATAATAATCCGTAGTGTCTTTGAACCGCGATTCCTTTATTTCCGCTTTTTCGTATTCATCGATCCGATCAAAAACTTGTTCGAGAGCCTTGTTGTCAGTAACCCTAAAAAATTCGCCCCCACCAATTTCGGCAATTTTTCGCATCGTGGTTTCATTCACGGTGTTTTCGATCATGTTGGGTCTGCCAAAAAAGTCTTTGCCGAAAGGTACCATGCCTTCTTTGCCTACCAAAATTGTGTAGACTTTAATATTGTATGCGTCTGCCAGCTCGGCTGCCGTTATGGGGTCGATATTTCCCGCAGTGTTATCACCATCGCTTAACAGGATGCAGACTTTTGATTTAGTTTCCGAGTCACGCATACGGTTGGTAACGACTGCCATAGCACTACCAATGGCCGTGCCGCGGTTCTCAATCATTTCAAAATCAATTTCTTTCAAATAAGATTTTAGAAGTTCATAATCGGTGGTAAGGGGCGCAAGGGAGAAGGCATCTCCAGAAAAAACAACAATTCCAATCCGATCTTGCACACGACCTTCAATAAAATTTTCCGCAACTTTTCGGGCTGCATCCAATCGGTTCGGTAAAAAGTCTTCAATTTTCATGGAATGGGATATGTCCAGTGCCAGCATAATATCAATCCCTTCGGTCCACTGTTCAATTTTTTCATTTGTTTTTTGTGGCCTTGCTAGTGCGATTATCAGCAGGCAAAGGATCAACATCATCACCACATCGGGGATAAGCCTGATCAGGTTTAGGGCCGATGCCTTTAGGTCGCGTTGGGCAAGTGCTACAGGTAGTTTTTGGTTGAATTGATACCGTAGAAGCCATCGTAAGAAAAACACAACAGGAATTGCAAACAAGAAATATAAGTAAAAGGGATTCTCCCACGTAAAGGCTTTGAATTGGCTTGGAGAAAACCATTCAAGCGAATACCAGGATAATGTAAACTGACTATCCATGTTGGAGTTTATCTAATGTGGTTGAGAAACGGATGTTGGCGTATTCCAATAATCCCTCCAGCGTATCCATTTTAAGGGAATGATTTCCATAGATGGCACGGTCTACAGCATTCAGGTTTTGTGCTACGCCTTCTTCGCCAATAACGGTAAGGGTTTCTTTGGTAGTCATTTTGGTATACGGAACCGCCTCCAATTTTTCGAGGTATTTTTTCCAAACGAAAACGAGGGTCTCGACTTCATTGCGGTCGTACTTTTTGCCGATCATGTTGAGGTATTCGGAGTACTTTTCAATAAACAGGCGATGGTTTTTTTGTAATCTCTTTATTTTGAAATAACGCCTTATTTTTTTTCCGAAAACAAAAATGAACACTATTATGGCAATGAGCAAGACCCCTAAAACAATGATCAGGATAGGATAGTTGAATTGGATTAATACGGGTTGATAAGCAGTATTTTCTTTTAAAGGAAGCTGCTCAGCATTGACCGAATCAGGGACATCAGCAACCAATTGGGTAAGGGCAATACTTGCAAAAGGCGAGTTTACCACTGTACAATCTTGTCGATTGATTTGATAGACCGGCAACCGGAGGAATAGGAGCGAATCGATTTCAAAAGTGCTTAAGAAATAAACGGTGCTGTCGAAACTTTCTGAGTTTGTGGTAATGGTTGGAAAGTATTTTTTCCGCTCATATTCAAAGGGCGCAAAATCAAATGTTGAATCTGGAAAAATTATGGTGAGGTTGCTGGGGTATTTTGCTGTCAGGTAAAAACCAGTTGATTCACCAATTTTTATACTGTCTTTCAAAAATCCACTCGTCACGGTAACTTCTTGTGCGCTACCAATGGTAAGCCGACCAAGAAGAATCAATGCGAAAAACAAAAAACCTTTTCTGCTCATACTTCCCACTTCCCTTACAGCTTCATGGTTTGATTTCGAACCTTAAACAACTTTAGCAATTTAGGAACATAATCATCGTCCGTGCTTATCGAAATGAAATTGATTTGGTGCTTTCTGCTAAACTTTTCCAGCTCAGCCTTTCGCTCTTCGTGGTGCTGACTGATTTTTTCCCGAAAGCCTCCAAAGGAGGTATTCACCCAAAGTGTTCTGTTAGACTCTTTATCAATGATAGGCACAATCCCTAATTTCGGTAGTTTGGTTTCGCGCTTATCACTAATGTGGATCACCACCAAATCATGTCTTCGCGCCAACGCCTTTAATGAGGATAAATAATTATCATCAATGAAATCAGAAACAAGAATGATCACACTTCGTCTTTTTATAGTATTGAGGGCGTACACAATACAACTATTCAGATTGGTCTTTCGGGATACGGGTTTTAAATTTGCCAAAGAATAAATTATCTGATACGCTTGCGCAGAACCCTTTGCGGGTTTGATATATTTTTCCTTTTGATCGGAATAACAAATCAATCCCACATGGCTCGATTCCTTTACAGCCGACAAAGCAAGAACGCCACACACTTCTTTGCCAATATCCCCTTTGGTCTTTCCAGGGCTACCGATTTCTTCAGATGCCGAAACGTCAAGAACAAAGAAAACAGTCTGTTCTTTTTCTTCTTTAAAAGTCTTGACAAATGTACCGTGCCCTTTCGCGGTAACGCTCCAGTCGATGGTACGGATGTCATCCCCATATTGATAGGGCCGCACATCATCAAACTCCAACCCCGATCCTTTAAAGATCGAGTGGAAATCGCCCTGCATCTGGCTGGTGATGGCCTTGCGAATTTGTATTTCGTATTTCCGTAATTTCTTTATCAGTTCCTTCACAGTATGCAAGAAAGGTTCAAAAATAGAACAATTATGAGTATTTTGCCGAATCGAATTAGAGGTATGGTATTTTATTGGGTCAAAAGGTTCTCTACACGTTCATGATACGTTTATTCATTTTTTTCTGTTGCAGCAGCATCCTCCTTTCTTGTGGAAAGGAAGAGCGACCGAATGACATCCTGACACCAGAAGAAATGGTCGTTGCCATGACTGCCTTGTACATAACGGAGGCCAAAGTCGGTGGTATTCCGGTAAGCCGGGATTCTTCTATGCGGATTTTTGATTATTTCGAAACCAAAACTTTTGATAGTTTGGGAATTGCCGAACCGGTTTTTAAAAAGTCCTTTAATTATTATCTCGACCGTCCGAAGGAGATGGAGGAGATATATGCTGTTTTGATAGACTCCCTCAGTTTACGGGAGCAACGTTCGGGGGCGGCCCCCAAGAGCATTGAATAATGGAACCTGCGATTGAAATAAAACTTGGTTTTGACCAGCTGCGGGAAAAACTTAAAAACCATTGCCTTTCCGATGCTGGAAAAGTACGGGTTGATGAAATTTCTTTTTCTTCGGATTTCAAGCACGTGCAGTTACAGCTTCTTCAAAATCTGGAGTTCAAACAAATTTTTGATAAAGCCGAAAGCTTCCCTTACCAATATTTTTATGACCCTTCCGAGTGGGTAAAAATAATTTCCCTTGAGGGGAATTATCTCGAAGAGCGGGACTTGCTGGATTTGGGCAACATGCTATTGACCATTTTGGAATGCCATCAGTTTATTGTAAAAAATAAAGAAGCCTATCCAACATTATTTGAATTGGCGGCAGACATTTCCATAAAACCCAGCCATGCCCAACGGATACATTCGGTTATCGATGAGAATGCAATCATCAGGGATAGCGCTAGTCCTGCGCTGGCCACTATTCGTAAGCGAATTCGGGAGGAGCAAAACAAATTGCGCAGAGTAACCGAACAAGTTTTTAAGCGCGCTGTCGCGGAACAATGGGTGCCGGAAGGTTCATTGCCGAGTATTCGGGATGGACGATTGGCCATTCCGGTTTCAGCAGAGCACAAGCGTAAACTGCGCGGGTTTATTTTGGACGAGTCTGCAACAGGCCAGACTGTTTTTATTGAGCCGGTTGAAATTCTGGAATCCAATAATGAAATACGCGAACTTGAATATGCTGAAAAGCGTGAAGTGATTCGGATTTTAAAAGAGGTGACTAATTCATTGCGAAAAGAATTGGATGTGTTGGAACCTGCTTTTGATTTTCTTGCCCAGATTGATTTTATACGGGCAAAGGCAAAACTTTCGCGAGAAATAGAAGCGGACTTCCCTATACTTTGTGATTATCCTGAACTGGCGTGGTACAATGCAAAGCATCCGTTGTTGTATTTAAGTTTAAAAGGGAAACGTGACGTAATTCCATTAACGGTAGATTTGAGCGAAACTGATCCGATGCTCCTGGTTTCAGGTCCGAATGCGGGTGGTAAGTCTGTGTGTTTGAAAACGATCGGGCTTTTGCAATACATGGTACAGTGTGGGTTATTGATTCCGCTTTCAGAGCGAAGCCGGGTTGGGATTTTTGACCGCATTTTTCTGGACATCGGTGATCAACAGTCTATTGAAAATGATTTGAGTACGTATAGCAGCCATCTTAAAAACATGAATGTGTTTGTGCGGGAAGCAACATACCGTTCCCTTGTGTTGATGGATGAATTGGGATCGGGTACCGATCCGAATTTTGGAGGTGCGATTGCCCAGGCCATTTTGAATGCATTGTTGAAGAAGAAAGTGTGGGGAGTGGCCACTACCCATTATTATAATTTGAAATTATTTGCCGGCCAACAACCGGGCATTCGAAATGCTGCCATGCGTTTTGATGAAGAGAACATGGCGCCTAAGTTTATGCTCGATATTGGGAAACCCGGCAGTTCTTTTGCGTTGGAGATCGCAAAAAAAACAGGATTACCAAAAGCATCTTTGGAAGAAGCGGAAGAATTGGTAGGAAAGGATTTAGCGGGATTTGAGAAGTTGATCCGGACGCTGGAGAAGGAGCGGGAAGATTTTCATGTGCGGTTGGAGGAAATGGAAAAGAAAGAGCAGCGCATGAAGCAATCGCTGGCGCGGTACGAAAGTCTTTCTACCGAGTTGGAAACGAAGAAGAAAGAGATCATCAACAAAGCAAAAGACGAAGCTGCAAACTTACT
>JBGTGG010000130.1:0-28388 GCA_041746855.1 Cyclobacteriaceae bacterium | reverse complement strand
ATTTAGTTTTGGAACACCTGCCATGTTCTGTCCCAGATCAAATACAAAACTTCCTTCGGTTGGTTCGGTTATTTTTAGTGTTGGCAAAGTGATTTTCTCGATGATTGGGTTATGTCGCTTAGGAGATAGTTGAACCTCATTGGAAATAGATTCTTCCTCCACTGGCAACCATTGGCTGTCATCAAAATCAGCACTATCCCAACCTGTTATTTCATGTGTTGCGTTGTAGAACTCGCCATCATAAATACTAGCGTATTGTATTGGGCCATCATTGGTGGCTTTCCATGTTTGATCGGTCGAATAGATTTGTCTTTCACCATTTTTATATTCCACTTCGAGTTGTGCAATAACCCTAGGAATCTCCTCATTCTTAGCCCGAAACAATAACCTACCGGAGTACCAGCCTTCAGCTAGTTTGAGACCAACTACATTGCTTCCCATTGTAAGCAAAGCACCAACATCATATGTCAATGTTTCAATCCGACTTTCATATGGTGTCCAACCTGGTGTGAGCACATCGTTACCTACGCATTTTCCATTAAGGCTGGCCTCAAACAATCCCTTTGCTGAAATATAAAGACGTGCTTTTTCAACATCACTATTGATCTGAATAGCTTTTCTTATGTATTGTACTTTAAAGGATTTAAACTTCGTTCCGGTAATTTCAATAGCTTTCTGGTTTGGTAGACTTATCCATTTCGCTTCCCAATCTTTGTTCGTTAACAATCCCAATTCAAAATTGGCAACTTCACTCCAAGCTGAAGCCTTCATATTTTCATCCCAATATTTTACTTGCCAATACACTTTTTGCCGGGACAAAAGTGAAGGCCCTTTATAAGAAATGTAAATTGACTGATCGGATTCAACTTTTTGACTCTGCCACAAATCAGGATTATCTGGAAGTAATTCGGGATCACTTGCCACTACGATTGAATATGCACGTTGTGAAGCAACACCTATCGGGAGTTTCCATGAGAAGGAAGGCTTGGCATCATAGAAACCCAACGGATTTTCGAAGCCCTCACTTAATGTTAATGCATACGGTGCGGATACCTGACTTTGATCTTTGGTAGCACATGAAAAAAATAGGAGCATGAATATGCTTAGTAAATGACAAGGTGCTTTTAATGCATTGAACATAGTTTAGTATATGTTTACTTCTGGTTCAGCTTACATCGTTGACTTAACCTTTAAAAGGTTTTGTCTCTACATAGTTAAATTCTGTATATTAATTTTTTTTCCACTGTACTTCAATCTTACTTTTTAAGTCTGCAACTACTTCTTGTTTGCTCTTCGCTAGATTAACTTTTTCGAATGGATCTTCATAAACGTTATACAATTCAATCTCCTCATCAGGCTTGTTGTTTGCATCGGGCCATATCAATTTATAGGGTTTTGAAATGGCTATTCTGTAGAACAAACTAGAATCTATGGAATTGAAATCGTGAGCATAAATTTCTCCAAAAATTGCTTTTCTCGCATGAAGTTGTTCGGGATTCAACATGTTTGATCCATGCATATTACTAGGTTTATTAATCCCCACTAGGTCTAAAATTGTGGGCGCGATATCAATACTACTCACAAGTGTTTCACTATTAATAAAAGGTTTTATTTTACCTTTCCATTTGAGTATGATCGGTGTGCGCATGCCGAAGTCATACGGAGATCGCTTGGAATTTTTAGTAAAAGTGGGCTCGTTATAATCTTGAACCCAACCATTGTCACACACATAAATAAAAAGTGTGTTTTCCATTAAACCCTTTTCGTCAATGTAGTTGTGTAGCTGACCGATAGTGATATCGAACCATTCGCACATTGCCCAATATTTCGCCACCAATTCAGAAGGCGCTATAGGAAGATACTTATCCAATAAACTGTCTGGAGGGTTATGTGGAGTATGTGGCAAAAATGGAGCATACCACATGAAGAACGGTTGATCTTTCTCTAGCGCGAGGTCAATATAATTGTTTACCGGATCCATTCCGTTTCGACCAATTTCCAATCCTACATCCCCATGTCGACCACCTTTTGCAGGATCACCATGGGTCATCCCATAATCGAAACCACCTTCCGAAGAATTACCCAACCACCATTTGCCGGTCTGAAAGGACAGGTATCCCTTTTGATGTAGCAATTCAGGTAATTTTTTTAACGTCCTAAAATTCTGGATAACGGGTTGAAACCTTTGTGCCCTTACTGATCTATCATCTGTTTTCAATTGGCCAACCGGTACCCTGTCGTTCCCAAGAATACCATGATTTCGTGGGTACAATCCGGTAATTATTGATGCCAGGGATGGGCTGCATAAAGATGTTGGAACATATCCGCGTTCAAATGTCAATCCTTCTTTCGCCAACTGATCAATGTTTGGCGTTGCAATATGATCATGACCCATAAAGCCATAATCTGTCCATGCCTGATCATCCGATAGAATTAATACAATATTGGGCAAGCGCTGCGCTTTTACGGATTCACTTTTTTGACGAGAAGTATTATTGCAGCCGCTAAGGAAAAGCAACCATCCGACAATCAAAATTTTTAATACCGTTGGTTTCACCCTATTCCTGATTTGAAATTAATCCAGAGACAATTAGTTATTTTTAAATATCGTGGGAATTCACAAGAATAAAGTCTTAAAAAGAAGTCAAATCGTACGGATTTCAACCGTATACGAATTGCTTCAACTTCCATCTGATAACGACACATTCAATGCTTCAGAAGATAGTCTCTGAAATCAGCATAAAATAAGATATTGTTCTTTTAATTTAAACTGGATTTCATAAAGAATCACGCTGAATTAAATGGAATGGGTTCTTTATCTTTCCCTTTGTGGAATTTAATATCATCTGGGCTGCAGTTTTTCCCATTATATTGAAGTCCGTTGAAATTACCGAAATCCCGAGCAGCTCTTTTAAGGGAGTATCATTATACGATATGACTCCGATTTCGGCACCAAGTACAAATTCTTTTTCACGTATTTGATTGACCAGATTGACTAAATCCGATTCTTCTATGGTAATAAAGAGATCACCTTTTTTTAACACGATGTCATCGTACATCTCATTTAAAATATCAAAGTCCATTTTAAACTCAACACAAAATTTTCGAAATCCATTTAGAATTCTTCTTGGATATGGATAAACAGCCTTTTCCGGATAAATAAGAATCACTTTCACATAATTCGATATCTCCTCTAGCCCTTCCTTTAGTGCATTATAAATATCATTTTCAAAGTCCTGATAGATTTCAATAATATCCCCCTCAATCTTTAGTTTATTGTTATCTAAAATCAGTATTTTGTCCTTTGGGATTTTTAAAATAGCATCAATAACATCATCAGTATAACTAATATGCATAGCGTTATCCGTTTTAAAGTGAGGCATGATCACGTAGTAATCGTACGCCCCTGCGTACTTTTCAAGTAAGTTTAAAAAAAGAGTTGTATCGCAATGATAGATATGAAGATCAGTATGCGCGCCATTACCGATTGTATTAATGAAAGAATTGTAAATTTTCAACTTATACGAACTGAGCTTATTTATAAGAAATAAAATATTGATTTTAGAAACAAGTTTTGTTTTCGTAATGTAATATCCTTTCCCTTTAATTGAAGTAATGATCTGTCTGTCTTTAAGGATATTGTACGCTTTCTCAACGGTATCCCTTGAAAGAGCAAACTCTTCACTAAACATGTTGATACTCGGCAGCTTTTGGTCAATCTTAAAATTCTCTTTAGAAATATTGTAGATAACAGAATCTACAATTTGCTTGTATTTCGGAATTCTTGAGTTCTCATCAATTCTTATGTACTTAAATATATCCATTGATCGCTTTTACAGTGTCTCTAAATTAACTAAAAATTAATCGAAAGAACAGTTACTTTCTTACTTGAGGTAAATGAGAAGCTTAGCTAAACTTGAAATGTTTTATATCTTCTTGAATAGTTTGCTTAAGCTGAAGTAAAGTAGACCACATGAAAACCAAGCAGGGAGCACAAGAAAGGAAAGAAAAATATCATTCGTTATGGAGATTGTGTAAAACACAGAAACACTCAATACCCATGAAAAAAATACTATGAAATTAAAAGAAGTTGTAGATTCTACTTTATCGATAATACTGTTTCCTTTATTCATAAAATAATGGTTAAAAACAATGATTGCGCCCACCGGTGCTAAGATAAATCCGTACAAGGCTACAAAACCCAACAACTTCATAGCAAAAGCAGGAAATAAACCTGAAATAGTTGCTACTGCTCCTGCTAAAATCGTGACCCAAAAAGTAGATGTTTTTGGAATGATAGCTTGGAAGGCCAAACCTGCTCTATAAATGGTTGGATTGGCCGTTGTCCAGCCTGCAAGTACCACCGCAATAATTCCAAAAACTCCAATGGCATTATATGCCAAAGGACCAGGTGCAACGGGTGGCGCTTCTCCATTGGCAAGGAAACCTAGTGCCTCAGGTGATTTTAAATAAACCGCATACAACAATGCAGCTGCAATCCATGCCATGTAATGTCCAACATACATTCCTGCAGCTGTCGTCCATCCTGAATTTGCACTTTTAGCAAAACGGAAGACAGTTAAATCAGACATGCCAATATGCATCGCACCATTACAAAACCATGACCAAATCAGAACATGCCAAAATGTGTATTTAATTTGCCCAGGAAAAGGATCACCGCCCTCACCCCAGAGGTTCCAAAATTCAGAAAAACTACTAACGTTCAATTGACTGAGCGCAACGATACCACAGGCCAGAAAAGCCAACACAATAAATGGTGACATCCAGTTAGCTGCTTTCACTACCGAATTGTAACCGCGTGCGGCAATCAAAGAAATCACAATACCAAGCACGATTACAATCACAACCCAAGTAATTCCATTGGGCATCGTGTCCGTTAGTTTAGGCATCTCCATATCAAATGGAATTCCAACCGCAGTTGCAGAAACAGTAATCATGGCGCCTGCCAAAAAACAAAATAGAACTCCATTTGCCAAGTTGTAAATCACAACCAAATTCTTTCCGCAAATTTTTTCCAACTGAAAGTAAAGTGTAAGCCGATGCTTAACAGCAATCTCTGCTGTTAAAAAACGCCAGGACAAAACCGCTAATAAATTTCCCAATAACAATCCCACCAACAGATCAAAAGCGCTTACACCAGCAGTCAGAAAAAGTGGGCCAATCATAAATTCAGTACCGGCAGCATGCTCACCTGCATACATGCCCAGGAAACTCTTCCAGCCTTTCAGTTTTGAAGCCGGAACTGGTTCGCGTTCGTATTCATGATCTTGATCTTGCACAATTTCCTCGTTCGACATTGTAAATTGATTAATTTAAAAGCTTATGATTTACTAATTCTTGTACACGTTCACACCCCAATTGTTTCATGACTTGCTCTAATTGAATTTTTAAAAGTGACATCGTATGATTACCACCTTCTTTTCCTAAAGCAGCCACACCATACATAAAGGATCTGCCTAAGAAAGTAAAGTCTGCTCCACTTGCCATCGTATTGGCAATATCTGGCCCTGTACGAATACCACTGTCCATCATTACTTTAATCTTGTCTTTATATTTAGCGGAGATAACGTTTAATGGTTTGATGGTCGATTGCCCAACATCCAATTGTCTTCCTCCATGGTTCGATACAATGATTCCATCCAGCCCCAACCCGATTGCCTTTTCTGTATCCTCTTCTGTAACAATGCCTTTTAATACTAATTTTCCTTTCCACTTATCACGTATAGCTTTAAGCTTATCTTCATTCAACCGTCCATTAAAAGTTTTGTTCATAAACAAACCAAGATGACGCAAGCTCATGCCTTTGGGGATGTATGGTGTCAACGTTTTAAAAGTTGGTTGTCCCGCCAAAAGTGTTTGAATTGCCCATTGCGGGCGGCCCATAATTTGAAGAATATTCTGTACCGTCATGCGTGGTGGAATCGATAGCCCATTTTTTATTTCTTTAGCACGATAACCAAACGAAGGGACATCACTCAATACCACCAATACTTTATATCCCGCATTAGCTGCTCTGTCCAGCAAATCATCACGTAATTTGTCTTCTTGCGGATGGTACAATTGGAACCAAGCTTTTCCTTCTGTTAACTCACCCACCTTCTCTATACTGGCCGTTCCCACGGTGCTTAGTATGAAGGGAACATTGTGATCGAAGGCGGCCTTTGCTAATATCTCAGAAGCATTTGGCCACATCAACCCTTGCAACCCGATGGGTGCTACACCAAATGGCGCATCATACTCCACTCCGAAAAGATTTGTTTTTAATGATATCGCTCCAGTATCTCTTAAATAATATGGATCAAGTTGAACTTCCCTGATCTCAGCAGTATTCCGTGCTAAATTTATTTCTGAATTGCATCCCCCATCTAAATACTCAAAAGCAAACCGTGGAATCCTTTCTCGAGCGCGCGCTCGAAGAAAATCAATATCGGGGTAATTTGAATCAAATTTTAGTTCCATCCTGCTTTTCAAGTTCTTGTCTATCGTGCTTAATCAAACTGAAATGATCTTTCAAAAAATCATGATGTAATTCCTGATCAGAAAGTGCAATAGCCGCACCAAGCGCTGATCCTAAAGGAGAGGTAGTTGTACTTACTTTCATATTTGGAAATAATCTAACCAGCAATTGAACGTAAATATCATTGTCAGCAAAACCACCATCAATATAGATTTTTTTTATAGTCGTATCTCCTATCGCAAGTGCAGCAGACCGCACTTGCAAATCCATCAATTCCAACATTAATTGATGATATGCTTCTTCAATAATGGTAAACGAATCAAGATCTATTCTATGTTTTTCTTCAATGCCTTTAATGGATTCGAAAACAAAATGACGCTTATTTTTTTTTGATAAGGCATTATAAATTCCTTCATCGAAGGCTATCGTTTTAAAGTATTGCTCCTCTACATGAAAGTACTCGCTGAGTTTCTTAATTTGGAGATTGTATTCATTCCCTAAAAATAAACGGGAAGCCCTTACGGGTTTTCCTTCACTACTGAGAAAATTTAAACAGTCCTTCTGGAGTTCAGAATTTGTTAGCAACTTATTGTTAAATGGATTGAGACAAATGCTCCATGTTCCAGTAGATAGTAATAGAAAATTTTCTTTGCTACTGCGACTATAAGGAAGTAAGGCAGCTGAACTATCGTGGATACCTCTGCCTACCTGTTGTATCTCCTTACCTTGATAAACTATGTTCCATGCCCTGGCTAAATCAACTGGAGCAAGAATCTTATCGATCCCTTCTGCATATACCCAGCGATGATAATCTTGTTTTGAGTAATCCCATAAATTGGTATGACATCCAATACTTGTAAAATCACTTATGGGAATATTTGAAAAGCGATAGCTAAGGTACTGAGGGAAATGAAGTGCGTATTTAATCTTCTTAAAGATTTCAGGTTTGCGATACTTCAACCAGTATAATTGCATCCCTGAATTGAGCATTCCAAGTTGCGGGGAAGATGTTTCTTGTGCAATTGAAATTTGATCCCCATACTGATCATAAAACTGATTGAGTAAATCTTGAGGATAAGGCTTTAAATAATTATACAATGGCGAGAGGACATTTCCATTTTCATCAATGTGCACAAAGCTAGCACCATACGTAGAGAAATTAATGGAAGTAACTTCGTACTCATTATTACTTAAAATTTTCGTCAGGGTATCATCAATCCAAGCGCATATCTCCGTAAGATTATCACAAGGATCGCCATCTTCATCTTTTATTTCTTCAAAACGATTGTAAAACTTAAAGACCTCGTTATAACTTTCATCAAAGAGAAAGCACTTTTTATTTGTTTTTCCGATATCGAAAATTGCAGTGACTTTCATCTTTCCTTTATATCAAAGCCCACTGGCAACTACATTTTTGCCCCGCTCTTTTATTAAGTTCTCACGGACATTTAAATTTCTGTAAACTTCCATGGGCGCAATAGAGCCTCCACTTTGAAGTCTTGCTTCCGCTAATAATGGTCGCACATCTGTTTGATAGGCATCTTGTAAAATCTCCTGACAACGCGCAACATCATTCTCATTCTGCGCATTCTGCAAATCCGTTCGATTGACCAACAACGCTTTTGCATATGCACTTCGAATGGCTTCCAGTGATTGCATCAAATCTTCAAGCGGGTCTTTAATATTGTGACTGGCATCAATCATCCATTCCAATGGCGGATTACCGGCATCATTGTTTTCCATGCCGTATACAAGTTCATTGAAAATCAAAAACAACTGATACGGTTTGATGCTTCCACAGGTCAAGTCATCATCGCCATACTTACTATCATTAAAATGAAAACCGCCTAACCTGCCCTTCGTCATCAAAGTAGATACAATCTGCTCGATGTTGGTGTTTGGAAGATGATGGCCTAAATCCACAAGTGTATGTGCCTGCTTACCACAGTTCTCCGCCAGCATTAATGAGGTACCCCAATCTTGAATAACTGTTGAATAAAAATTAGGTTCATATGGTTTATACTCAATCAATAATTTCCAATCCGAAGGAAGATGGCTATAAATTTCTTGAAGCGATTGCTGTGTGCGCAACAACGCTTGCCTAAAATTTTGCTGCCCAGGAAAAGACGATCCGTCAGCAAGCCAAACCGTTAAGGATTTACTACCAATATCCTTTCCATAAGAAATAACTTCAATATTATGCTCAACAGCTTGTTTGCGACTCGCTTCATTAACATTGCTTAACGAACCAAATTTGTAACTATGTTTTTGGTTTTCTTGATCCTGAAAAGTATTTGAATTGACAGAAGCGAACCCAATACCAAGTTCATTTGCACGCGTTAGAATACCTTTCGAATTGGTAGGTATATCCCATGGAATATGAAGAGAGATTAAGTTTGATGATTTTGTAAGTGAATTAATGATCGCTACATCATCCAGTTTTTCCTCCAAATTACGAGGTTCACCGCCAATCGAGAATCGCCCAAAGCGGGTACCTCCACTGCCCAACGCCCAACTCGGTATCGCGACCTGAAAATTATTTATTTTTTTTATTAACTCATCCAGGTCTATTTTTTTACAGCTCACCTGATAACTCAAGGATTCATATGATCGCGTATGCTGTACCCTTTTTGAAATATTTTGTTCTTCTATTTGTTGCTTACTTATTTCCATATACATCCAATATCATCGAACGAAGGCGTCTGCCATTCCTCCATCAACATTAAGAATATTTCCCGTACTCTTCCTTAAAACGGTAAACGAAAATACACCATCTGCTATATCTTCAGGAAGGATAATCTCATTTAATAGATTTCGTTTTGCATAAAAAGCAGGCAATTCATCGACCGATATTCCGTAAGCTTTTGCTCTGCCCTCCGCCCAGTCGCCTTCCCAAATTTTGCTACCAATGATTACACCATCTGGATTAACGGTATTAACACGAATCTTTTCCGCCCCCAACTCGGCAGCTAAGAGTCTTGTCATATGTTGCTGACCTGCTTTGGCTGTACCATAGGCAACATTATTCTTGCCAGCAACCAAACCGTTTTTACTGGCTACATTTATAATGTCACCTCCAAAATTTTGCTTTCGCATAATAGCTACACCTTCTTTAGCCATATTGAATTGTCCTTTTACCAGTACATTTTGAAGGAGGTCCCAATCTTCCAGTGAAGTTTCATTCAGTGGCTTAGAAATAGCAAGTCCTGCAGAGTGAACAATAATATCGACACCACCAAACTCGAGTGTTGCTTTCTTAAAAGCATTCTCAACGGAGGCTGCATCGGTGACATCACAAACTGAATAGGCAGCAACATCACGCTTGAAGGATTTAGCAGCTTCCTTCAAACGATTTTCTTGAATATCAGTCAACACCACGTTTGCTCCTTCAGCTGCAAGCTTATCAGCAATCGCTTTTCCAATTCCACCCGCAGCACCTGTTATTATTGCCACCCTCCTTGAAAGTGGTTGTTCCTTTGGCATCCGCTTTAGCTTATCCTCTTCAAGCAGCCAATATTCAATATCAAATGCCTCTTGTCTTGGAAGCGCGACATAACTCGATATTGCTTCAGCGCCACGCATTACATTGATGGCGTTGATATAAAACTCCGCAGCCACACGCGCAGTTTGTTTGTTTTTTGCAAATGTAAACATGCCAACTCCCGGGTAGAGAATTACAACGGGGTTTGGATCACGTATAGCTGGACTATTATCATGTTTACAGGTTTCATAATATTCAGTATACTCCTTTCTGTATTGATTAAAATCCGGTTCAATTTTTTGTTTTATTTTTTCAAGGTTTGAAACATCTTCATTCGCTCCTAGTTTCAGCACCAGTGGTTTAATCTTTGTTCTCAAAAAATGGTCAGGACATGAAGTTCCTAACGGTGCCAATTTATCAAGATCATTGCTATTAATAAACTGTAATACTTTTTCATCATCTGTAAAATGTCCAATCATTTGTTTATGGCTGGAGCAAAGCCCACGGAGGATAGGCGCAATTTGCGATGCTTGATCTTTCCGTTTTTCAGCAAGCAAACTTTCTATTTTGCATCCCCCAAAAACTGGTCTGGTTTTACCTTGCCTAGATTCAATATAGTTAGATGCAGCTTCGATTACTTCCAGACTATTGATATAGCATTCATACGCAGTATCGCCCCATGTAAAAAGACCATGACCACCGAGCACAATACCACGTATACCGGGATTGTCAGCAAGGCATTTTTCTAATTGAAGGCCTAAATCAAATCCTGGCCGTTGCCATGCAACCCAACCCATTTTATCGCCCCATATTTCTTTTGTTATTGCCCTGCTATCATTTGCCGCTGCGATTGAAATCAGCGCATCGGGATGAAGATGATCGATATGCTTGAAGGGCAATAATCCATGCAATGCAGTATCAATCGAAGGCGCACTGCTTTCAAGATCATAAAGGCAGTGATAATAAAGGGGTACAATTTCATCTTCAAACTCCAGTCCGCGATAAACATTTTTCAATGCACGAAGTTTATCAACATACAAACCCGCTATTCCCTTTCGTGTTAATGTACCAATGTCTCCCCCCGATCCCTTAATCCACATCACTTCAACATCTTCCCCGGTAAGTGGATCGCGTTCAATTGTTTTGCACGAAGTATTTCCCCCACCGAAATTGGTGATCCTTAGGTCTTGCCCTAAAATATTAGAGCGATATAAAAAGAGATCTATTTGGTTATTATCAAATTGATCCGCCTTTTCTGAGTCCCAAAGAAAATCAACATGTTGTAATTCTTCTATTTTCATTATAGTATGATTAAAAAAACATTTTTATAAATCTACTACGTAAAAGAGTTAAGAGTATCCTGTAGTATACTGCCTGTTAAAAACTATTTCAGTCCTTCTATCATTCTAAAATCTTAGGCTGCGGCATTACTTAAACTCAACTTCAAGTAATCCCAAGGTACCATTTCGGCCTAGAGCCGAAAGTAAATTGTACGAATAAGTTCTTTCCCATGAAATCACAAAACAGATTTGGAGTTTCTGAAAGTCAGAAAAGAAAATAGCAAAACCTCAAATTGGTTTAAATAAGGAACATTTTACATTGTTTTTAAAATCAGTATAAAATTATAGTTTTGCATACAAAATACATTATTCAGTAATATGATAGTTCAACACGATCTCAGCAAACCTGTCTATGATCATCTAAAACACATGATCAAAACAGGGGAATTACAGCCTGGCCAAAAATTGATACAGGAGGAATTGGCTGAAAAATTAGGGGTTAGTCGAACTCCTCTTATGAAGGCCCTCCAAAGCCTTGAGCATGAAATGTTAGTAGAGAGTAAGCCAAGAAGAGGCATGTATGTAAAGAACGTATCGTTGAAAGAAATGATCGATGTCTATGATTGTAGGGAAGGTATTGAGTGCACCGCTGTTCGATTAATTATTGAGCGAGCATCTGTTAAAGAGATTGAGAGCTTAAAAAAAAAATTTTCTCCTTTTATAAAGGAAAAAGAAATCAATGAAGCGAAGTATCGAACTGCAGATGAAAAGTTTCACGACATGATTATTGAGTTGTCGAAAAATCCGATTCTGAAAAGAATGTCAGATTTATCGAATATACACAAACGAGTTTATCATTATGGTCTGCTGCGTTCACCTTCAGAAACTTTGAAAGAACATCTCGCCATCGCAGATGCCATTATGATTAGAGATGTTGACCGGGCTGTTAAAGCCGTGCAAGCCCACATTGATCAATCTAAGAAAATCTTAATTACTAAATCAAAAGAACAAAATGATTAATTACAAAATTGCCGTGATACCAGGTGATGGTATCGGAACCGAAATAGTGCCCGTTGGATTGCGTGTACTGGAAGCAGCCGCTAAGAAATATGAGTTTACTATGAACACTACATTCTTTGATTGGGGTGCAGGATATTATCTTAAACATGGTGAGTTCATGCCTGCCAATGGTTTGGATCAGTTGAAAAGCTTTGATGCCATTTATTTTGGTGCCGTTGGGTTACCTCAAGTTGATGACACCCTTCCTGCAAAAGACTACACATTTAAAGTACGTGCCAACTTTCAACAATACGTTAATTTTCGTCCTGTCAGAACGTATCCTGGTGTAACACGGCCACTTCGCACGGAAAAAGAAATTGACTTCGTGGTCATCAGGGAAAACACCGAAGGTGAATTTGTTCAGATCGGTGGACAGTTTATGCCGAATGCATCAAATGGATATGCGCTTGATACCAGTATTTTTACACGGGCTGGAATTGAACGAATTGCTCATTACGCATTTAAGCTAGCGCAAAAGCGCAGAAAAAAATTAACACACGTTACAAAATCAAACACGCTAATAAACAGCCTTGCATATTGGGACCAGATTATTAAAGAAGTAGCGCAAAATTATCCTGATGTAAAACATGAACAAATGTACATCGACAATGCCACTGCTTCCTTTGTGCTAAAACCGGAAGTATTTGATGTGGTGCTTACCACCAACTTATTTGGTGATATCCTCAGCGACTTAGGTGGAGCCATCATGGGAAGTTTAGGCCTAGGTGGAGCGGGTAACATCAATCCAGAAAAAGATTTTCCATCTATGTTCGAACCGATACATGGTTCTGCACCTGATATTGCTGGTAAAAATATCGCCAACCCAATAGGTCAAATTTGGTCAGGTGCACTAATGCTTGAACATATAGGACAGCAACAAGCGGCAGCTGATATTATGGTAGCTGTTGATCAAGTAACGAAGAAAGGAATTCTACCCGTAGATCTTGGAGGAAAAGCAACGACAAGTGAAATAGCACAAGCGGTCATCGACAATCTTTAAACATGCGGTTAATCGACTTGTCACTTACGATTTCAGAAAAAATGCCGGGTGTAACAATACATCCGGCTAAATCTGTAGACAAGGATGGATGGAATGCCACCACTTTGCAGCTCTATTCGCATTGTGGAACACATGTCGATGCCCCCATTCATTTTGGCGTTTCCAACACGACAATTGAAAAAATGCCATTGAGTTCTTTTAGTGCTGAATCCTGGATAATTGATTGTACAAATATTTCCGCAAAAGAATTGCTAACCTTAAATCATGTGGCTTCCATAGCGGACAATATCAAACCTGGTGATGGTCTAATCTTCAAAACATTATGGTCTCATAAAATTGGAACCCCTTCCTATCGTAATGAACTACCGCGAATCAGCGAGGATCTTGCGCATTGGATTGTGGCGAAAAAAATTGCCTTGGTCGGTGTTGAGGCACCGTCCGTTGCCGATGTGAATAATTTGGATGAAGTGACCCTGATCCATAAAATCCTATTGGGAGGAGGGGTTGTTATTGTTGAAGGATTGACCAATTTGGAAGAAATAAAAAGCCATAAAATCTGGATTCTTGCTTTACCATTAAAAATTGAAAATGGTGATGGATGCCCAACCCGTGCAATTGCTATTGAGATATGATAGGCAGTGAAACACTTTTCAGCGACCTGCCCCCAATTGATAATCAATATCAAGTTAGCGCACCTTCCGGAAAAGATGTAATGATCGTATTGGATGATGATCCAACAGGAACGCAAACTGTACATGATGTATTGGTTATTACCGAATGGACTTTAGCCCTTTTAGAAGAAGGCTTCAAGCATCCCATTTTTTATATTTTGACAAACTCCAGAAGCCTGAATGAAATGCAAGCTTATGAAAGGGTTTTCGAGGTGTGCAGTGCAATCAAAACAGTATCGTTAAAAGTTGAAAAATCATTTTTAATTATTGCCCGTGGCGATAGCACACTACGGGGGCATTTCAAACCAGAAATGAATGCCATACAACATGCATTACAATGGAAGCGCACACTAACAGTCTTTGTACCTGCTTTCTTTCCCGGTGGTCGATACACGGTCAACGACATTCAATATGTTCAAGAAAACGGAAAATTGATACCTGCGCATCAAACACCATTTGCCCAAGACAAAACTTTTGGATATCAATCAGAAAACCTCTTTCAATACATTAAAGAGAAAGACAATTCCGTAACCACGGATGATGATATTTTCAATTTTTCAATTGAAGAAATTAGAACCCAATCAATTGAACAACTACTGAACAAGATTAAAATTAATATTCAAAAAAAGTACCTTATCATCAATGCTGCTGATCCTTCCGATTTAAATAAAGTTGCTGCAGTCTTAAAGGAACAATCTAAAGAGCGTACTAAAATTTTGATTCGCTCTGCGGCTAGCATGGTCCCTGCACTTGCAGGAATTACAGATAAACCTTTCCTAAACGGACAAGATCTGAAAATTGGTAATTCACCTGGAATAATTATCGTTGGCTCTTATGTACCAAAGTCCACAGAACAATTACAATACCTGTTGGATCATCATCCACTTGAGTCGGTGGAGTTGGAAGTAGCATTGCTGACTGGTGAAAATGCCGCTGACTACATCGAACAAAAATCAAGTACACTAAATCAACTCATGAGCGGAAATCGTGACGTTGTTGTGTATACTAGCAGGAAACTGCTGGAGGGCGATGATGCAGCAACTAGTCTTTCGATTGTTAACTGTGTATCGGACGGCCTGATCTCCATAATACAAAATCTATCGATGTCACCATCCTTTATTATCGCCAAAGGTGGTATAACTTCGAGCGACATTGCTACCAAAGCACTTCGTATAAAGAAAGCAATAGTTTTAGGACAATTACTTCCCGGAGTTCCTGTATGGCAACCTACCTCCGATTCAAAGTATAGCCATATCCCCTACGTTATTTTTCCCGGAAATGTAGGTACTCGTGAAAGTCTGGCAGAAGCGTACACGAAAATAAAAAAAGCATGACGAGAATTCCTGTTCGTTTCCTTTTGGTGCTAAGCACTTTTTCACTTACACTATTACTCTACATTGATCGTGCAGCAATCTCCGCTGCAAAAGGATCCATAAGCACAGACTTAAATTTATCCGACACTGAAATGGGTTGGGTCATGTCAGCCTTTGCATTGGGATATGCATTGTTTCAAGTTCCATCCGGAATGCTTGTAGACTTTTTAGGTCCACGAAAAATTATTACACTAATTGTTGCAGTTTGGTCATTCTTTACGATACTTACCGGAGCTGCATGGAATTACGTCTCGCTGCTAATCATGCGCTTCCTTTTCGGGGGTGGTGAAGCTGGTGCTTTTCCAAGCATTGCGCGTGCCAACTTCTCCTGGATACCTTTAAATGAAAGAGGAATTATTACAGGAATTAACTTCTCGGGATCGCGGCTAGGTGCTGCTTTTGCTTTTCCCCTCGTTACCTGGATGGTAACAAGTTATGGCTGGCGAATTGGTTTTTTAGTAATGGGTTGCGTTGGGTTAGTCTGGGCAGTTTTCTGGTATTTCTGGTTTACCGATCAACCGGAAGACCACCCATCCATGCCAAAAGAAGAAAAGGAACTAATCGCAACCACTCGCCAACAATCAACACAAGCAAGCAGTCAACTGCCTTTCTCAGTACTGATAAAAAACAAAAACATCTGGCTCTTGATGGGACAATACTTTGGTAGCAATTTTATATTTTTCTTCTGTCTTACGTGGATGTTTCCATACTTGAAGGAACGGTTTAATATTTCTTCCATGGATGCCAGCATCTACTCCATGTTCCCATTAATTGCAG
The DNA here is from genome assembly GCA_041746855.1 of Cyclobacteriaceae bacterium. GTDB lineage: Bacteria > Bacteroidota > Bacteroidia > Cytophagales > Cyclobacteriaceae > JBGTGG01. The sequence continues at coordinate 12,269 of JBGTGG010000130.1, read as the reverse complement.
GTGCTGTTGGAAATTGGATCTCTGGTTTTATAATCGATTTGATTTATAAAAAAGGGCATTGGAAATTATCGCGATCCCTTCCGGCAATTTTAGGTTTCACATTCGTTGGGTTTGCAATAATTGGTATTCTTACTACCACCGATGTAGGCATCGCAGTTGTCTTTTTGTCGCTTGCTGTTTTCGGTGCCGACATGACGCTTAGTCCATCCTGGTCGCTATGTGTTGATATCGGAAAGACAAATGCCGGAACGGTTTCAGGCACAATGAATATGGCAGGAAACATGGGCTCATTCATTACGGGAATTGCATTTCCCTATTTGATCTTATGGACAGGAACCAGCGACACTTTTTTTTATTTGGCTTTTGTATGGATTGTACTCTCCATTTTAGCATGGCTTTCAATTGATCCCACTAAACCCATAACAAATCATGAAGGTATATAAAGGGGTTGCTGTTGGTGCTGGCTACTTTAGTCATTTTCAATACGAAGCATGGAGTCGAATTCCTGAAGTGGCGATCACTGCACTTTGTAATAGAAACCAACAATCTGGTATCGAGTTACAGAAAAAGTATAACATTGCTTGTCATTACACTGACTATCGTACCATGATTGACGAGGAGCAACCCGATTTTATCGACATCATTACTCCTCCAGAATCACATCTTGAGATTTGTCAATATGCCGCTAAAAACGGGGTTGCAATTATTTGTCAAAAACCCCTTGCTCCTACCTTTGAAGAGGGAAAAGAATTAGTGGCATTCGTAAAACAAAAAGGAGTGCCTTTCATGGTACATGAAAATTGGCGCTTTCAACCCTGGTATAGAAAAATAAAGGAATTACTAACACAAAAAGTTATTGGTGAGGTACACACCGCCTATTTTAGAAATCGAATGGGCGATGGATGGGGAGAGAATGCATACATCCCACGACAGCCTTACTTTCGCGAGTACCCACGATTGATTGTGTATGAAAACGGAATTCACTTCATCGATACCTTCCGTTATCTATTTGGAGAAGTCTCCTCTGTCTTTTCAAAAATTCGAAAACTAAACCCTTTGATTAAAGGCGAAGATTGGGCGGTTGTACATTTTGAATTCGCCAATGGGATAAATGCAATCTGGGATGCTAACCGATACAATGAACCGAATTATGAAAACCCGCGCTATACATTCGGCAGTATGAACATCGAGGGAATGGATGGAACTATTAGGCTTTACCCAGATGGGCACTTAACTCTACAAAAACTTGGAGAAAAAGAAGCAGATGTTCCCTACACACACAACAACATTAACTTCTCTGGTGATTGTGTGTACACTACGCAAAAACATTTTATTGAAGGATTAAAAAGCGGAACTACCTTCGAAACCAATGGTGATGAATACCTTAAATCATTAATTGTACAAGAGGCAGTATATGAATCAGCAGCTACTTGTTTACCCGTGAATATGAAATAAGATGTTTGGAATCCAGAGTAAAATAAAAAGATCGACTGAATTCAAGCCTTTTCGATCCTCCGTCAGAAATCGAATTCACAAGAATTGCTGATCACACCTACCTTGATTGGCGCTGGGATGTTGATCGTTCCTAATTTTTTAAAGAAAACATTGTTCCATTTGCATTGTCATTCGTATTCATTACTTGCTGTGAATACGTTTTTGATCAACTTCCCAAAATAGACATAGTAAGTCTACCACGTTTAGGTTTTAAAAAAGTTGCAATTGAGTTTTAAAACCAGAAAACAACCTTGATTACAGGCGGCCTTCGGTTGGCGCTGGATACAAACATACAGGCTTCGGTACTATGTACAACTCGTTCAATGAACAAGGGCGATGGAACGTTCGTGGAAGTTGGCAGTTCGCTCCGTTGAGCTTTTTGTATATCGTATTTAATGAATCAAATTTTAATGACTCGCTGATTCAGAATCAATCGGTCATAACAAAAATCACGTACCTAAAACAGTTTTAATATTGAATGGTTGCTGTGGTTATCTGGTTGTCGTATTAATTCATCTCAGACAACCGGGATTTCAATGCGATCCAAAAGGGGCTAACCACCAGAAGCGTAAGGATGATGGCACAGATTGCAATGAGGAAAACCAGTTCCAACTGTGCATTGAAATAACTATTATAAATCCGCTCGTTCGACTGCTCAAAAAGGTTTTTGGATTCCGTAACCTGGATTTGTGAAAGCATGGAAAGATCATTCAAAATTTTCTCGGCAAGTATATTGAGATTTGAAACCAATTTTTCCCTTTCCGCAGAATTTATGGTACTGGCCAATGAAAGTTCCTGCGATCTGAATGCTTCAATATCCTCCTTTAATAAATCAAAATAGAATATTTCATTATCCGTAAATTTTGTAACGGCATACTGTTCCAAAAGAAAATCAACGGAATCATCCGAATGGATTGCAAAGGTTGCATTGGGCTGTTTATCATTGATGATTGACTTTTTATTTTCAATGATCAATCCCAGCCGGAAAATGTAATCATTCACTACTACCCTATCTTTATAAATGGATTCAAACGATTCTTGCACAACAAAGAAATTCCGGCTATTGATCCGGTTGATTCCGAATACCATTACAAAAAAGATCAGCAGCGCCAGCAAGGCCCTGATTTTGCCACGGTAGGTTACTATTTTTTTCATAAACAATCTTTCTTAGATGGTCAATACTGTCCACTAGTTAAACATATCCAGTAACTTTCAGTTCGAAAATTTTAAATTAAGCGAATTGATATCTGGCGAGATTGAGGGAATTTACTTCGTAACCCTCATTTTTTTAATCATTGCTTATCGAGCATCACTTTGTTTTACGTTCCTATTGGTTCCAATCCTGTCCTCGGGCAAAACCTCATCAACAAGCTTTATTCAACCCTGAACCAATCAATCAAACTGTATCCACCCAATCCGATAACTCCCGGACGAACGGCATACATACCCGTCTTCGCCCCTACCCATTTTCCTTGTCTTGCAGTAAATTCTTCTCCAATCCGAACGAAGTTTTTTCCATCTGAACTATGGGAGAAATTAACCTTGCCCCCTTTCCCAACTTGCAATTTCAACCAGACATTGGAATTCTTAACCTCCACTTTTGCATTTACCTTTTCAGGTTTGTTTTGATCGGCCTTCATGCAAACCCGTTGTTCGATGAGAAAATTATCGCCCGATCTTTTTACAACCACACTCGCATAGTCCAATCCAAATACAATCAACCCGGATTCTTCTCCATCTTTCAAATGACTGACATCCATTTTAACCGTATTGGAAAAAACTTCGGTAGGAAATTTTTGAAGCATCAGATTAGGTGACATCCAAAGATTTAGTGACTTCTCTGGAATCGGTTGTGTGTTTAACTTAATCTGACCGGGATTCGATTTCAAACTATAAAAACCCGCCTTGGGTGTAGCATTCCATTGCCATTGAAGACCAGGTGTTTCACTCTTGAACTCATCAGTGTCAACAGGCGTATGCGGTTTTTGTTTTGGAAGGTTCGGTTTCTTATGGACTAAATACGGTTCTCCTGTTCCATCTCCGTCTTTGTCATTGCCCATGATCGGCCAATCATCAATCCATTTTACAGGTTGTAAATGTACTACACGTCCATACGCTTCTTTATCCTGAAAATGCACAAACCAGTTTTCACCATTGTCCAACTCAACCCAACCGCCTTGATGCGGACCATTGATGGGTGTGTTGCCTTGTGCCAATACAATTTTTTCTTCATACGGTCCATAAATATTTTTGGAGCGCAGAATCAACTGCCATCCGGTAGGCACTCCTCCGGCTGGCGCAAAAATATAGTAGTATCCATTGCGCTTATAAAACTTTGGTCCTTCGATTGTCGGGTGATCTTTGTGTCCATCAAAAACAATTCTACCCTTATCAATTGTTTGTGATCCATCCTTCGAAATTTCTACTACCTGTAAAATACTATTCACACCTGCCCTGCTGTGCGCAAAGGCATGTACCAAATACACACGACCATCATCATCCCACAATGGACTGGAGTCAATATTTCCAGCTGCTTTCTTAACAAGAACAGGAGCAGACCATTCACTTCGCGGATCTTTGGTCTGTACCATATAAATCCCCCGATCAGGATCTCCCCAATAGATATAAAAAATACCTTCGTGATAACGAATACACGGAGCCCAAACGCCATTGCCATGTTGGGGTGTATCATAATAGTTATCCGGAAATTCAGGAATTGCGTAATTGATGATTTCCCAATTCACCAAATCTTTCGAATGCAAAATAGGGAGTGCAGGAACTGAGTTGAAAGAAGATGAGGTCATATAAAAATCATCACCGGCTTTGCAGAGATCCGGATCAGAATAATCTGCATCAATAACCGGGTTTTTATACGTGCCATCCCCATTGTCGGGCGACCAAACGTTGGAAACAAAATCCGAAGAACGCTGCTGACACACCGCATTGATGTATGCACCTCCCAAAAAAAATAATAAAATGTACTTCACTGCTTGAACCATCACTTGTTTATTCAGCCGCGTTATGTTTGTACTCAATACCTGCCATGATAAACGGCCCTACTCCTTTTGGATCATTGTCGCGAATAATTTCATTGACATAATAATCATATGATCCATCACGATAAGGAGTGCCACCGAGACCTGCCACACCACACACCTGCGTGAGACTGACGGTTCCGTCATCATTTTGTTTGATTAATGAATTTAAAATGCCTTCATAACCTTTTTTCCCGGCAGATAGAAATTCACCATTCAAGTATCCTTTGTTTACGGACTTCAAAAGAAAATACGTGAACATACTGGAAACAGATCCTTCGAGATAATTATCTTTTTCATCCGGTTTGTCAAGTACTTGCCACCATAACCCGGAGGCATGTTGGTTCTCAACAATTGCATCCGCCATTTTTTTATGGATGTTTAGTATCGATTCACGCTTCGGATGGTCTTCAGGGAAATAGTCCAACATATCAACCAGTGCCATTGCGAACCAACCCATTGCCCTTCCCCAACTATGGGGCGACCTTCCGGTTTCCTTGTTCGCCCATTGTTGCTCGCGGGATTCATCCCAACCATGATAGTAAAGACTTTGCTCTTCCACCCATGTATACTTGTCGATGAGATAAACCTGATTGTACACATCCTCAAAAAGTTCTGGTTCATTAAACTCATGTGCATACTGCGCCAAAAAGGGAGAACCCATGTACAATCCATCCAACCACATTTGGTTAGGATAAATTTTCTTGTGCCAAAATCCTCCTTCAGCAGTTCGTGGATGGTGGCGCATCTGATCCCGCAAGGTGTCGATGGCCATTCTATATTTTTCTTCTCCGGTTTCTTTATATAGTTCGATCAGAAATTTTCCGGGATTTACCCTGTCGATATTATAGTCTGATTTTTTATAGGTGAGGATATCCGCATCTTCCGTGATCATCGAATCGGCATACGCTTTCACATAGTTAAAATATTTTTGATCGTTGGTTTCGCGCCACACTTTAAGGAAGGCAGAACACATCAATCCGTTTGTATATTCCCATTTCGGCTTATCGCGAAAATCAATCAAGCGTGGATCAGGATTTCGTACCAACTCGGAATCCGCCATTTGTATATATATAGGTGCTGGACGATCTTTAGCTTTTTCTGCCGGTTGTTGTTTACAAGAAATTAGAAGAGCAAGAATGATTAACAGTGCGTATAGCGATTTACAAGTCATACTTATCAATTAATAATTAACGAATTCGGATGTTCCAAATATACATGTATTGGTATTAGCGATGAAGAGGATTTTATAAGTGGTTTAACTAATTTACAACATGAAAATTGTTTTTATCATCGCAGTTTTGTCAATAGGCAACATCAGTACACTTCCTGCGCAACAAAGTGTGCAACAACCTGCGCAACGTGACACAAGCTATACACTACAAAGTGCTTTGAAAAAAGCGCAGCAATTCAACAAAGAGGATGATATTCAAATCACCGCAGTCTATTCCAATCCATCAAAAAAAATAAAAACAGAAACGGAAATCATTTACAAAACTATTGGTGATCGAAAAATTTCCTGCAATCTTTTCTATCCGAAAAAGAAAAAAAATATTCCCGGAATTTTAATGATCCATGGTGGTGGCTGGCGATCCGGTGATAAATCATTAATGACACCGATGGCAGAAAAATTAGCGGCATCCGGATATTTTGTAATTGCACCCGAATACCGGTTGTCGTTGGAGGCTCCCTATCCTGCAGCCGTGCTTGATCTTTATGATGCAATCCGTTGGATGAATGACCACGCTAAAGAATACGACATCAACATTGAAAAAATAATAGTAATGGGATGCTCAGCCGGTGGGCAATTGGCTGCACTTATTGGAACCACATACAACCAGCCCACTAACCTTTATCAGAAAAAAACAAAAGGTCGTGTTGCGGCAATTGTGGATGTAGATGGTGTGTTGGCATTCATCCATCCCGATTCGCAGGAAGGAGAGGTAGCGGGTCAATGGTTGGGAGGCTCTTCCACTGAAGTGCCTGAAATTTCGGAGGAAGCATCAGCATTGAACCATGTTGATCAATTTACACCACCCACATTATTTTTAGCGAGTATCCATCCAAGATTTTTGGCAGGCCGTCAAGCGTATATTGAAAAAATGAATCGATATGGCACGCTCACCGAAACACATTTTATGGACCGCGCCCCTCACTCTTTTTGGCTCTTCAATCCGTGGTTCACCCCAACACTAAAACATATTCTGAATTTCCTGAGCAAAAGCGTGAATTGATTTCAAAAAATAATTTTCAGGTATCCAAAATATTGATTGATTTTTGTACGCTATGCTGGTTGTACTGGCGGAAGCTATTGTTTACCTTTAAACACGGGGTATTATTTCCTGTATTATTATTTTACATTGAAAAAAATCCACACTCTGTAGCAATTTTTCCACATCTATGAAGAAATTCTATTTAAAACTGATATTTCTTGCCATTGTTGTGACGATGCTGTTCATCAGCTTGATTACCTATAAAAATCTCGAAAACTATACAACGGAGGTGCGGTTGGTACGCCATTCCAATGAATTGATCAAAGAAATCCAGCTGGCATTCTCGATCATCAAAGATGCGGAAATTGGACAGCGTGGTTATCAACTCACCAATGACACAACGTACCTCCTCCCATATTTTTCTGCAATAAAATTATTGCCTGTCCAGTTCAAAAAACTTGACAGCCTGATTGAAGATGAAACCCAGCGTAAAAACCTGGATACTTTAAAGGCATTGACTGACAATCAGTTCATCATTATCTCCAACATTCTAGCCAATACCAATGCAACAAACTTATATATGGACCGCTATGAAAGCAGGATTTTGGCACGCAGCAAAGACAATATGTCCGCAATTCGAAGCCATGTCGGGCAGATGGTAAATGACCAGCAATTGGTTTACCAAAATCGGATTGGCAATGAATCGCGCTATAAAAAAATAACCCCCATTGCTTTATTAATATATGCCTTGCTGGCGCTATTGGGATTGGTGGTCATGTTTTCGCGCATTCTCCAAGCCCTCGACCGGAGCAGGTCCACACAGCAATTGCTCTTTCAAACACTGGAGGATCAAAAGGTTCAAATGAACCTGTTGGCCGAACGAAAAGTTATTCTAAACGAAGCTGAAACCATCGCAGAAATGGGGAGTTGGAAATGGACAGAGAAAGACGATGTGGTGGTGTGGTCGGATGGGCTTTACAACATCTATGAACTTTTTGAGGGAGACCTCATCACCCTTGATACCTTTCTTGAAAATATTTTTCCGGAAGACAGGCCGCGTGTTGAAATGTTCATTGAGGATATACGCGCTGGTAAAAATGGCATAACCATTGACTACCGTTTACTAAGGAAGAATGGGAAAATCACCTATCTCACCATCACCAGCAAACCACAGCAAAAAAATGGCAATCTTGATAGTGTTGTTCTGGGTGTAGTAATCGATGTTACCGATAGCACACTTAATGAGAAACAGCTTAAACAATACAACGATGAGTTAATTCGCTCGAATGAAGACCTGGAGCAATTTGCGTATGCAGCTTCGCACGATTTACAGGAGCCGTTGCGCAAAATACGGGCATTTGGGGACAGGTTGATGACTAAATTCAGTCCACTATTGGGCGAACATGGAGCAGACTACATCAGGCGCATGCAATCCTCTTCCGCACGGATGCAATCCTTGATTGAAGACTTGCTCTCCTTTTCACGGGTTTCACGAGTTGAAAAAATATTGGAACTTCTCGATCCGCTAGCGATCATCAAAGAAGTAAAAGAAGACCTGGATCTGCAACTAAGCTCAACAGGCACCATTATTGATGCTCAAGACATACCACATTTTTATGGTGACCGTGTACAAATCAAACGGCTTTTCCAAAACCTGATCAGCAATGCTGTTAAGTTCCAGCGAGAGAATGAGGCACCCTATATTGAAATCAGCGGAAAAATTATCGGGGCAGATAAGCTTGAAGCCAACGCACCCATGGATTTGCCAGTCACTACGCAGTATATACGCATTCATGTAAAAGACAATGGAATCGGTTTTGATGAAAAGTACGCAAATAAAATATTCAATATCTTTCAACGCCTGCATGGCCGTTCTGTGTATGAAGGAACCGGCATTGGACTGGCAATCTGCAAGAAAATTGTTGCAAACCACAAAGGATACATCACAGCAAAAAGCAAGGAAGGTGTTGGTTCAGAATTTATCATCACCCTACCACAAAGTATAAACAATCTTTATAATAATAACTCAGGAAAAACCGAGTTGTTAACACATTATCCATGAAGCAGACAATCAACCTATTATTAATTGAAGATGATGAAGATGATGCATTCCTAACCCGTGAATATTTGGAGGAAATTGAAAATTCCAAATTCATTGTAACCTGGGAAGCAGATCCTGTAAAAGCACGCATACTGCTGGCAGAAGATCAATTTGATATCTTACTGATCGATTACAGGCTGGGTAGCGAAAGTGGATTGGACCTAATAAAATACCTGTACCATGAAAAAATATTTACACCGGCCATAATCCTGACTGGTAAAGGGGACGAGAAGGTTGACCGAGATGCGAGCAAATACGGAGCTTCTGATTACCTGGTGAAAGCAGAACTCAATTCATCGATATTGGAACGGAGCATCCGGTATTCCATCAGCAAGGGGCAGATTATTAAAGCCCTTGACGAAAAGGAAAAAAAATACAGTTCACTGTTTGAACGCTCAATCGATCCCATCTTTTTAGCTACTTCCAATTTTCATATCGTTGAAATGAACAATTCCTTTCTGGAATTTTTTGGATACCAACCCAATGACACTGTATTTATCGAAACCATTTTTCAAAACAAAAGTGAATATGATAACTTTCGAGAGACCTTGCAACAAACCGAACAGGTAAAGGATTTTGAAGTTGTTTGCATCACCAAAAGCGGTGAAAAAAAACTATGCATAATGAACGGCGTCTATATCCCCGACCAGGCGGATGATTTTTGTTGTTACCAAGGCCTGGTCCACGATCTTACCATCCGAAAGAAAGCAGAAGAAGACCTGTTGGTTGCCGAACGACTTTCCCTCACAGGAAAAATTGCAAGGACCATTGCACACGAAGTCCGTAATCCGCTTACCAATTTAAACCTTGCACTCGAACAAATGCGAAGTGAAGTCCCACCGGATAGCGACCCTGCCAAATTGTACCTGGATATTATTGAAAGAAATGCTTTGCGAATTGCCCAACTCGTTGACGAAATGTTGAACTCTTCCAAACCCAAGGAGCTGGAGCTTGAGCTTACTTCCGTTGCCCAGGTTTTGGATTCAGCCATTCATCTTGCCGTTGACCGCATCAACTTAAACCAAATAACACTACAGAAAAATTATGAAGCGGACTTGCCGCGTGTGCTGTTGGATAAAGACAAAATCAAAATTGCCTTTCTGAACATCATCATTAATTCTATTGAGGCAATGACCCCCTGTGAAGGAAAACTCTCGATAGACCTTTCGTTTAAAAATGGTTCGTTAGTAGTGGTGATTGCTGACAATGGAAAGGGAATTGCCCGCGAAGATTTGAACAAGCTTTTTGATCCCTTCTTTACTGCAAAACAAAATGGAATGGGGCTCGGGTTAACGTCTACCAAAAACATTTTTAATAGTCATAGTGCTGAGATAGTGGTGGAAAGTGAAGTGGGTGTAGGAACCACATTCTCCATCTTTTTTAAAACTGCACAATAGCATTGGGTTTGATTTACTAGCCCAATTCCTTTTCAAGGATATCAATTCGTTCCTGTGCTTCCTTTTTGCCCAACGACAAGGCAATTTTATACAGCTCAAGGGCATCCTTTAGTGCTTCCTTTTTTTTGCGTGGGGCAAAATTTGTGCGCGCCCCTACTTCCTCCTGTGTCTTTGCCTGATTGTAATACAGCTCTGCCATCTTTAGCTTGCTGGCTTCATTTGTATCATGCATAGAGGTTTCGATCGAAGCAATAATAGCTTCGTTTACTTTAATCAATTCATCTTTGGCCATCAACGAAGAATCACGTTGGGCAATGGCAAGTGCCATGGAGTCATTTGCATTTCTGAATTTTGAAACTTCTAGCTTAAGAGCGGATATTTCCTGGGTTCGAAAATTCAGGTCCGTTCTTAACTTTCGTAATGAAGAATGGAGCCCTGCTACTGTTTTGGCTGTATTCTCCAATTCATCTATTTTAACTTGTACATCCTTAATATAGGCATTCAAGTCCCGCAATCGGTTCATGTAATTTTTGTATGAAGTACCTTCCACAACATTGGTACGCAAAACCCTCCGAGAAGCATCAATAGAATCCATCAACGCATCAATTTCCCCTAGCTGCATGACAATTCTCTGGCTGGAGTGCAATTCATGTTGCAACGAATCTACTTTAGATTGAAGTTGTTCGTTTTCCTGTTTATAACATCCGATGAATAGAAAGGAAAGACTAAATATCAGTATGAACAACACAAAACTTTTCGCCACGATTTTCTTCATAACCTGAAAATTTAATTCCCGGGTTTCTGATCCGTCTCCCGGTTCCTGCAAAGGTATTCAAAAACTACTTCTTCATTTCCACGAATAGGGATGAACAATGGGTGATATTCCCACCTTCTTAACAAGAAATCAGCTGTTGATCACAAAACCATCCAGGGATGGCTTGCTATTACTGGATGAAAGTAAGTTTAATGCCTTGAGTATAAATTTTTTAATATTGGAAAATTCACTCGGCTTTCGGATATAGTAGTGTGCCCCCGCCTCATATAGCTTATTCACAACGTCCCCATCGTAAGAAGTTGAAAATATGATCACGGGCAGTAACTCGAACTTTTTATTGCTTTTGATTTCCATCAGGCAGTCAAAACCATTCTTGCGGGGCATATTTAAATCCAGGAAAAGCACATCTGGAAGGCTGGAGGATATCCGGTTCAACAAATTCATTAATTCTTCGCCATCATTCGCGGTAATTAAATTAACGGCCAGTTGCAGTTCATCCAATGCCTCCTTAAAAAAAAGGCAATCATCAACATCATCATCTGCAAGCAGTAATTTTTTTATGGTTATCGTCATTTAGGTTTTTAGTAAAGGTAGAAGGGTAGAATTCACCATCCTATATCGAAGATATGCACAAAACGCAAACTCCTCTATTTAATTTTATAAAATGAGGATTTCAGCATGACAAAAGGCAAAAAAAAGCGATGAATTCTTACTTCTTTGCGAGAAATTCTGGAAGGTCATTGACTTTTGCGGCACACACCTGTTCCATAACTTGTTGAAGCTGAGTTTTTAACAACGCAATGGCATGTTGGCCTCCCCGGTTTCCAAGTGCGGCCACACTGTACATAAACGTTCGGCCTAAAAATGTAAAAGCAGCCCCGGATGCCAGCGACCGCGCAATGTCGGGCCCGGAACGAATTCCGCTGTCCATCATTACCTTAATCTGTGTTCCGTATTTTTCAGCAATTGTAGCCAACGGTTTGATGGTTGCTTCCCCGGCATCCAATTGGCGACCACCATGATTGGAAACTATAATTCCATCCAAACCAAGTTTTATCGCCTTCTCTGTATCTTCTTCACTCGCTACGCCTTTTAACACAATTTTGCCTTTCCACATATCGCGAATGGGCGCAATTTTTTCTTCATTTAACCTTCCTGAGAAAGTCTGATTCATGAAATTTCCCAACTGTTTCAGATCAAGACCTTTCGGCATGTATGGTTTTAAGTTTTCAAAATTGGGTTGACCGTTTATAA
>JBGTGG010000129.1:0-1658 GCA_041746855.1 Cyclobacteriaceae bacterium | reverse complement strand
TCTCTGCCCATATGTGCACGTATTTTTTTCATCATCAACCATATAGGTTCATATCGCTTATGCCCCAACTGCCGCCTTAACTCGTGCGCAGAAAAACCTTTTTTTGTTGAACTCATCAAGTGCATGGCAATGTACCAGTACGAAAACGAAAGCTTGCTGCTCTGTAGAATAGTGCCACTTCGCAAGGTGGTTCGAAAACCACATTGCTTGCACTCAAATTGCTCCTTGCCAGCAAGCCAATAATGGGATGGATGGCCACACTTTTTACATACCACTCCTTTCTTCAAACGATAGTCCCGAAAATGTGCCCGGCATGATTCCTCGTTGGGGAAATGCTTTATAAACTCTATTAGATTCATAACACCTGTCTTTTTCAAACAAGGTCACCAATAGCTTAGACAGCTTCTGTCAGTTAGGTATCTTTACGGACTATCATGATTTCTAATTAGTGAAAAACCCTGGAAAAAATTCCGGGGGTTTTTTTTATTTTTAAGCTATGAGTGAGGTCTCCATCTATCAATTTCTATCCGAAGAAGAAGCAACAGAATTAGTTCGACAATTAAATTCCTCAGGAATAAGTGCTAATCGTGGGGGAATGACATCCGGAGAAGGTGATTATGGCATCTATCAAGTGTATATTGATAGCTCAGAAATTGAAAACGTTGAAAAAATTATTAGTCAATTTCAGAAGTATTTAAAATCGAAAGTAGCTTTCGGAAAATTTAGTTGCAATAGATGTAAAGCCAATCTTCCCAATGTTGAAATAGTAAAAGATTTATCTTTCCTTAGAAAGCTATTAAGTTTAGGAACTCAACTTGTTAAGTGTAAAAAATGCGAAAATGAATGGTATATTTAAACCGTTCATGATCCCTTTAAATTTTTGTGTTGGCAGGTGTTTCCACCTGTCAACAGTTGTTCCGTAATTTGAAATTATCAAATCAGCAATTAGTCAATTGCATTCAGCTCTTCGCGAACAAAATCAATCAACTCCTTCACATAACCACTACTAAAATCAAATTTGATTCTCGCTGCTGCATAAATTTCCGGGATTGATTTTTTATATCCTAGCTTCAATGCATTGAGATACCCTTCCAATCCCTTCTTATTATCCTTCCTGAAATTCCGCCACACGGCAATCGCACCTAATTGTGCCATCCCATACTCGATGTAGTAAAATGGAACTTCATACAAATGCAATTGCTTCTGCCAGGTGTAATCTTTTACGTCCTGTAATCCCGACCAATCGGTAATGGTATCGGAATAGGTGGAAAGGATTTTATTCCATTCTTGTCTTCTTTCTTCCAGTGTATGCGTTGGATTTTCATAAAGCCAATGCTGGAAGTGATCGATGGTCGCAATCCACGGAAGGGTTTCAATAATATCTTCGAGGTGTTCGCGCTTGGCACGTTTTAGGTCATCTTCATTATCAAAATATACATCCCAGTGGTCCATCGAAATCAATTCCATCGACATGGAAGCAAGCTCGGCAACTTCGGAAGGTGTAGATTTAAAATCATTCAATTCCAAATCACGTGTTACAAAGTTGTGGATCGCATGTCCGCCTTCATGCAGGATCGTCACCATATCACGCACAGTGGAAGTAGCATTCATAAAAATAAACGGCACACCAATTTCTGAGAGTGGATAATTATAGCCCC
>JBGTGG010000128.1:0-3889 GCA_041746855.1 Cyclobacteriaceae bacterium | reverse complement strand
CTTCTTTGTCGGTAATGACACTGGTTCAGGAAGAAAAGATCAAATTGGAAGATGGAGTAATAAATTATATTCCACATTTCATAGTTGATTCTAAATACAGTGATCAAATTACAATCGAGCAGTTACTCACACATACATCAGGTTTGCCAAGTGTAAGTCATCCCGATGTTTATAAGTATTTAAATCCTGATCTCTCAAATGACGCCCTTAAGAATCATATCGTGTCACTGAAAAATCTAAAGTTAAAATTCAAACCAGGAAAAAAATATTCGTATAGTAATGTGGGCTATGAAATATTAGGTGAAGTCATATCTAGTGTGACGAATATGTCATTCGAGAATTACATGCAAACATTCATTTTTCAACCGTTAGAGATGTTCAATACATCGTATGATATAAATGAATTCGAGGAAAGCCATCTGACCCAGCCTCACACAGGAATGCCTTTTCAGAAAAGTGAAAGATTCCCCCATGATCGAAGATTCACGCCTAGCGGAAATTTGTTTACATCAATTGGTGACCTTAATCACTGGATGATATTTCACTTGAATCAGGGCAGCTATAATACTTTCAAACCTCTTTCCGAGATTAACTATACGAGTTTCACATCCCCATTAATAGACACCAAGGAGGATGGGTTCAAATCTTTAGGTTGGTTTGTAAAAGAAACAAATGCAGGAAAAATCTATTTTCATGATGGCTTGGATTTAGGCTACAGCTCGTTAATGGTACTTTTGGTCAACCAAAAAATTGGAATTACCGTCCTATCTAATAATCAAGAAACTGATTGTAATAAGATCATTAATTTAGTTTTGAAATCTATCCAGTACTAGAGATAAATATATTAAATGTGACATTTTTTTAGGCAGCTCTCAAGAAACACATAAAACCCTTACTCATTCTTCAACGACTCCACCGGGTTCAAGTTCATGGCTTTATAGAATTGTGATCCTATCGTGATGGCAACAATGGCCAACACTACTGCAAATCCTAAAGCGATGGTTAGTAACCCAAAGTCAACATGGTACTCGTTTAATTGCAACCAACTGTTGTTGACAACATACGCTAATGCTCCACCAATCGCATAGGCAATCAAAATCAGTATAAAAAAACTCTTTCCAATAGTTGATAAAATATTCAGGGCGTGCGCACCCAACGTTTTACGAATGCCTATTTCTTTTGTTTTGTTTTGTATGTGATACATCACCATTCCCAACAAACCAAGGCACGCGATCGATAAAACAATCAACGTAACATATCCCAGGATCATGACAATTGCTTCAAAGAAACCGTAGCTCAACCGTAGTTCATCTTCATAAAAGGCATATTCAAAAGGCCGGTTGGTTGTTTCTTTCCACACAGTTTCCAATTGTGCTATGGTTTCCTTCGCCTGATCGGCATGGATGGACACGATGACTGTATTCACATTTTGTGGTTGAAACCGCAGTGCCATGGGCCCTATTTCTTCATCAAGCCGTTCATAATGAAAGTCTTTTATCACACCAATGATCGTGAGGTGTTTGTCATTGAAGTCAATGACCTGTCCAATCGCTTCCTGTGGATCAGCCCAACCGAAACGCTTCGCAGCTTTTTCATTGATGATAATGGAGTGTTCTTCTGTGGGAACATCTTCCGGAAAATTTTTGCCCGCGAGAAGTGTTAGTCCCATCGAACTGATATACTGGTCATCCACACCAAAATAGCTTACTGTAACGGGCTCTTGTTCTTCAGCGATTTTTACCGCACCCGTATGGTTTGTTCCGAGCGCAGGCAAATGCGTTGCAGCCGCTACAACTTTTACGTTCGATAGTGATTCAAAACCGGGTTTGATTTTTTCAATGGGGACACCTTGCAGTTTCACAGTTAAAATTCCCTCTGTCTTGAAACCATGGTCCGTGTTCAATACGAATTTACTTTGTTGGTAAACAGTGATGATGGTGATTACAAAAAAGATGGTGACTGAAAATTGGACAACCACCAATATCTTTCGCATATCAAAACGCTGAAACCCGATCCTTTTTCCAAGCTTGTCGAGTTGGATGGTTTTCTTTAATGCGTGTAACGGGTTGGTTGCGGCAAAGAACACTGCAGGAATAACGCCAGCCATCAATCCGGCAAGAATGGAGAACAGGAAAAACCACAGGTACAAGCCGGGTGTCTTGTCAAAGGCAACCGGTGCGCCCATTGTTAGAAAAAATCCATTCATCTTCGGCATAATGAAACGTACCATTTGATCAGCGAAAAAAAATGCAATCAGGGAGATGATGAGTGCTTCCATCATGAATTGTGCAAACATGTGGCGGTTTTTAGCACCTACAATTTTTCGCACGCCAATTTCTTTAGCACGGTTGATGGCCCTTGCTGTGGTCAAGTTTGCGTAATTGAAACACGCTGATCCCAGTACAATGAGGGCGATACCTAATAGCGTGTAGATGATGAAGTAGGGAAGACCAAATCCAGTGGTGTTGCTCAACAAGGGCCCCGGGGTGATGCCTGTAAGGGCTTGTAGTTTAAATTCATATTCAAATTCCCCTTCAGGATCATAATGGCTGTCAGCTGCATCTGAAAAAAGATGGGTAAAGTCGTTAGGATCAGTGCCATTTTTTAAGAGCACATAGATATAACTATCGTAGATGTTATTCCAGTCATCAAAACCAGTATACACAGTAGTATCGCGTGCGGCTAGCCCTTCAAGAAATTGAGTGGAGGAAAGTGCTTCAAAATCAAAATGGGTTTTGCCCGGAAGTTCGGCCAGTACACCGGTTACGATAAACTCACCCATTTCTTCCACGTTGATTACTTCGTTGATGGGATTTACGTCACCAAAAATTTTGGTGGCCAATGCTTTTGTCAGCACGATGGAGTTGGGGAGGGAAAGGGCTTCTTTTGGATTCCCTTTTTCCAGTGGGAAATCAAAAACAGATAGGAAATTTGAATTGGTATAATACCCACGAAAAGGAATTTCCTGTTCTTTCCACCCAGCGACACCGGCAAACCTTCTTTTTATAGACACCGTTTTTTCTACGCCCTGATGTTCGCCAACTATATTTTCCAACGGATATGCTGTTGTAGCTGTCGACCAAATGCGCTCTTTGAGTTCAGTACGATCGGTAATAACCCGATAGATCCGGTCTTTGTTGGTGTGGTAATTATCATAGCTGTATTGGTCGGCAACAATAAAAATCAGGATGAGGCAAACGGACATGCTGATGGCTAATCCGAAAAAATTAATAAAGGATATGGTCTTGTTGTGCCAGATATTTCGAAAGGCAATGCGCAGGTAGTTGAGGAACATACGTTTGTTTTTTTTGTGGTTAGACCCACCTTCGGCTGTCAGGGTTACAGCTTATTTTACTTGCTTCGCAAGACTTTCGTGGAATTCGCTTACTTTTGCGCCCATTAAATGACAATTATTACCAGATGAAGAAAATTATTGAGTCCAGAAAGCTGTTGGGAGTGGAGAAGGAAGTGACGCTGGCCGAGCTAAAAGCGCTTTACCGCTCTTTAATGAAGGATTGGCATCCTGATAAGTTTGCGGGAAATGAAGCTGCCAAATTAGAAGCTGAGGAAAAAAGCAAGGAGTTTATTGAAGCCTACCATCTTCTGGTAAGTATTTCCCCGGAAACGCATGCCCTTCAGGTAGAGCAGTATACAGCCGCGATAACCACCTCCCGGATTATAGATTTCCGTTACAAGAACCAAACTCTGGAAGTGGATTTTGCTGATGGAAGCAGTTATGAATATTTTGGAATCCCAAGGAACACGTATCTCAAACTAGTCAATTCAGATACTCCCGATCGGTTTGCTCGCAGGCATATCTATCATTCTTTTATTTACAGAAAGGCCAGCAAGGCCATGGCCACTGCTTAATTTTTTCTGAACACGTACC
>JBGTGG010000127.1:0-16919 GCA_041746855.1 Cyclobacteriaceae bacterium | reverse complement strand
AGTAATAAAACCCGTTCTGTCCTTCGTATTATCGCTGTTCTTTTGGTATTGTTAGCGGTACTAATCGAACTTCATGTTATTTCTATTCCCGCCATAAATTATATGCGCTTTTGGATGGTGGTGATTGGTTTTGGATTGATGTTGATCAGTTCGAAGTAATTTATAATTTAAAGATTTAAGATGTGTTGATTTGAGATTTAAGACATCTTAAATCTTAATTCTTAAATCTTTCCGTCTTCTCCAGCATCCTCAAAAGAGATTTGTTGTCACCTGACTTCTGGGCAATGTCTTCGAAGGGAATCCACTTCACGTCATGTGACTCTTCGCTCACGATAATAGCATCCTTTGTTGATGCGTAAAAAAGAAAACGTACATCGTAATGAAAATGTGCAGGCATGTCTTTCCGTTCAGGAATCGGATGGATATCCAGATCAAAGATTCTTTCGGATGGTATTTTGAAATTCAAAACCCCGGTTTCTTCCTGAGCTTCCCGTATTGCAACGACCAATGTATTTTCATCACCATCGGAATGTCCACCGGGCTGGAGCCATTTGTTTAATTTACCATGGTGCAATAACAATGCTGCCTGGTGTTCAGGGTCTACGATCCATGAAGAGCCGGTAATGTGTCCGGGAAGGTGATGGCGTTGATACGCATCTGGATGTTGAAGAAGCGTTAAGAATTGATCAACGAATAGTGCTTCTTCTGAATACGATGTCTTGTAATCCTTAAGTTGATCGAGAAATAGGCTCCGCGTCAAACTAGGATATCAATTTTGATAAACTCAATAAAGTAAACCCAACAAAGAAGGCCGTCATGGAAAGCTTGTGAACAAAATAATTTCGCGCCACCAGGCCCGTGCTAATCAATATTTCGGATTCTTCCTGTGTGAGTTTTTCATCCGTGGTGATCAATCCGCGCCCCATTGACTTCAATGTAGGATCGGTGTAGCAAACGACTGGGTTCTTTCGGGAATTGACCCATTTTAAGTTTCTACCCATCAGGTTTGACTTGAGAAAGAATTTCTTGCCATTTTTAAGGACGAGCATGGGTGATTTATAAAGGCGGAAAATAATGGTTCCTATGGTTTGTCCATTTTTTTCCAACTCCATACGGTTGGGCCAGGGGCCGCCCTTTTTATTGAACCGAATTCCGCCATGCGAAGTAAAATAATGAGCACTTGACTGGAAAGGTCCAAAGAGTGTCAGTTTTCCCAACACCTGATTGCAGGTTTCGAAATTAAACCTCCGCCCACTCATATCCATATTTCTCCACGTGATATCCATTTATTGAATTATAATATTCACTTTATTGATCTTCTTTTCTTCCAGCTTGGCAATTTTTTCCCCACCACCACTGTTGTCCATATCGTCTTTTCTAACGATCACATAGTAGGCAATCGCATCAATGTCTTTGAATTTAAATTGACCTTTATTTCCTTCTGTAACTCCCTCAGCTACAACGTTCTGTTCTTTCAAATAGTCTTCTTCATTTGCAAACAATTGAATGGTGGCGCCTTGCACCGGATTGCCCAAATCATCCAGCACGGAAACGGTTAAAGAAGTTTTAATGATTTGTGCTTCTGTTTTTTCGACAAAGAAGATTATAAAGAGTAGTAATAATGGAATTCGTAGTGCTTTCATAATTTATTTTATTTTTTCATGTTAAAGGTTTCAAGTTACACGTTAAATTATTCGAATGCCACTGGCAACCTGAAACCTGCAACCAGTAACCTCTAAATTTCAACTACCGAAGGACGACAACCCCACCCCGCGTTTCCTGCACACCTCTTTCTGGCCGATACGAGCTCTTATATTTCACAACATACGAGTACGTACCAGAAGGAACAGGCTTGCCACGTGAATTGTTCACCCCACCATTCCACCTGAAATTTCGATCCGGTGATTCAAAAACCATTTCGCCCCAGCGGTTGAAAATAAAGATTTGGAAATCTTCATCAGAGATAAAGAACGTGTATAAGAAGAATTCAGGATTAGCAGATCCGTCCGGGCGGAATGCATTTGGTCCTGTGATTTTTGGATTACATTCAGGATCAACTACCGTTTGGTCTGCACTTGGGCAATTGAAGCCATTGATGAGGTCCACAAAATATTCACCGGATTGCATTACGGGTAATGTTCGGTCAGTACCCAATATGTTACCGTTAATATCTTGCCATTCATAACTGATAAATCCACCGCCTGCATCCAATACTACCGTATTGGTACTCGGGTCCGTATTGGCAGGATCGTCACAAATGATATAGCGACTATTTAAACTTCCTGGCGTGGTTGGTGAGAGTGTTATGTTTGCAATTCGTTGTGCGGAACAATTCCCGTTGATTACGTTGACACGATATTCCCCGGACCGATTATCAACAATGCTTGGAGTATTACCACCTATTGCATTTCCATTAAAGAACCATTGAAAGGTAGTGACCGCCCGTGATGGATCGGCAGTCAGTGTAAAATCAGATCCTTCACAAGCTGTAACAGGCATTAGATTTACGTCCAATGTTCCTGAGATTGCCACAGTTTTTTGAACTGGAGGAGACGCTGGACATCCGGAAGCAAAATTTGTAATCGTGAGTGAATAATTTCCGGGAACAGTTGTGGTGAGTACTGCACCTGTTCCATTGATCGGGCCAGTCCAATTATAAAAGTAAGGGCCGGTTGGTGATGCTGTAAGCGTCACTTGGTCACTACATTCATTGCTTTGTTCAAAATCAGGAGTAGCATTGTCTACCGTAACGGTTATCGTTTCGGTATTTGGACAAATGCCATCATCAGCAATTACCGTTAACTCCCACGTGCCATTTGCCAATGTAACCGTTTGCGTGGTTGCACCCGATAAAATCCCCCCGGCCGGTATACTGCTCCAAGTAAATGTTGAGCCTGCTGCGGACGCAGTTAATTCACTGGTTGTACAAAGTTGCGCATCATCAATAGTAATAACAGGTTGTAACGCTTGGTCTAACGTAATAATTTCTGAAGCGGTACAACCCGCAGCGGTTACAACAGCTGTGTAAACTCCAACAGGCAGTAGTGGGGTTGTTATACTCCCACCAGTAAAGGGTGTTGTGTTTACAATTAATGTATTGGAAGCGTCAAATATTTGATACGTTCCAGATAACGCTGGATTTGAAGTTGTTATAACTACACTGGTGGGTATACAAATTTCTTGAGGGGCTGGAGTAATTACCGTAAAAGCAATGTCATTGAGAATAACCGGGAATTCCAACACACTACAATTAGACACCTGATCAAAAACAGCGATTGCATATGATCCTGCTGGTGCGGCTATAATTTGATTTACTCCTGGCAAGACATCAAAAGCAGAACCAACCACTCCGGCTTGTCCGGTTACGGTGTAAGTAAACAAGCTTGAAGGAGAGGTAATACTAAATTCAATTTGTCCGTTGGCGCCACATGCTGCTGGATCGGTAAGGATAGGATTACTAATAATGGGTGATTGAATCAGCGTAAAGGTTACTTCATCTTGCGTAATGCAATTATTTACAGGATTGGTGAATATTACACTATATGTAAAAGTACCTGCTGTAGTAAAATCCGCAAATTGTGTTGGTCCTGTATTTCCGCCAATCGGAACACCATTCAATTCCCAAACATGGTTCGGAGAATTGATGCCTGTATTTAAAACCACACCCGGTTCATTGGGGCCTGCGCAGGTGGTAATGTCCGGGCCAAGATCAATGACGGTGAGCGATGGATATACATCAACACTTCCGGTGGTAGAACAACCATTCGCATTGGTAACAGTAACCGTATAGAAACCGATTTGTGTAACATCAATGGTTTGTGTTGTCTCTCCGGTTGACCACAAATACGTTAAGTCTGGTGTGGCAGATAGATTTGCATCCAACGTAACAAAATCGTTACACAATGAAACCGCATGACTTGGATCGGGTGGAACATCAAAGATTTCAACCTGTATGGTAAAAGGACTACCTGGTATACCCGCTGGTTTCGGTTCACACTTGTTGTAGATAGTTACCGAGACAGTGTAAACTCCAGGTGTTGCATACGTATGGCTGACTTGCGGTCCACCATCAAAAAGTATTGGAGAACCATCACCAAAATTCCAATCGAACATATCAATGTTTGAATCTTTTCCTGTTGCAAAAAATTGTGTAGGCGAACCCAAACATTCACCCACTGCAAATACACCAGGGGATTGTATCGGATCGATAATGATTTGTGTAAAGTTCGGCAAGCCAAGGTTACTATTCGTGCCAGCTTCCAATGCAAATCCTGTTGCATTAAAGGTAGAGGGTATATCATTTGTTTCAATTGCATTTATAGTACCCAATGTCGTACTACCATCAATAGCGAAATAGATTTGTCCGTCTGGTCCCGTTTGTATGGCACCAATTTGATTGGGGCCTGTAAAATAAGGCTGAAGTTCAGGCCGTTCGATATACGTCATGGTGGCTGAATCATACGCAAGTTCAAAAATTTGATTTCCCACTGAAGCAAATAACTTCCCACCACCAGGCGAGAATTCTATACCATATACTGATGGTGATGCGGCTGAAAGAACTATAGGGCGATAGTTCACCACCATACCGGTGGAATCCACAAAATCAAAAAGCTCGATGGTGTTGGAAGCACCCGGCAATGCCACCGCGAGTTGCCTTCCTGCGCCAAGCCGCATATAGCCTTGACCATTTTCTTCGTTGTCGAGCATGTGGTCTGAGCCGATAGATGAAATTACCGGATTGCCAATTCCCAACGAAGTAACCTGATAGGCCCTGAAACTGTTGTTACCATACTCATGGAAGATAACCCAGTTGCCATTGCTGACCACACGCTCCGTGCTTCTTGAAAAGAGTAGCACATTTTGTTCAACAAGTCCGCCAGTTCCATTATTTTCTTTCAGGTCAAAAAGAGAGTAACTGGCTTCATAGGTGTTGGATCCATGAACCTGTTGTGTTGTAAAAATATAATACAGCGTTTCATCGCCCGGTACGGGAACAATAATTACCGATTGAGTAGCACCTTGTTCCCCACCAATACCCGTTCCGATAACCGTCTCGTTTCGATCCCAGACCGTTTCGCCATCCGTAAAAAAGATTACTTGTCCATTGCGGTCAGAAATAGTGGAAGTTCCTTCTGGTGTATTCATTACGTTATTCGAGATCGGCACAGCAGGTCCATCGGGCAATGGGTTAAAATCGATACCCGCCCGGTTTCCAAAAAACCAGATGTTGGCGCGCTGATCCTGGATATCATATTCTTTAATGTTTACTCCTGCATACGCAGAACACCCGGTTGCATCGGTTACAACAATGTAATAATAACCTGCTGAATCCGGTGACAAGGTTGTGGTTGTTTGTGTTAACAGTATTCCTGATGGACCAAACCATTGTGTTGAAACCGGAGTACCGCCATCTACCTGTGCCGTTACCTGAAAAGTGCCGCAACTTGGCGGAGGTGGAGTAGCTTTAGGAAAGGGAAGTTCACAACTACACGCGGTGGTATCTTGTACCAAACTGATTTGTAAATCAAACTGCGTAATGTTCACTGGTTGGATAAACGGTGTACTCGCTTGTCCATTAAGAAAGGCAGTTACGGAAACATTAAAGGCACCACCACTTTCGTATGTGTACACCGGGCTCCAATCGCTTGAACCATTGCCGTCACCAAAACTCCAAACCAGACTATCAGCAGCAGGGGTAACGGTTGGGAAAAATGAAGTAGGTACGTTGGCACAATTACCAACGGTTGTAAAACTCACTACAATATCCTGATCCATTCGCGGAAGAAAAGAAGGAAATTGGGTCGCGTTAAAATTTCCTGCGAATGCAACAGGTGTGTAGATCACATCCGCGGCAATGGAATCTGTATCACTAATTTGTCCGAGTAGGAATGGACCTCCATTAATTGCCTGGTACAAATGATAAATGGTAGTATCGGGAGCCATTTGCAAACCATAACTTCTAAAGATTGAATTGGGCTGAGGTAAAACAGAAGCGAGTGTAGTGGCAGGGTTTAATAAATCGAATTGCAAAACATCCGCCTGAATTGCACCGCCACCATGTCTTGATAAGTAAAGGTATTGACCGTTAGCACTCCATTCTGTATCATAATAGGCAGGAGCAACTGTGCTGGGTATACCAGAGTTTGACACAACTTGATTGGGAGTTAATACCCCTGTAGTATTGTCAAAATCCAAAATCACCACACCCGTATTCGGACTGGTTGGGGATATTGCCAGGCGGCTGGTACCGGGGTGATAGGAAATGTTTGCTGCGTTAATATCGAATCCTAATCCCGCAAAGGTTGTACTTGGGAATGTTGCAGTGGCATCAATCAATGTTACCGTATAATTAGGTGTTCCACTTTCTTGCGTGATCAACCAGTAATCAATACCATTATCGTGAGGGATGGTGATCATTCCTTGTGCTCTTCCCGCAAGTCCTACTGCTACATTTTTTGTGGTCACATCACCGAAAGCCGGTTCAGGAAAGGCTGCATTTCCAAATTGTGTCATATCCACGGTCGTGACAAAAATGGTTCCTGCATTATTGGTGAAAATATAGTATTGATTTGGTGTGCCCGGAACTGCTGATAACGCAACGGGCTGGTTATTTCCAGTTGTACCATTCAGTCCAAACCCATTCGGCATTTGGGCATGGTTTAAATCAAATACACGGTTTCCATCTGTATAGAAAAACAAATCCCCATTAATAGGATTGGAAGCTACTGCACTTCCGCCTGTACCAAATGGAGTGGCCTGGTTCGTTACCAGACTAGCGGTATTATCAGATCGGCTAAACCGTAGTCCTTGATTACTACTTCCGAAATACCAGTTATGTGATGAAAAATTTTGTGCAAACAGCGGGGTAGCACAAATGCTCAAGACGAAAAGCGCAAGGGCTTTAAAAATGTGTGGTTGTTTTCTAATCATTTCTATAAAAAATCCTGTACAACTTACTGCACGTAAACTAATTAATCAATCGTAAAACGCCCAAGTTCCACGAAAGTATACAATTTGATAGAAATTAACGTTAAGTACCCGAAAAGCAGCATATTTGCGTGAAGTGGTTTTATTAAAATTGAATTATCACTTACTTTGCTTTTACTGACTTGTGTAAAATCCCCCAAATTGGATGTTTAGAAAATTATTCATCATTATCACGTTAATACTAGCGCTGCAAGAATCGGTAACTGCGCAGGATCCGCAATTCTCTCAATTTTATGCAGCTCCGTTGTATTTGAATCCTGCTTTTGCCGGATCAACCGGGCAAGCACGTGCGGGAATGAATTACCGCAACCAGTGGCCGGCCATCGATGCGAACTTCACCACCATGTCTGTATATGGCGATTATTTCTTTGAAGATTATAATAGTGGTGTTGGTGTTTTGATCTCTCGCGATGTTGAGGGATTGGCCGGGCTTCGCTCGATTAGTCTTGCACTTCAATACTCCTATGACCTTTCAATTACTGATTATCTTGGGTTCCGCCCGGGTTTTCAGGTGGGTGTCTACAATCGGGATATCAATTTTGATAAACTAACTTTTGGCGATCAGTTTGATGGCAACGGAGATGTTGTTCAACCAACGCAAGAAATTTTAAATTCGCAAGGCAGCAAAACATTTGTTGACCTTTCCGTAGGCGGTTTGTTGTATACCAAAAACGCATGGTTGGGAGTGGCTGCCCATCACCTTAACCAACCGAATCAATCGTTGATAGGGGAAAGCAGCAAGCTTCCGATTAAACTTTCATTCCACGGTGGTTTTAAATTTTACATGAAGCCGGGTGTTGTCGGCAGTGGCGTGTATGCGCGTAATGCTGAGCGAAGTATTGCGCCTGCATTCCAGTACAAGCACCAGGGAAATTTTGATCAGCTGGATTTGGGGATGTATTTTACGTTCGAGCCAATTGTACTCGGAACGTGGTACCGCGGAGTCCCTTTTAAAACATTGAATGGCTTTGTGAACAACGAGTCTATTGTTTTGTTGGTAGGCTTTACAAAGTTAGGCAGCAAAGATGCGATCAACATTGGGTATAGCTTCGACTATACCATTTCACAATTAGGAATTGGCAGCGGAGGCGCGCATGAGTTTAGCCTGGTCTACACCTGGCCGATGCGCGATCCGAGAAAACCTCCACGGGATAAAATGATTATTCCATGTCCGGATTTTTAAAGTACCTTGCCACACTCAGTGTAGGTATCAACTTGCTCGGCTGGGCAAGTGGTTGTTGTATGTATGAAACTACAGACGATGAAATTGTTCCTTATCTTGAATTCATAATTCTCGATCAGGCTGGTGAAAATGTCCTCCTGTCAAATACACTTCCTTCAAATGTGATTTGGTACTATCGCGAAGGCGCGAAAGCCGAGGCGATGAATCCCTATGCGGATTATAGCCGGGGAGTTTTCGTTATGAATGTTGCTCCTGATAATGATTATTCAATCGACATCATCAACCAGTCATTTGTTGAGCTCGACCTTTCCTACACGAAGCAAAAGGAACAATGCGCAACGTATGAACGCATTTCTGCTATTTCCATCAATGGCGTTCCGTGGGATTACCATGCGAATCCTGTACTTACCTTTGTGTATAATCCTTGAAAAGGATTTCCCTACAAACCTTTGTTAGGTAAAATAATTTGATATTACTGGGCAGTTTTCTTTTAAAAAAGAAACTTTATCCATTAATTTTACGATTAGTAAGAAACTAAATACAACTGAATGCTCTTTTTTGTAAACTCTAATTGAAGTAAAGAAATTGAAAACATTGTTCACCCTCGCGGTTTTATCCGCATACCATTCTACTAAGGCCCACTACCTTTCTGCTGCCTGCAAGGTGACCAGGCGATGCCGACCGGCACGTATTTGATATAATCTCATTTCTTGATGATTTGACCATTGATCAAGGATCAACGGCTTCTGCTTTCATAAAGCATCCATTATCATTTACTACATTTTAATTTTATTTATTGTGAATACAGACATCATTGTCAGACTGGCAACAGCTGACGACATCAAATATGCCGAGACTATTACCAAAGAAATGGAAGAATCGGCCAAAGCACGTGGCACCGGAATCGCCCAACGCTCGCCTGAGTATGTAGCGCGGAAGATGGAGGAAGGAAAATCCGTCATCGCGGTTACACAGGATGGAACCTGGGTTGGCTTCTGCTACATCGAAGTGTGGGACCACGAGAAATTTGTGGCAAACTCCGGACTGATTGTTTCGCCTGCATTCCGCTCGACAGGTGTTGCTAAAGAAATCAAAAGCAAAGTCTTTGACTTAAGCAGGAAGAAATATCCCAACTCCAAAATTTTTGGGCTTACCACAGGATTGGCGGTAATGAAGATTAATTCAAGCTTGGGCTACAAACCAGTTACGTATTCTGAATTGACTACGGATGAAGAGTTCTGGAAGGGATGCAGGAGTTGTGTCAATTTCGATATCCTTACAATGAAAGAAAGGAAGAATTGCATTTGTACAGCCATGCTTTTTGATCCGGCAAAAGAAGTTGTAACCGCTCCTATGCCATCGAT
The DNA here is from genome assembly GCA_041746855.1 of Cyclobacteriaceae bacterium. Taxonomy (GTDB): domain Bacteria; phylum Bacteroidota; class Bacteroidia; order Cytophagales; family Cyclobacteriaceae; genus JBGTGG01. The sequence goes on along the minus strand of JBGTGG010000127.1, from coordinate 7,385 downwards.
CATTCCTGTTGCTGATCCGAAAAAAGGAAAACGAAAAAAGAAACGTGAGTTTAAAGGTAACTTGAAGTTGTTTGACCGCTGGGTGAAGTTTAAGAAATATGTCTTACTTCGTTCACGTAAGCAAATGGCCAATGGTGTTGCTGCACCTGAAAAAAAGAATTCATTGTTTGGAATATTTTTTTGGTAATTATTAGTAGATGAAAAAGAAAGTTGTTGTTGCCTTTAGTGGAGGATTGGACACTACGTATTGTGTCAAATATCTGAGCGAGGACAAAGGGTATGAAGTTCATACCATTGCTGTGAATACCGGTGGGTTTTCAACTGAAGAATTGCAGCGGATTGAGAAACACGCAAAAAATTTGGGAGTTGCTTCGCATGTTGCAGTAGATGAAACCAAAAACTATTATGAAAAAGTAATTCGCTTTTTGGTGTATGGCAATGTGTTGAAGAATGGTGCGTATCCCTTGAGTGTAAGTGCGGAGCGCATGTCGCAGGCATTGGCGGTGGCTAACTATGCTAAAGAATTAAATGCGGATGCAGTGGCGCACGGAAGTACTGGTGCAGGAAATGATCAGGTTCGGTTCGATATGATCTTTAATATCTTAATTCCCGGTATGGAGATCATCACACCCATTCGTGATATGAAACTATCACGCGAAGAAGAAATCAGCTATCTGAAATCGAAAGGCGTGGAAATGAATTTCGAGAAAGCGCAGTATAGCATCAACAAAGGAATCTGGGGAACCTCGGTAGGAGGTAAGGAGACCTTGAATTCGCTTGGGATGCTTCCGGAAGAAGCCTGGCCAACACAAGTGACCAAAACAGAATCAGAGAAAGTTGAACTGCATTTTGTGAAAGGAGAATTAGCGGGTATTAACGATAATACTTTTTCACATCCTACCGAAGCCATTAGTTACCTTGAGAAAATCGCAGGTCCGTTTGGAATTGGTCGCGATGTGCATGTGGGCGATACCATTATTGGTATAAAAGGACGTGTTGGTTTTGAAGCTGCCGCGCCTGTGTTGATTATAAAAGCGCATCATGCACTGGAAAAACATGTGTTGAGCAAATGGCAACTTTCCTGGAAAGACCAACTCGCACAATTCTATGGCAACTGGTTGCACGAAGGACAATACTTAGATCCGATCATGCGCGATATGGAAGCCTTTCTGATCAGTTCACAAAACCATGTTACAGGAAGTGTAAATATTCAATTGTATCCATACCGTTACCAAGTTTTGGGCATTCAATCTGATTTTGATTTAATGTCTTCCAAATTCGGAAAGTATGGTGAAATGAATTTAGGCTGGACGGGTGATGATGTAAAAGGGTTCACCAAAATTTTTGGCAATCAGGTAAGCATTTATCATCAGATTGCAAATTCCCAATCCAATAAATCATGAACAGCCAAATAAAAGCAGGCATTATTGGCGGAGCAGGGTACACAGGTGGGGAAACCGTTCGGTTGTTATTAAATCATCCGAATGTTGAATTGTCATTTGTGCAAAGCCGAAGCCAGGCAGGAAAGAGAATTACAGACCTCCATGTTGATTTGATTGGCGAAACTGATTTAGTTTTTGTCGAGACCTATCAGGATGATGTTGACGTTCTTTTTCTTTGTTTGCCGCATGGCGAAAGCAAAAAGTTTGTCGCAGAAACTTCCATCAATAAAGACACAAAAATCATTGATCTTGGAAATGATTTTCGTTTGGGTGAGCCGGCAGGTGAAAGATCATTTGTTTACGGACTTCCTGAAATTTTTAAAAAAGAAATTCAAGCTGCTTCCAACATTGCCAACCCGGGTTGCTTTGCCACAACAATACAACTGGGTCTGCTTCCGCTTGCCGCGAAGGGATTGCTGGGAGATATCTACACAACAGGTATTACTGGCTCAACAGGTGCAGGACAAAAATTGCAAGACACCACCCATTTTACGTGGCGAGCCAATAATATATCAGCATATAAAACACTTTCCCACCAACACTTGGGCGAGATCAACCAAACGATAAAAAAGATTCAGCCGTCTTTTAAAAGTGCTGTAAATTTTGTTCCCTGGCGCGGTGATTTTACACGCGGGATTTTTGTCACCTCCATGATAAAATCTTCTCAATCACTTGAAGAAGTAATAGAATTGTACGAACAGTTTTATAAAGACCATCCGTTCACACATGTGACAACCGGAACATTGGACATGAAACAGGTTGTCAATACCAACAAGTGTATTATTCAACTAGAAAATGTTGGAGATACACTGGCAATCCACTCCGCACTGGACAATCTTATTAAAGGAGCAAGTGGTCAAGCGATTCAAAATATGAACTTGATGTTTGGTTTTGAAGAAACTGCTGGGTTACGTTTAAAGAATATTGTTTTTTAGTTATGGAGCTATTTGATGTATATCCGCTATTTAATATCACCCCAGTAAAGGCGCAAGGCTCTTGGCTTTGGGATGATAAGAACGAAAAGTATTTGGATTTATACGGAGGGCATGCTGTCATTTCGGTTGGCCATAGTCATCCACATTATGTAAAACGACTGACGGATCAACTGAACAAGATTGGTTTTTATTCCAACAGTGTTCAAAATCCATTGCAAGTTGAGTTTGCGAAAAAGCTAGGTGAAATTTCGGGTTACCCTGATTATCAATTGTTCTTGTGCAACTCCGGTGCAGAAGCAAACGAAAATGCATTGAAGCTTGCGTCTTTTGTAACAGGAAGAAAGAAAATCGTTGCTTTCAAGAAAGCTTTTCATGGAAGGACTTCCGGGGCAGTGGCAGCAACCGACAATCCGAAAATTGTTGCTCCGTTCAATGCAAACCATGAAATCATATTTGTTCCGTTGAATGACGAGGAGTCATTAACCAAAGCGCTAACTACAGATGTTGCCGCCGTGATTGTTGAAGGAATTTTAGGTGTTGGCGGAATTCAATTTCCTTCCGATTCTTTTCTACTGTTTCTTGAAAAACAATGCAAGGCGAATGGTTCGCTGCTTATTCTTGATGAAGTACAATCGGGGTATGGCCGATCAGGAAAATTCTTTGCACATCAGTATGCGGGAATTAAACCCGATGTGATTACCACCGCGAAAGGTATGGGCAATGGTTTTCCGATTGGTGGGGTGTTGATAAGCCCAGCGTTTAAACCGTGGCACGGGATGCTCGGAACAACTTTTGGTGGCAATCACCTTGCGTGTGCAGCAGGATTGGCGGTGTTGGAAATTATTGAAAATGAAAACTTAATCTCATCGGCCACTACATTAGGGGATTACCTGATGGAAAAACTAAAAACTCTTCCCAATATTAAAGAGGTTCGTGGAAGGGGGTTGATGATTGGAATAGATCTGCCGGAATCGCATAAAGAAGTACGGAACAATTTATTGACAAAGCATAAAATATTCATCGGTGCGGCACAGCCCAATACAATTCGTATTTTGCCTTCCCTTGCCGTGAAGCAGGAAGAACTTGATTTATTATTAACCGCACTAGAGACAGAATTGCGATGAACAAATTTTTATCAGTAGACGATGTACCCGATCCCGCGGGGTTGGTACAACAAGCATTGGCATATAAAAAAAATCCGATGATCGATAAGCACCTCGGTCAGGGAAAGAAATTAGGGATGGTATTTTTAAATCCAAGCATGCGCACGCGCATCAGCACACAGGCAGCCGCCCTTCATTTGGGGATGGAGGTAATTGTGTTCAATGCGGACAAAGATGGCTGGCAGTTGGAGTTTGTTGATGGAGCTGTAATGAATGGGGACAAAGCCGAGCATGTGAAAGAAGCGGCAGCGGTAATGGGGCAATACTTCGATATTCTTGGTGTGCGAACGTTTCCACAGCTCCAAGATAGGGAAACCGATTATAGCGAGCATGTAATGAATCAGTTCGTGAAGTACGCAGGAGTACCGGTAATTAGTTTGGAAAGTGCAACCCTTCATCCGTTGCAAAGTCTTGCGGATCGCGTAACGATAGAAGAGACGTTCAAAGAAAAGCGAAAGCCAAAAGTAGTCCTGACCTGGGCTCCGCATGTGAAGGCATTGCCACAGGCTGTGCCCAATTCTTTTTCGAATTGGATGAACAAGTGGGAAGAGATTGATTTTGTAATCACGCACCCGGAACAAGGAGGGTATGAATTGGATGCAAGGTTTACTGGAAAAACCATAACTGAATATGATCAGGACAAAGCATTGGAAGGCGCTGACTTTGTGTATGTAAAGAATTGGTCATCCGTAAAGGAGTATGGAAAAATCACCAACTCAGATCCTTCCTGGATGATTACGGAGGAGAAATTAAAAAATACCAACGATGCAAAGATTATGCATTGTTTACCCGTTCGTAGAAATGTGGTGATCGAAGATGCCGTGCTCGATGGAGAACGAAGTATTGTGATTCAACAAGCGGGCAATCGGGTTTGGGCAGCACAAGCAGTGTTGGCAGAGTTGTTGAAGGCGTCAGATCAATCGATGCGGTCAGACGCGTAGACTAGAGTGAAGTGAATAAATATAGAAAATGAATAAATTATTCGTTGTAAAAATTGGTGGCAATGTGTTGGATGATCCAGCGCTATTGGAAAAATTTCTTTCTGATTTCGCTTCCATTCGCGAGCCCAAAATCCTTATTCATGGTGGTGGTAAAATTGCTACCAAGCTTGGTGATGATCTTGGTATTGTATCCAATTATGTAAAGGGGAGAAGGATCACCGATGAAAAAACACTGGATCTGGTAACAATGGTGTACGGTGGGTTGGTAAATAAGCAGATTGTTGCTACGCTACAAGCATTAGGTGCGAATGCCCTGGGGCTTACAGGTGCCGATGGAAATATGATCAAAGCAACCAAGCGTCCTGTCAAAGAAATTGACTATGGATTTGTTGGGGATATCACCCCTGCTTCTGTGAATAGTGCTTTGTTGCACTTTTTGCTGAAACAAAATACAATTCCTGTTTTTGCACCACTTACCCATGCAGATGGAAAAATGTTGAACACTAATGCGGATACCATTGCTTCTGTATTGGCAATCGCGTTAAGCAAGCATTTTGATGTGCGGTTGATTTTCTGTTTTGAGAAAAAAGGCGTGCTTCGTCAACTGGAGGATGAAGGTTCTGTGATTACACATCTGCATAAGAAGTTGTACACCGAATTATTGCAAACCAATTCTTTTGTTGATGGCATCTTGCCAAAATTGGAAAATTCATTTGCTGCAATAGATGCCGGTGTAAAAGAAGTATTGATCGGGGAGGCAACAGGTTTGTTGCAAAACATCGGTAGGGAAACAGTAGGGACTTTGATTACGCATTAATGGAACTCCACAAAAAAGCCCTCGAACTATTAATCCAACTGATTGCAATACCTTCCTTTAGTAGGGAGGAGGATAAAACTGCACAAGCACTTTGTGATTTTTTTCAGAATGAAAAAATCCCCTATCAACGCGCGGGAAACAATGTGTGGGTAGAGAATAAATATTTTGATCCGTCAAAGAGGACAATTTTATTCAATTCCCATCACGACACAGTAAAACCAAATCCTGCTTATACACGCGATCCTTTTTTGCCAACCGTTGAAGATGGAAAACTCTTTGGCTTAGGAAGCAATGACGCAGGCGGACCGTTGGTTTCCTTGATGGCTACCTTCCTGCATTTTTATGATCGTCAGGATTTTAAATACAATTTTGTTTTAGCGGCAACAGCGGAAGAGGAAATCTCCGGTCCGAATGGAATCGAAAGTATTTACACTTCGTTACCAAAAATAGATTTTGCTATTGTAGGAGAGCCAACACTTTGCCAGATGGCAATTGCTGAAAAGGGGTTGATGGTATTGGATTGCGTAGCCAAAGGCAAAGCCGGACATGCTGCACGAGAAGAAGGCGTGAACGCAATCTATGAAGCGTTGCAGGATATTGAATGGGTTCGTTCATATAAATTCCCGAAAGTATCGGAAGCGTTGGGGCAAATGAAAATGACCGTGACGATCATTAATGCGGGAAAGCAACACAATGTGGTTCCTGCTGAATGTCATTTCACGATAGATGTTCGGGTTACGGATGCGTACAGTTTAGACGAAACATTAAGTGTGATCAAGGCGAATGTCACAAGTGAAATAACGCCACGTTCGTTTCGGTTAAATTCTTCAGGTGTTCCAAATGACCACCCATTGGTTAAGGCGGCAAAAGCATTGGGGATTGAGTGTTACGGTTCACCCACAACTTCCGATCAGGCATTGATTCCTGCCCCTTCTATTAAAATGGGCCCCGGAGATTCTGCACGTTCGCATTCCGCAGATGAATTTATTTTTGTAAGCGAAATTGAGCAGGGAATAAAAGCGTATATTGATCTGATTGAAACTTTAGCTAAATACTAATTGCAAATGAAGCTGTGGCAAAAAGATAAAGCATCCCTTGAAGCTGTTGAGAAATTTACAGTGGGCAAAGATCAGGAGATGGATATGTTCTTAGCACCTTTTGATGTGTTAGGCTCTATTGCGCACATCACCATGCTGGAATCGATTGGTTTGCTCACTGCTGATGAGTTGAAAGCGTTGAAGGCTGAGTTAATTACTATTTATAAGCGCATCGAAAACGGTGACTTTAAAGTAGAAGCAGGTGTAGAAGACATTCATTCACAAGTTGAGTTGGAGCTTACAAAAAAATTAGGTGATATAGGCAAGAAAATTCATAGTGGTCGCTCGCGAAATGACCAGGTGCTGGTGGACTTGAAATTATTTTTGAGAAATGAAATCGAGCTGTTGGTAGGGGAGATGAAGGAATTATTCGAGTTACTTCAAACGCAAAGTGAAAAATACAAGGAGCATCTATTGCCCGGGTATACACATTTGCAATTGGCGATGCCTTCTTCTTTTGGATTATGGTTCGGAGCGTACGCAGAAAGTTTGGTGGATGATGTCATCACCTTGCAGGCGGCTTATCGAATTGTGAACAAGAATCCGCTCGGATCAGCAGCAGGATATGGATCTTCTTTTCCATTGAATCGAACCATGACAACGGAATTGCTGGGTTTTGAATCCTTGAATTACAATGTTGTGTATGCCCAAATGGGACGTGGAAAAAGTGAGCGTATTGTAGCGAGCGCACTTTCAAATATTGCGGGCACGTTATCGAAGCTGGCGATGGATGCGTGTTTGTTTATGAACCAGAATTTTGGCTTCATAAGTTTCCCGGATGAATTAACCACGGGATCGAGTATCATGCCGCACAAAAAAAACCCGGATGTTTTTGAAATTGTGAGAGGGCGTTGCAATCAGATCATGGCATTGCCAAATGATATCGCGTTAATGACTACTAACCTTCCTTCCGGCTATCACCGTGAAATGCAGTTGTTAAAAGAATATTTGTTCCCGGCTTTTACAAATTTAAAGGATTGTATCCGCATG
>JBGTGG010000126.1:0-4019 GCA_041746855.1 Cyclobacteriaceae bacterium | reverse complement strand
GACAACAACCATCCATTCATGAAATTTTGGGGATGGATGACGAAGTTTACCGGTTCCTATTTTCGTGGCGGAGACCAATCGCTTTTCATAACACGAAATCTTTTTGATTCTATTCATGGCTATAATGAGAACATGAGAATTATGGAAGACTATGATATGGTACATCGCGCTAAAAGTAAAACACGGTTTGCCGTTATTAGAAATCGGATTACCACTTCAGCACGCAGGTATGATAAAGTGGGCATGTACAGACTTCAGTTAAACTTTGCAGTAATCTACTTTATGTACCTGCTTGGGTTTTCACAGGAAAGGCTGGTCGGTTATTATTTACGAAACATAGAAAAATCGAAATGAAAGAGATAGAGGAGACTGCTGATTTTCTACAACAGTGGGCCTTGACTAAGAAAAACTGAAAAGGAACAAATGAGCATTCTGATTTTTATTGCTGTACTATTTCTGGCGTATTCAAATGGAGCCAACGATAATTTTAAGGGTGTGGCCACACTTTTCGGAAGTGGAACGATTGATTACAAAAAGGCAATCAACTTGGCAACCATAACCACATTGCTTGGTTCCGTTGCCTCCATTTTTCTTGCTTCAGCACTGGTAAAAAATTTCTCGGGATGGGGCTTAGTTCCCGATGCCCTTATTGCGTCACCTTCATTTGTGGTGGCAGTTGCCCTTGGTGCTGCCGGAACAGTTTTTATTGCTACTAAAATCGGGATGCCCATTTCTACAACGCACGGAATTATTGGTGCACTCACAGGTGCAGGATTAATTGCCGTTGGCTTGCAATTTAATTTCACAAAACTGGGGAGTACATTTTTTCTTCCTCTTATTTTAAGCCCACTTATCGCAACTATATTGAGCTTTGTTTTCTATTATATTTTCAAAGAGGGAAAAAGGCGTTCGGAAGTAAAAAAAGATTCATGTGTGTGTATTGTAGAAGAACAAAATGTATATTCCTTTGATGGGACCGCCACAGTTGCAAATTCATTGACAATTAAAACTGGAAACGAAACGGATTGCAGAGATCCCAATAGTGGAACTATTGTGGGAGTGTATTCTACTAAATTTATTGATACGTTACATTTTATCAGTGCAGGTGTTGTCAGCTTTGCAAGAGGTTTAAATGATACTCCAAAAATGGTGGGCTTGCTTTTAATCGTGCAACCCCTGAATACACAATTGAGCCTTGCAGGTATTGCCGTTGCCATGGCAACCGGTGGTTTATTGAATGCGAAAAAAGTGGGAAAAACCATGAGTAAAAAAATAACAACTATGAATCATAAGCAGGGGCTAATAGCAAATTTAGTGACGGCATTACTTGTTGTCACTGCAAGTTTTAATGGGCTTCCTGTTTCAACAACACATGTTTCGGTAGGCTCCTTATTTGGAATCGGAACAGCAAGCAAACAAGCAAATAGAAAAGTTATTTCTGGCATCTTACTTTCGTGGCTCATCACATTACCCATTGCGGCCATTATCAGTGCGATATTGTACTTGGTAACATCTAACCTTATTTTTTTAAAATGAAAACCTATCTCGAAACAACAAGAAACGTTTATAAAGATGCAGCAGAAAACCCAAACATTGGTTTGTGTTGCACCACCACGCCCATTTGGCAATTGCCGGGATTGAAAATTCCAATAAAGATGCAACAGATGAATTATGGCTGTGGCAGTACTGTCCATTCGCGCGATTTAGTGAATGAACCAACTATTGTATACGTAGGCGTGGGTGGAGGTATGGAGCTGTTGCAGTTCGCGTACTTCAATAGAAAGATAAAGGGTGTGATAGGAATTGATGTAGTAGATGAAATGCTAACTGCATGTAAGGAAAATTTTGTGGAAGCAGAAGAACAAAATCCCTGGTTCAAATCTGATTTTATTGATTTAAGAAAGGGAGATGCACTTAATCTTCCATTAGAAAATGAATGTGCTGATGTGGCTGCACAAAATTGTCTCTTCAATATTTTTAAAAAAGATGATTTAAAAAAGGCATTGGAGGAAATGTATCGGGTGTTGAAACCACGCGGTCGATTAGTACTGTCCGACCCTATATGCGAAACTGAAATTCCTGACAATCTAAAAAATGATGAAGTGTTGCGAGCCATGTGCCTGAGTGGTGCTATGCCCTTGCATGAATACTTAAAAATGATAACCGATGTTGGTTTTGGAACAATAGAGGTGAGAGCTAAAAGACCTTACCGTATTCTTGATACCAGTCATTACAATACAACCGAAAATATTTTTATTGAAAGTGTGGAAGTCTGCGCTATCAAAGACCCAATGCCAGAAGATGGTCCGTGTATATTCACAGGGAAAGCGGCCATTTATTACGGAACAGAAAAATATTTTGATGATGAGAAAGGACATGTGCTCAACATGAATCAGCCACTTTCAGTTTGCGATAAAACTGCGGGAGTATTAAAAGCGCTTGGCAGAAGGGATATTTTTATTTCTGATTCAACATGGTTTTATGATGGTGGAGGGTGTTGTTAGATAGATAATCAAACGTTATGAAAAAATACGATTTAATAGTTATTGGTGCAGGTTCAGGCGGCCTTGGTGTTTCTTTGTTTATGGCCAAGGTGGGGTTAAAAACATTGTTGATTGATAAATCGGATGAGCACATTGGAGGCGATTGCCTCAATTTCGGATGTGTTCCCAGCAAGGCTTTAATTCATGCTTCAAGAATTGTACACCAGGCGAATGAAGCTGCTCAATTTGGATATACCGTAACAGGCAAGCCCGATATTGCAAAAGCAATGGAATATGTTTTGTCAAGACAGAGTATTATTCGTAAACATGAAAATGCAGAATATCTTCGGGGCGAGGGTCTTGATGTTGTGCTAGGGTTGGCCAGTTTCCATTCCCCTAATTCTGTTATTGTGGGTGATACCATTTATACCGGGAAGAAGATCGTATTAGCGATCGGTTCCAGACCCGCTTCTTTAGAAGTGCCGGGCATTGAAAAGGTAAAACAGTATAACAACGAGAGCATTTTTGAAACCAGAGATTTACCGCAGCGAATTTTGGTTGTCGGTGGTGGGCCGATTGGTATTGAAATTGGACAGGCCTTACACCGCCTGGGCTCTTCTGTCACCATTGTGCACCGTGGCACAAACATTCTTCCACACGATGACCATGAGATTGCTTCGGTACTTTTTGAAAGGTTAAAAGGAGAAGGCATTGAAATCATTTTGAATTCGGAGGTGAAAGAATTTACCAGCGCGAATGAAGCAGTAATCGTTGATAAAGATGAAAATGTTAAACGTATAGCATTTGATGCAGTATTTGTTTCCGTAGGCCGAACCCCTGAGTTAGAGCAATTGAAATTGGAAAAAGCTGGAATAACAGTAACCAATAAAAAGATAGACGTAAATGCTTATTTGCAAACCAGCAATAAACATATTTATACCTGTGGGGATATTTCCGGTTCACTCCAATTTTCGCACGCTGCTGAACAACACGCAAGACTTCTGTTGAATAATTTGTTTTCGCCCTTCAAAAAGAAATTGAATAACGACAACATGTCTTGGGTAACGTTCACTGATCCCGAGGTAGCAACCTTTGGTTTGCAGGAAAAACAACTTCAGAAACAAAATAAATCTTTTGAGAAACTAGCGATGGATTTTACTGACGATGATCGTTCCGTTGTGGACAACTACCAATATGGCAGACTTGTGCTTTATATCTCAAAGGGCGGTCTTTTACGTAAGCAAAAGGTTTTAGGAGGTAGTATGATTGCTCCTGGCGCTGGTGAACTTATCCAAGAACTCATATTGGCCAACAGTGCGGGCATCAGTGTTGATTCTATTTTCAATAAGATTTATCCTTATCCTGTGGCTTCACGCGTAAATCAAATGATCATTGTAAAACATAAAGAAAAAATATTAACTGGTGGCTTAAAGAAGCTACTGCAATTTATTTATCACATTTTAAACTGACGTCTATGGAATGGTTACTTGACTTGAAAGATTGGTTTATGGGGCTTGGTGAAAAATATAATGTGAA
>JBGTGG010000125.1:0-21597 GCA_041746855.1 Cyclobacteriaceae bacterium | reverse complement strand
CGGCAGTGGTAGATCAACTCTATGCACGGGGTGCTAATTTTTACATTCGCAAACCAGGGGAATTTTCCTCTTTAAAAAAAGTTATCGAATCAGCAATTACGCTCATCTCCAAAAACTCAATGCCTTCTAGAGACCAATTTACTATCCAACCTTAACGCCAATTTTGTGGGACAAAAGAACAACGAGCACCATTTCCTGAAAGGCGTTGGGGAGATGGGTAAATTAATTCGGGCGAAAGATTGGAGCAAAACGCCAATAGGTGATCCCGCCACATGGCCGCAGAGTTTGCGCACCATGGTATCCGTAGTGATGGATAATCCTTTTGGCATGTACATCGCCTGGGGCAAAGAGTTCACGCAAATTTATAATGATGGGTATCGTCCTATTCTCGGTTCAACAAAACACCCTCAGGCATTAGGCTTAAGCACCCGGGAAACTTTCTCTGAAATTTGGCACATTATCGGATCCATGTTTGAAGGCGTGATGGATGGTGTACCCATTGGATTTCCGGACTTTATGCTGCCCCTCAACAGAGATGGATTTGTGGAAAACTGTTATTTCGATTTTGCTTACAGTCCCATTCGAATGGAGAATGGTACGGTGGGTGGCGTATTGGCTACTGTTATCGAAACCACCAACAAAAAGAAAGCGGAAGATGAATTAAAACGAAGTGAGGAGAAGTTTAAAACGTTGGCGGACAATATTCCCAACCTCGCCTGGATGGCCAACGCTGATGGCTGGATCTATTGGTACAATAAAACATGGTATTCCTATACCGGCACCACTCCTGATCAAATGGAAGGATGGGGTTGGCAATCGGTTCATGATCCGAATGAGTTGCCGAAGGTAATGGATAAATGGAAAAATTCCCTTGCCACAGGTGAGCCCTTTGAAATGGTATTTCCGCTGCGTGGAAGAAACCAAAAGTTCCGACAGTTCCTTACCCGGGTTTTACCGGTGCGAAATAGTGAAGGGGAAATTATCCAATGGTTTGGAACCAACACAGACATTACCGTTCAAAAAGAAACAGAGGAAGCGTTAAAAGAAAGCAAAAACGAATTGGAATTTGTAATTGAAGCTGCGCAATTAGGCACCTTTGATTATAATCCCATTACCAACAAATTCTCAGCAAATAAAAGATTGAAAGAATGGTTTGGATTACCTCCTGAGAAAACCATAGAATTAACACGTGCGATGGATGTAATCGCTGAACCCGACAGGGCGCGGGTAGCCGGTGCCATTCAAAAAGCATTGCAGTATTCTTCGGGAGGAAAATATGATATAGAGTACACCATCATAAATCCTATATCCAATAAAGAAATCATTGTTCATGCGAAAGGCCGTGCGTGGTTCAATGACGAAAAAATTGCATACCGGTTGAATGGAACAGTGGAGGATGTAACCAAAGAAACCCTTGCACACCGAAGAACCAGGCAAAGCGAGCAGGTTATCCGCAATATGGTATTGGAAGCTCCGATTGGTATTTGCCTGTTGGATGCAAACACGCTTGTAAGCGAAATTGTGAATGATCGATTTGCTGAAATAGTAGACAAACCGCTGGAGGCAATTGTGGGCAAGCAGTATTGGGATACTTTTAAAGAAGTGAAAGCTTCTTCTGAAAATGCACTTGCGAATGTAATCAAAACGGGTGTTCCCTATTACGCCAATGAAGTGGCCATCCAATCGCAACGTGAGGGCCAAGCGGAAACGCTGTATGTAACATTTGTTTATAGCCCCGTGATAGAAGAATTCGGTAACGTAACAAAAGTTGCTGTATGGGTGGTAGATAACACCCCGCAAGTGGTTGCGAGGCAAAAAGTTATTCAAAGCGAACGCAATCTAAGACTCATGATCCTACAGGCCCCGGTCGCGATTGCAATTTTGCGAGGTCCGGATTACACCGTTGAAATTGCCAATAAACATGCACTTGAACTTTGGGGCAGAACAGAACAACAGGTATTGGGCAAGCCGATTTTTTCTGCCATGCCCGAACTTTTGGAGCAAGGAATAAAAGATTTGCTTGATGATGTAAGGAACACGGGCAATCATTTCTCAACCAATGAACTGCCTGTGCAAATTGTGCGGAACGGGGTATTGGAAAACGTCTATATCAATTTCTCTTACGAGCCACTGTATGATGGAGATGGTAACATCAATGGCATCATGACGATTGGGTTTGATATAACTGCGCAAGTAGAAACCAGGAAAATAATTGAAGAAAGCGAGGAGCGCTATCATAAACTCATTTACTCTTCCCCTTCGGCCATTGGAATTCTCTATGGAGAAGATTTAGTCGTCACCATTGCAAACGATGCGATACTTGAAATCTGGGGCAAGGGCAGGGAAATTATTGGAAAGGCATATTTTGAGGCATTGCCGGAATTAGCTGAGCAAGGATATAAAGAAATTTTTGCTGAGGTTTACAAAACAGGGGCTCCGTTCAATGCCATTGAAACCCTTGTTGAAATTGTACGGAATGGGGAACGTACACTAAAGTATTACAATTTCCTGTTCTACGCACAACGTAACATCGATGGAAAAATAAACGGCATAGGTATCATCGCTTCAGAAGTTACAACACAAGCACTGTTAAATAATAAGATAAAAGAAAGTGAACAAAGTGTACGTGCCCTTGTAGAGAGTGCCCCCTTCCCGATTGGGGTATATAGTGGAACCGAAATGCGGATCGCGTTCGCCAATCAATCCATCATGGATGTTTGGGGCAAAGAAAATGATGTGGTTGGCAAATTATACAAAGAGGTTTTACCGGAATTGGAAAATCAACAAATATTTGAACAGGTTCAGGGAGTACTTACCACCGGCATTCCGTTTCATGCAAAAAACCAGCGTGTCGATTTGTTGAAAGATGGTGAACTGAAGCCGTACTATTTTAACTATAGTTTTACGCCCCTGCTCGACACAGACGGTAAGGTGTACGGTGTGATGAATACTGCTGCCGATGTAACGGAACTGCACGAAGCAAAGCATAAGGTAGAAGAAAGCGAGAAAAGGTTCAGGGACTCTGTAAAGCAGGCACCATTGGGAATCACTATTCTGCGAGGCCCGGAATTTATTGCGGAAATCGCCAATGAAAACTACTTGCTTTTAGTCGACAAAACGGAAGATGAATTTATAGGCAAGCCCCTTTTTGAATCACTGCCACAAGCGAGGGTCTCCATCGAGAATATCTTAAAGGAAATTTTAAGAACGGGTATACCTTTTTATGGAAATGAGTTTCCCGTTACATTAAACCGGCATGGCAAAAATGAACTCACCTATTTCAATTTTGTTTATCATCCCTTAAAAGAAGATACAGGTGAAATCTCCGGTATTATGGTAGTGGCTATTGAAGTAACTGCCAACGTACTTGCGAAGCAATTATTGGAAGAAAGTGAAAAGCATTTTCGTAGCATGGTCATGCAATCCCCCATTCCCATGACCATACTAAGGGGCAAGTATTATACTATTGAATCGGCCAATACCGTAATGATTAAAGAAATTTGGCGAAAAAAAGAAGATGAGGTTTTTGGGAAATCTATTCTTGAGGTTTTTCCAGAATTAAAAAAACAAAAATATAATGAACTCCTTCATGAAGTCTATACTTCGGGTAAAACGCACAATGAAAAGGAGGCTGTTGCATGGGTGGAAGGAAATGATGGCCTGAAAAAATTCTACCTTGATTTTCAATATGCTCCTTTGTTTGAGCCCGATGGAAGTGTATCCGGAATCATGATTACCGTAAACGATGTAACGGACAAAGTGGAGGCCCGCATTAAAGTAGAGGAAAACCAGGAACGTCTCAATATCATAATTGATGCGAGTGAACTTGGAGTATGGGAGTTTGATTGGGAGAAGGAGGAGTTAGTTGCCTCAGCACGGCTTTTTGAGATTTTCGGTTTCTCCGGAGAAACCAATGTTTCCCGAGAAGAGCTTCTATCGCGCATACATAAGGATGATTTACCTATTAGAAAACATGCTTTTGAAATAGCCTTCAAGACCGGCCAACTTCACTATGAAGCGCGCATTGTTTTAAAGGATAACTCCATACGTTGGATTGAAGCAAAAGGAAAAGTTTTCTATAATACGCAAAACAAGCCGGTGCGATTGGTCGGCACGATCCGGGATATTTCAGATGAACGTCATTTCCAGCAATTGCTCATTGAACGGGAAGAGAAATTTCGATTGCTGGCAGATTCAATGCCCCAACACATCTGGACAGCTGACCCACACGGAAACCTCAATTATTTTAACCAAACTTTTTTTAATTTCTCTGGTGTCACCATGGTGGAAATAGAAAGGGAAGGCTGGAGAGAAATAGTCCATCCGGATGATCAGGATGAAAGCATGAATAGGTGGATAGAATCAATCACCACCGGGAAAGATTTTGTGGTTGAACATCGTTTTCGCAAACACGATGGTGAATTTCGTTGGCAGCTAAGCCGTGCGGTTCCACAGCGTGATCAAAATGGAAAAATAAAAATGTGGGTAGGAACCAGCTCGGATATTCAGGATCAGAAAATGTTTACTACCGAACTTGAAAGGCAAGTGACGGAAAGGACAAAAGAGTTGAATCGAAAAAATAATGACCTCGAAATTATGAATAGGGAACTTCAATCCTTTGCGTATATCTCGAGTCATGACTTGCAGGAACCATTACGAAAAATCCAGACGTTTGCATCCCAAATCATGGAGAAAGAATCCAAGAATCTAACCGAGAATGGGAAAAGCCGCTTTCTTCGCATTCAAAGTTCTGCGTATCGCATGCAAACACTCATTCAGGATTTACTGGCCTATTCGCGCACCAACTCAGAAGAAAAGAAATTTGAAAACATCGAACTTGCAACCATTATTGAAGAGGTCAAAGATGATTTAAAGGAAGAGATAATACATAAACAAGCTTCTATTGTACTCGAAAATTCAGTTACGCTAAACATTATTCCCTTCCAGTTCAGGCAACTCCTTTATAACCTCATCAGCAATGCACTTAAATTCTTGCGTGATTCAACAAAACCTGTCATTACTATTAACAGTGAAGTTGCTAGGGGCAGCCAATTGGATCATGAAAGGCTTTCTGAAAATACCCTTTACACCCACATCTCCATTATGGACAATGGTATTGGATTTGACCAAAAGTACGGGGACAAAATATTTGAAGTATTTCAGCGACTGCACACAAAAGAGAAGTATGAAGGCACAGGAATTGGGCTGGCGATTGTGAAAAAGATTGTGGAGAATCACAATGGTGTTATCACTGCGAAAGGAGAACTCAATAAAGGGGCTACGTTTGATATCTATATACCTGCATAAAAAACAATCTGAACCGTTTCAATTCAGGTGCTTCTTGCTTTCTGGAAAAATTGATTGTATTAAACCATTCCGAAGCGCATTTGCTAATGCACGGCTATCGAGCATGTGATTGCCGTCTTCAGGTGAATTAAAAACAGGCACTGCCTCGCAATCGATTACCAGGCATTGATAATTAAATGAGGTTAGCAAGCGATGAATCCAGGAACTATACGGTGCCGCACAATACGCACATACCACGGGCACGTTCCCAAACGTTGCGTCAACATATCTTTTTAAAAATTGTGGAATGGGCGCGATCTCGAATGTACTATAATGACCATGATCGTTGTAAATGCTAACAATCCAGGGGCTCTTCTGAATGTCAATACCAATAAATACTTTAACAGCCCGATCCGTTACTAATGGTGTTGCAAGTTGGTCTTCATTTCCCGAAATGTTCTCTTTCATCGTCTTCCCTTTCCTTATTACCCTAAAAGGGTCATAACTATTAATTGTTTATTGCTAATCAGGGTAAATATTTTTGTTTTTGGAGTATACATACCCTTTCAAAAAGTTAAATACTTTGGAATCGGTGAAAGCATCGAATTTATAAACGAGCGTTCCCTTTCGTCCATCAATAGTCTCGATTAAATACACCATTCCGTTGTCCTGAGGCAACGCATTGCCATTCAACCTGAAATAGGATTTGATTTCTATTTGGTGGGGTTTGTAATAGATTACGCCAATTTCATCGGTCATCATGTTGCCCTCAATAAAAAATGATACCGGATAATCCGTATGTTCCTGAGCTAACGTAGCTTGTTCCTGTATATTGATTTCTTGTGTTCCTGATTTCATAACTTATGGGTTTTATCTATTATAGCTAACTAATTTCTTGCCAATCATTTTCTTCTAGAAACACCGGGAATAACGCGGGAAGTCGTAGCGAAAATGACACAGAAGGGCGATAAATATTCCACAGTAGTAAGAGTAAAAGCGGCCTTGAGAACCTTTCTTAACGGTTCAATACATTTGCAGGCGAGAACAAGGAAGGACCTGTATGTACAACTAACCATTGCACCCTACCTATGTTCGCTGCCTGCAAATTATATCAGCATTAACTCTTTTTCTTTTTTGAACTTTGCTTCGGCACTTTGTAGCCTTTCTTTTCAGCTTCAGAAATTCCGATCGCAACCGCTTGCTTCTGATCGGTAACTACATCACCACTACCTGATTTCAATTTACCTTTCTTCATTTTACGAACGGTCTTGGCGATAGTAGACTGTGCCTTTTTTGAGTACTTTGCCATTTTTCTGTTTTTCTTTATTTTGAAAACAGTGAAAACTACCGATCCGCATTTACCTCAGCATCCCGTAAGGAACGAACCAGGTCGTGATCTGATTTGATCAACTTATATTGGTTGTCAATCATGTTAATTTGATCAAGGGAAAGATGTTCAGCTGGCTTGTTGTCCAAAACCTTTTCATATGTATTTACCGCTACGTCTTCTCCTTGTTCGCACAATTTCAAAACTGTTTCACGATCCTTTCCACTGAGTGCAGTTCGAATGTCCATCCATGCCCGGAACATTTTACCAGTAGTACGTGTACCCTCTTCTGGCTTTTCCCCATAGCGGATAACTTCCGATTCCAATTCTCGTTTGCACTTCTCACTGGTCTCCATAAGTCTGCTAAACATTCCTTTCAACTCCTGATCATCAGTCTCTGAAATAGCATTTTTATAGCCTTCGATTCTGTCGTTATTAATCTCTAATAAATCATTGAGAATTGATATTGCTTTTTGCTTCTCCATCTTTGTTAAAGTTTAGTTTGTGAATAAATACGGATCAGAAACCAACAACTTTTATTCCCAGCGAATCAAAGCTGCCGGTTTCCTCTCCTTGTCTGTTATTAAAAAAATATACCATTAAGTTCCGTCTCAAAGTATGAAGCTGTGGAGCACCCAGGATGTGTAGTTTACCATACCACACATCTTTTGTACTTTTTACTCATCAGCTTCATCCGGATGAAGTTCTTCAAACCTTCTTCGTCTTTCACGTTCCTCTTCTTTTTCAACTTCCTTTAAATTCTTCATCAGCGAGCCATCCAGTTTGTCCACCGTATTTGTTTCGGTTGTAGTGGTGAGCAACGGAGGCCTACCTAAATGAAAAACAAGCCCTTCATCTGTTTTTATAATGTGCATAATGATTTCAAAAATTATTTCATGTTAGTTTATCGCTCATGAACAATTGGTCAGTTCGCTTTGACTTTTGTCATAAGGAATTTGGAGAGGTTGGTCTTTTTCTCAGGCGTAACCTCCTTAAAGATGACACCATCATGTGTAACACTGGCCTTCCATTCTGTTATTTCCTCCCCTACTTGAATGTACACGATCGATCTGCCCTCATCAGTTCTATAGGAAGCATCTCGTGTGGCCAGGTAATGGCCTGTGCTTTGAAATTTTCCATCCGCTTGAAAATCCCAAACTCCTGCTGCTTTGTTGGCATCTATATCTGTGACTTGCCACTTGCCCCTAAGGGTGCCCCGCAAATTTGGAGGATCATTATAATCCTTTTGCTTTTCTTCTTGTTTTTCTTCCTGGGCGTGTGCATTCACAAATAGCAACACCATCATCAACATTCCGATTACTCCAATTATCCTTTTCATCCTTGTGGGTTTAATATAATACCGGGGGAAACATCCGCGTCCCCTAAGTCTTTTAACTTGTCCTTTCTTCGTGAGCTTTCAAGGTATTAAGATGGGATTTCAATTTGGGCAATGTATTTGAAATCCATGATTTCAATTCACTATCCTCAGTCTTATCCAAGCGATCCTCGAAATTATCAATGGATTTTTCATGATGATCAACCAGCATTTCGCATAGCTCTTCATCAAAATCATCTGCATCCTTTTCTGCAAGCTTGTTCCGCTTATCACGATGGTCGTCTGACTCCGCTACAGGTACTTGAATTCCATTGCGATCCGCATAGGCTTTTAATTCCCTTACGATTGCTGTATGATCTTCTTCAAGTTTTTTTGCCATTGACTTGATCTCTGCATCCGCAGAGCGACTCTGAGCCAGTTTGGCCAATTCAATTTCAGCATAGTTTGAAGCTATTGTATTCACTACAAAGTCCGCATCCTTTTCCCGGTCACGATCATCAAAATTATCATCGTTGGTTTCTTTTGCGATTTCCACACTGTCGTCTGTCTTCTTGGCGGGTTCGCATGCAATTGTAAAAAGCCCAACTATCAGCAGTGCTTTTAAAGTGATTAATGATTTCATATTATTTTTTGGTTTTGTTTTAATTGACTTTTTATACTGATCCTTTAGGAAAAACCATACCAGTGCGATTAGACCCTGAAATCGATTGTTAGTGTGCATGTAACTCCACAATAGCAAGCCCCTTCTGTGGAAAGATCGGGAAAGGAATGTGAAGGTTCGCATTAAAAAAAATGATGTGAACGACATCGTATGCTGAACGTACTGTTGAATGGCCATTAACACGCTTTGGCAAATAATTTGACTATGCGGATGAATGCAAGCTTGATCAATTTCAAAAATGATAGATATCAATATACTTCAACAGGAACTCTGGATTTTTATAAAAGTTATTTTCGCGGCCATTCTAACAGCATTTGTTGGATATGAGCGGGAAAAATATAAAAAGCCAGCCGGGCTAAAAACGAATATGATAATGGGGAGCATAGCGTGCTACTTTATTGCGAATAGTACATTTCTTATTGATTGGGTAAGTCAAACTGAAAACAGGATTTCACTTTCCACAGATCCGTTCCGTCTTATTCAAGCAATTGTAATTGGCGTAAGCTTTATAGGAGCCGGTACCATTTTAAAGTCCGAAGAAAAAAACAAGGTACGCTATCTCACCACCGCTGCCACGTTGCTATACTCCTCGGGCA
This sequence comes from Cyclobacteriaceae bacterium, assembly GCA_041746855.1. Taxonomy (GTDB): domain Bacteria; phylum Bacteroidota; class Bacteroidia; order Cytophagales; family Cyclobacteriaceae; genus JBGTGG01. Next base: position 12,391 of record JBGTGG010000125.1, on the reverse strand, counting down.
TTGGTATATCGGTTGCCCTTGAGCAATATGGGCTGAGTATTGGTTTAACCCTCCTGATCATTGGCATTAACTGGGTGGTTAACAAATTCGAATCAAAAATACGGGAATGAAAACCCAATACTTCCACAGCATGTGGTGTGTTCTCCACATTTCTTGATGCATATCGTTGAAAAACATTTAAATTCCACATGGCACGATATTGTCCACATTTTTTGCAGAAACTTTAACAACCCACGTTATGAATGTACTGGAAATTTTATCACTAGCCGGAAGCCTGCTCTTATCATTTGTGATTTTTTACGTAGTGATAGTCGCTACCAGCATCGCGTTATTCAAGCTTGTGTTCAAACCAATTCCTGAAGATGAATTGGAATTGATCGATGCAAAAGAAGAGGCATTACAAATGAAAAAAGTGAAGCGAAACCAAAAATCATTTCGGCCCACACTTTCGCTCGCCAAATAACGTGAGGGAAAAGCATTCTGGTTAAATTACACACGGGGGTATCATCCCTTTATGTTTACTGGTATGGGGTGTCCTTCCTGATAGATTTTTAATTCAATAATATCCGCAGGCAAATTAAACCCTTCTTTTCTCATTCTCGAAACTACAGCATTCATTACGTCTGTTTTTAACAAGGCGATATTCCCGTTGAACTTCAACTCATTCACCCAATAAAAAATCCCCATATTGATGGTACTGGTACCGAATGATTCAATCATAATAAAAGGTTTGAGATTATCAGTATGTTCAATTCTCAATTCGGAAGCCAATACACTCAGAATAGATTTCCCGACAGCCACTAAATCTTCACCATAATCCAGGCCTAATGTAAAATTATGGCGCAGCAATCCATCGCGTGTATAATTGATCAATGGGTTTTTTATCAAAAGCGCATTCGGTAAAAAAATATCCTTCCCATCAACCGTTCGAATATGTGTATTTCTAAAATTCAGGGCCCTAACAACCCCCTTCAGGTTACTTACTTCAATAACATCACCGATACTGAAAGGCCGGCTAAAGGCCAGGAAAAAACCGGCTAGAAAGTTTTCTCCTATATCTTTAAAAGCAAAACCAATAATAATAGCCGATACACCCGCGCCTGCCAATAAGCCACCGGCTGCCGCACCAAGTCCAAGTTGGTTTAAGAAAATAATGGCACCCAATACCACCACTATTGTGAAAACCATTCGTCCAATGAAGTTGACCAGCAGCATATCTTCCATCCTCTTCTTTAGACGATTTTTGGTGAGTGAACGCAGTGCGTAAGCAAGAAATATAGAGGCAACCAAAAAAAATAGTCCGATCACGATTGCGGGCGCATTTCGAATAGTGGCATCCCCGAAGCGTTCGAATGACGCTCCAAGCTTATTGATCATATCATCCATGCGCAAAGTAATTTAGTGATTTATAAAATTCCGGTACCACTGTTGGTGGAGGCACGAAAGAAGCAATGCCATCCGGCCGGATAATAATTGGGGTTTTTAACAAGGTGGCATCAGCCTGGAGGAACAAGAGTTGGTCTGCATCGGAAATCATTGTCATCTCTTTGCTGTACTTGTCGGATTCCTTGTCAAACAAATCACCAATTTTTACCTGGAGCTGACTTGCCAACCGATCCAGTTCCGTTTCCGTAAGTGCATTGTATTGTACATCCAGATCATCCGTTCCACCTATCGAGATAGCTTTCAATACAGCATATGTTTCCCGATCTGATTTCTTTTCACTATTATAAATTATTTTAAGCTCGTGCTTCATGATTTTTTCATTTAATCAGAATACGCAAAATCCATTCCTAACCAAGGTCCTTCCTACAAAATTGGAAAGAGGGGTTGAAACTTTTAATTTTCTGATTCTTTATCCTTCTTCTTGAAATATCTCCGTAACAAGAAGTTACTGCGCATGGCCGTCATATTTTCGTCCAACTTTTCGGAAGCAGAGGTTGCAGAACCCAATGTTTTCTTGAGTTCATTTGCAGCGCTACTATCAGCAATCAAGACATGGAGCAAATTGTCACGATCGTTAATTTGTTTCGTTAATTGTTGAAGCTCCCCAGACATCTGCTTAACATTTTTACCAGCTGCATCTAGTGCACTAAGTGCCGATTTAAATGTATTGGTATAGGTTGTGTCGCTAAGGAGGTGCGGAAGCAATCCGTCTCCCTGTTGTACTTCTGCTAAAACAGCATCCATCTTTCTTGAAACGCGTTCGGCATTGGCACTGGTTGCTTTCAGATTGGTGATCGTAGCCCGAAATTCTTGCGTGATTTCACCGTCATTGGTGAGTGCACCTATCAGCCCATCTCCACTGTTGATCCTGCTAACAATTATTTTCAATTCATCGGTGATAGCCTTAATGTTTGTGCCGGAATCCTTCGCCAGGTTGAGCAAGTCTTGTGTATCGGCTGGAGACCGTGAATTGATCGTGTCGTTGTTAACAATGGTCATGGATGAAGTCCCGGGGCGTACCACTATAATTTTACTCCCGACCAACCCATCGGACCCTACATAGGCAGTGGCATCTTTTTTAATAAACTCATTTTGCTTTTCCTTTAATGCAAGACTGACGATAACCTGACCTTCAGAAACAATTTTCACTTCCTTGACCGTGCCTATTTTCACACCTGACAACCACACATTGTCACCCGCCTTGAGTCCTTCTACATTATTGAAAACTGCAAGGATTGTAAACGTTCTGCTAAACCAATTGTCCTCCTTGCCCAGAATAAACAATGCAGAGAGAAAGAGGATTATCCCCACTATTACAAACAGCCCTAGTTTTACTTTTTTCTTATATTCTTCCATAATTGCAGTGCATTAAATTTTTATGTAATCAAAGAATGACATTAATTCCTCTGGTGGGTTGTTGCGCAACGCATCATAGGTGCCTTCAATTTTATTGTGGCCATCAAACAAGCCTACTATTCTATCGGCAGTAGCATGTGCACAACTTAAATCGTGTGTGATGATAATCGCGGAAGTTTTATGTACTTTATGTACTTGTAGGATCAAGTCGTTTATATCCGCTGCTGTTTCAGGATCCAGCCCGGCTGTGGGCTCATCATATAACATAATCTTAGGATTCAAAATCAAGGTGCGTGCAATCCCAATTCTTTTTTTCATTCCGCCTGAAAGTTCTGCGGGCACTTGATTAATCGTTTTTAAGAGGCCTACTTCCTCAAGTCTTTCACGAACCCGTGCTTCAATTTCATCTTCTTTGATTTTGCTATCCGTTCTCCGGAGAGGAAAGGCAAGATTCTCATAGATGGTCATGGAGTCATAAAGTGCACTTCCTTGAAATGAGAATCCAATTTGCACCCTGACTTCATTTAATTCTTCTTCGGTCAGATTCATCATGTCCCTTCCCAACACGGTGATTTTTCCTGCATCGGGTTTGATCAGGCCAACCAGGCATTTAATCAAAACTGATTTGCCTGCACCTGACTTTCCAAGGATCACAAGGTTCTCCCCATCATAAAGTTTAAGGGAAAGGTTGTCGAGTATCACCAGATCCCCAAAAGATTTTGAAACATCATCAAAGATGACGACTGCCTTCCTGTCTTGTTCTGATTCGCTCATCTGAAGAAATTTAAAAATTGAAGCATGATCAAATCAATAATAAAAATTGAAAGCATAGAAGCTACAACTGCTGTATTGGCAGCCTTGCCCACACCGGTTGTGCCATTGCTTGCATTGTATCCATGGTATCCTCCAATACAACCAATGGCGAAACCAAACAATGCGGCTTTTATCATGGAGGCATTGATATCCAAAAAGGTAACAGAATCAACTACTTCCCCTAAGTACAATAGCAGGCTGGTGCTTCGAAAAGTATTGACCATTACAAATGAACCGAAGAGGGAAATCACATCGGCATATACAACCAGAATGGGAAGGACGAGGGTTGTGGCAAGAACACGTGAAACAACGAGGTACGAGAAAGGCCGGGAAGCGGAGACTTCCATTGCATCGATTTGTTCGGTTACCCGCATGCTTCCTAACTCGGCTCCTATATTTGAACCTAACTTTCCCGCACAGATAAGCCCTGTTATTAAGGGCCCCAGGGAACGAACTACGGCTTGTGAAACGAGAGAGGGCAACCACGATTCCGCACCAAAGGATGCCAACGATGGTTGGGATTGTTTGGTGAAAACGATGCCCGCCAAAAAGGAAGTGAAGGAAATCAGGAAGAGTGATTTCACACCCATCTTGTAGGCTTGGTTTATAATCTCCTTTATTTCCAGCGGTGGCTTGAATATATGCCGAAAAATTTTCGCTAAAAAGAGGGAACCGTCTGCTACTTGAACTAAGGCTGATTTTACTTTCATTGAAATTGTTGCTATTTGCTCTTGCTAAATCATGGTATAACATAATTGTGCCATCCTTGAATAACAGCGGCACCGCGGTAGTGATCCCTCACTCCTATGCTAGCCCCATGTGATGTGTTCGTTAAACAAACCTCTTTTGGTAGACATTAATATGCTGAAGCATCATCCCTTTGGAAATTTATTATCAAAAAATATTAATACGGATGTATAATTAAATCAAGAATAAACCTCCCAGGGAATGAATCCTTGTAGAAAGAAGAACCGAGTATGTGGAAATAAATACCCAAATCACACGTCCCTTAGGCCCTCTATGCGCCTATAGAATACACCTGCTTTTGGCATAACATTTCGTGTTAAACAAGCAGAACTATATTTTTAATTTAAACCCTTTAGCTTATGTTACGCTGGGCAGTTATTTTCTTTATCATTGCTGTGATCGCAGCAATTTTTGGTTTTGGTGGCATTGCAGCTGGCGCTGCAGAAATTGCAAAGATTTTATTTTATATTTTCCTTGCCTTGTTTGTATTGGCGCTCCTTTTTGGGCGAGCAATTTTCAAATGACACACACCACCCTCACCTACTACTTTATCGTGAAAGGCTTTTCAAGGAATTGCCTTTCACGATTGCTTCGCATTCAATAAAAAGCTAATAAAGTAAAAACAGTAAAGAACCCAAGAGGGCAACAATGCAAAATTAGTTGCTTACAGAACCACAAGCACTAACTAAATTTCGCTTTAGAAAAAATAAAAATTTAATTCACGGGAATTGCAAAATAGGTGCCAGCGGGCCGCTCTTAAGTGGATTCCCTGAAAAGGAAATACACTGTCTTAAAGCCGGATCCGATTAATACGAAACTAAAATCGACTTCTTCTTCTCTCTTTGTATGTTGTAAAGCTTTAATTTATTGTATAATGTTTTGCGATCTATATTAAGGATTTCTGCCGCTTTAGATTTGTTGAAGTTGACTTGTTCCAATGTACTTAGTATTACCTGGCGTTCGGCATTGCCCGATACCGACTTTAATAAGTTTTGTTCACAGCTATAGGAATCTTCCGCGGGATTGGTAATTTCATTGGGGAGACTATCAGCACCGATGTATTGGCCGTTGGTCAACAGGGCGGCACGTTTTACTACATTGCTAAGTTCCCGTAGGTTTCCGTACCAATGATAATTTAAAAAAAGTTCGACAACGGTATCTGAAAACCCTTCAATGTTCTTTTTCAGGCTAGCGTTTGCTTTGGAAAGGAAAAAGTTTGCAAACGCCATGATGTCATCTTTTCGTTCGCGGATAGGAACCAACGAAATTTTAAATTCATTTAAACGATGGTACAAATCCTCCCGAAAGCGACCTTCTTTATAAGAGTTTATTAAATCTTCATTGGTGGCAACAATAATTCGTACATCGATGTCGATATCATGGTGGTCACCAATTTTTTTAATTTTTCGTTCCTGAATAACCCGCAGCAACTTCACTTGATTTTCATAAGTAAGGTTGCCAATCTCGTCCAAAAAAATTGTACCGCCATTGGCGACTTCAAAGCTTCCGAGCTTGTCTCCTATTGCCCCTGTAAACGCACCTTTAACATGTCCAAACAATTCACTCCCCGCCAATTCCTTTGGCAAGGAGCCACAATCAATGGCTACAAAAGGAGCGTGTGCCCGTGGGCTTAACCGATGAATGGCCTGCGCTACAAATTCTTTACCTGTGCCCGTATCTCCTTCTACAATTACTGACATATTGGAAGGAGCAATCAACTCGATATGCTTTTGAACGCTTATGGATTGCGGACTCGGCCCTACAATATACGGTATGTCAGTTTGCTCATTATTCTTATCTGATTTTCCTTTTTCGTGCCGTTCAACCTGTTCATTTTTGCTTTTTGTTTTTGAGATCGTTTCTTTGATGGTAATCAACAATTCATCGGGGTACAACGGCTTGGTTACATAATCGCTAGCCCCAAATTTAAACGTTTCCACCGCAGTGCGAACATCACTGTATCCGGTAATGATAATGACCGGCATTTTTGGATCTAACCTTTTGATTTTTTTCAACATCTCAAGCCCCGTTAAATCCGGGAGCCGATAGTCGCAAAGCACGAGGTCAAACTTACCTTCCTCCAGTAATTTTAATCCTTCTTCACCACTTTCAACTGCCTTTGTATGGAATTGCTTCTTCTCAAGAAAGTTCGCTAATATGCGACAAAGGTCCTTATCATCATCGATAACCAAAATTGATTCGGGCATAACATTTATACTTTAGGTTCTCATTATTCATTTATCATTTAGTATTACGCTTACTACATGTTCAATATTTCTTCGCGTAAATGGCTTTGCCATAAAAAACATTGCACCCTGATCAAGCGCATGCTCTCGTTCGGCATCGCTCGCACTAACAACAATAACTTTTTGATCACTATTCTTTGCCATGATATCCGTCAAGACTTCACATCCATTCCCATCCGTTAGTTTCATATCCAAAAAGATAAGATCATAGAAATTGTCACCAATCAAACCTTTAGCATCCTGCACGGAGTGTACAAATTCATTGCGAATGCCGAGTGTGGCCAGATGAAGAGAGAGTAATTTGCATAAGTCTACTTCATCCTCTATGATCAATGCTGTTGCCATCAGTTGGTTAGGTAAATGGATTCGAAACAAAAAGTGTAAAAACCATGCCAACGAAGAAAAATGCCATATTCAAATATATTTTGAGAATGCATGCAGAACTATCTCTACAACGTGAAGTTTTTCCACACTTATAATTTTGTGATGAGATGATGTCGAAATGCTAAAACTGAATATCAGATCAGGTTTTTCATCAGAGAGTTTTAAAATTCATCCTCAAAAAAATAGACGATTGTGGGTTCCAATCTATTGCCAACGAAAGGGTGTGGAAATTGGCAGGCCATCTACAAAATTCTTCCGTATGTTCACTTACTTCCAATAAAATAAATAAAGCATACAACATTTCATAGATGGCCAGTACTTTGGAATGGGTCGCAGTTGATTAGTATTCCCTACCTGCGTTTGGCCCCATGAATCCACCCCAGTATGAGTATGTGGATTCCATGTTCTGTGAGTTAGTTTCGGGCCAGTGATCCTTGTCAAACCCAGGTGCATTTTCAAGTACTTCTTTTGGTTGATCTAAAAGAAAGGCGTGCCTGCTGGTATCCAGTGTCAACGCTTGAAAAGGAACTGCGAAAAATTTTTCACCAATTCCTAAAAAACCACCAAACTCAATCACCACGTATTCAATCCGGCCACGGTTCAAATTCAGCATGATGTCTTTTATTTCCCCTAAATTTTCGTCTTGAAAATTATATACTTTATCTCCGATGATGGAAGAACATGTTAAGTATTTGACTGGGGTATTGGCAGCATTTCCACTATCGTTTCTACCGGTGAGATTGTCGTTTTCCTTGGTTATCATAATATTAAAATTTAGAGTTGAAATAATTAATTGCTATGTTTTTTGTGATTTAGCGAATTATACAAGAAGGAATTGCTCCCTTGCTTTCGAATTAATACTAAGATAATGCCAATGCGTATTTGGCTAAATAGAACAACTTAACGCCAATTATTGTGTATCCTCGTCTACGTTGGAATGTGATCTGCGGAATTCATTGCACAAAAAAATAGCATGTCCTGCTTACTTTTTCTGTTGTGATCAGCTTACTTTTTTTTCCAACACCTCAATCTTTTCCTGGGCTTCCGTTTTTCCTAATGACAACGATACTCTATAAAGTTCTATGGCTTCCTTGAGCGTCTCCTTCTTCTTTTTCGGTGCAAAGTTCGTACGGTCAGCTGCAATTTCCAGTGCCTCTGCCTGTGCGTAATACAATTCAGACATTTCCCTTCTCATCTTTTCCTCATTCTCACGGAGCAACACCTCGAACGCAACAATATCCGCATTTTTTATTTTTATAACCTCTTCATTCCTGTGTAGTAATGAGTCTTTATGTTCCACAATACTGTTTATCGAATCCATTTGCTCCGCGTGTTGCAGTCCCTTCTTTTTTAAAGCTGCAAACTGCGCAGCCTGCAACGCCATCTCATTCTGCAAATTTTGTACAGCAGCCAGAAGGCCTCTTACTTTGGAAGATGCTTCTTCCAACTCCTGGATTTTTAATTGGGTATCGCGAATATGAAAACCCAAATCACGTAATCTGTTTGCATATCCCTTGTACTCCGGATCTTCAACAACTCTCGCCCGCATCATATTTCTATTGGCATCTATTGAATCGAGAATAGCGTCAATTTCATCTAATTGAAATTCAACCTTCTGACTCGATTCAAGTACCCATTTAAGGGAATCTACTTCACTCCTTAACTGTTTATTCTCATCTTTATAACAGCTAAACAACAATAAGGGCAAGCTGATCCATACCACTACGAATACACCTTTTTTGCTTCGATTTTTCATACTTCCAATTTTAAATATAATTTACTATTTCGATGCCATTCCTTCCCTACGTATAGAATATGGGGTATTATTTCCCTAAATGGTTTAATTTTCCGACAATCAAACATTAAGCACTTCGAAAAAATGAGTTTTTATTCCATGTTCAAACTTATGTATGTGGATTTTTATGCACACAAAATTGTTGACATCACACCCACTAAATGCCAGCGATTAATCTCCCTCGACACGAATAAAAAAAGGCCTGACAATTTTGTCCAGGCCTTCTAAATTGTTAGGTCGAAACCCGCTATTTTTTTCCGTATACTTCAACCACTGCTTTTTGATCGGCACTTACTTTGGTGCCATACCAAAATGTTATTTTAGAAATCTCATGGGTATTTCCTTCCAAATTGACAATTCTTTCCTGACCAGAGGAAGTGCCAAAATCTACATCTTTATTGTCTGCATCTTCAAAATGGACGGTACACTTTAGGAGGTTGAGTTCCCCATTTTTAACTGAAAATTTCAATGATTTATACCGTTCAGTTGTTTCATTAAGTGTGATCACATCACGGTCTATTGCGTAATTGACTACATGCGAGCCCAGCAATACCCAGTTATCGATTTTACTTTCCGTTTTCGTATTCGCCATCGCGATTTCCTTTTGTGCTTCCTGTGCAAAGGATAATTGAACCAAAGCAAAAAAAGCAGCGGCCAGTAAGATTGAATTTATTTTTTGAGTTTTCATAATGTAAGTATTTAGTTAACGATTTGGTTTTTGAGCCTTGTTCTTTAAGACTCCTTTCTTTTTAGTCTTTTTATTGTCTTTTTCCGATTGTTGTTTTGTCTCCGTTCCATCAGGAAGGTTGGGCTCCGGCTTGTTCGTTACACGCTTTTGTTCGTCTGAGTTCAGCCCTCTTTCTTTAGGATCGGTTTTATCTTTCGTTTGCATAGTTGTATATTTTAGTTGGTCCATTTCCAGCGCACTAGCTGCTAATGGTTAGTCTTTATCACTAGATTTATTTTCAACCCGAATCCGATTTTCTACATGGCGAACACCGGATACAGACTCCACATCATCTTCTGCACGTCTTTTGGAAATTCTGTCGGACACTGTACCACTTAATACCACTTCATCATTATTGATTTCGATTTCAATATTAGAAGCATCTAAAAAATAATCGTCATGCAATTTGTCACATATGTCTTCTTTGATCCGCGCTGTAGAACGCTTGTATCCTTTAGGACCTTTTCCGCGGTGATTGGGAGAGCCAAGGTAGTGGCCATCCTGTTGCCAGGCGCTTCCATATCCATTGTTAGGATCATAAGGAGAATCGGGGCGTTCAAATGGACGGTCCGAACCATAACCGCGTTGCGGCTGAAATTGCTTATCACTTTCAAATCGCCCATCCTGATTGAATGCTCCACTTCGATTTGAAAAACGTGATCCACGATCGTAATAATCTGACAGGTTTCCTCTCCGATCAGCGGCATAGTCTTGTTCACCAAACCTGCCTTGATCCTGATCATCCCATGGATCAACCTCAACATCGTTTTCAAAACGGTTGTATCTTCCATAATAATCATCGCTTTCGTTCATGAACCGGTTCCTGTTCTCGCGTACGTTACGAACGCGTGTTGGCTCCGGATTTTCTTGAAGCCGAATGGGCGAATTAGGCGAATGCCCCCTTCGATTGCTGTGTCTCATAGTTGTTTATTTTTAAAATTGATAATAACTATTACCTCCAAACTCCTAAAAAAATATGCCATACTATAGAGTGGACAAACACCTGTTATAGGAACTATGATTTGCGAATTGCTGTAGAAAAGTTTTCGGGTGATGGCAATTATTTCCACACCTTAACTTACTTACTCAAAATCATGATGTAATTTCTTAACTACTGTGCGTTACATTTTTTAAGTGCCTGCATAAGCGATTTTTCTGCGGGCGACAAACTACCATTGGAAGTGAAGGTGGGACTCATCTTTTGCAAAAGCATATCGAGTTTACCTTTTTCATAACATGTCACGATACCCGGATGCACATAATAATTTCTGCAAACCGTCCGTGTATTTCCAAGCTTAGCGCTTACTTCATCCAGTGCCAAAAGGATGTTGCTCTTCTTATCGTTTTCGCTGTCGTGTAGCGCTTTAAGCGAAACAAGAAACAACAATGAACCCGACCAGGTGCGCAAATCTTTAGTTGTAAATATGCTGTTGGTGGCTTCTTTAATATAATCGTTCACCATACCGCTATCAATTGCGTGGCGCTCTCCGGAATCATCAATGTATTGAAAAAGCATTTTACCGGGGATGTCACTGCATGATTTTACAATCCGGGCTAGTCTTTTATTTTTTAAAGTAATGGTATGGAAGATTCCCTTTTTTCCCGGAAACGCAAACCGCATGGTTGCCCCGCGAACTTTTATATGACGCTGCTTAAGGGTAGTTAGTCCATACGATCCATTGAGTTTTTCATATTCATAGTTTCCCACACGGATGTAGGTTCGTTCCATCACCTGCAATACAGTGGCCAACACATGTTCCTTTGTGAGCTGGCGTTTTGAAATATCCTTTTTTAGCTTTTGTTCTGGAGATGCCTTCCTCGGCATCAGAAACATAATTTAATTTTTCATCCACATCCTTGTACAGGTTTTAGTGTATCAATGACTTCCTTCCACCCGTTTTCCTTCGATGGAAAATGGTGCGGTATTTTTTTTGCAACCCAAACAAGAATAGCATTCAGACCTTAATCCCTTTTTCTTACCACCCCAAATTTCTTTGGTGGGGATTTTTTTTGGCGCAAACTTTACCTCATGGGGTTCCGATTTATTAACATAACTTTTGTTCTTCGGACCGCTTTTTTTTCTTTTCCATGTTCAAAATTTTAATGCTAAATGTGGCTGGAGGAAAATCATGCCAACCAAAAAGTGTTTGGTAAGCACATCCATTACTATCAGCAGTTTTAGATATAGTGTGAAATAAAAGCATCAGTTTGAGGATTTCTTTTCCAATTATACCCGCCTACGCTAAATACTTTCCGCAATCCTCCATGGCATGATTATTTATCGTTAAGCTCATGCAGCATCACAAAGAATAAAATCTAATATGAATCAGTACACCGGAAATAAATTACCATTGGTTCAGCGCGTGAACCAAGTGCTACTTGCTATTGTGCTGATCATTGGAATCCTTTACTTCGGACGGATCTTTCTTATCCCCCTTACTTTTGCCATTTTATTTTCCATGCTGATGTTACCCATTTGCAAGTATTTCGACAGAAAAGGTTTACACCGGGGTCTTTGTGTTCTTATCCTATTCATTTCCTTTTGCATTATTGCAGCTATTATAACTTTACAAGTGCTTTCCTTCTCACAAGACCTCCCTGAAATAAAAGAAAAAGGTGATCAACTTTTAACGGTGATACAAGGGTTTACCCAAGAGCACTTTAATATTTCTTCAGAACGCCAAACTGCTTTGATGAAAAAGCAAATGGGTAACGCTGGTGAGCTAGTAGGTTCACTCGTGACCGGATTTTTCAGCAGTATCGCAGGCTTGTTAACAGGCATCGTATTAATACTGGTGTACACGTTTCTGCTGCTCTATAACAAAGAAAGATACGAGGCTTTCTTTTTAAAAATCTTTCAGAATCAGGAGGATGACC
>JBGTGG010000124.1:0-1955 GCA_041746855.1 Cyclobacteriaceae bacterium | reverse complement strand
GACCGGAAATTAAGAATAAAATGAAAACGAAAACAAGTTTATTTGATCAAGTTTTTATTCACTGGCCAATTCTTCCAGGTAATTCTTGAATTGTTTTGTGTCAAAGTTGGTGGTGCCTGTTTTTCGATTTACGACTTTTCCTGCTTTGTCAATTACCAGGGTGGTAGGAATGACATCCACTTGAAGTTGATCTGCCAGGTATCCGTGAGGCATAAACACTGGAAATGTGAATCTATTCTTGGTAATGTATTTTTTGACCTTGTTCAGATCGCTATCACGATCCAGTGATAAGATTACAAACTCAATATTTTCAGATTCAATTTTTGAATGCAGACTTTGAATGGAGGGCATCTCCACACGACAAGGGGCACACCAGGTTGCCCACAGGTTGATCACGACTACTTTTCCTTTGTAGGCAGTAAAATCGACCAGGTTGCCCTCCAGGTCTTTTAATCTAAAGTTGAAATTGAAATCTTCCGTTAATGTGGATGAACTTGGATTATAATCCATTACTCCAGCCCTCATCAACGCAGTGTTGGCAAGTGTTGAAATACCAGCCAATGCACCGGTGTACCGAAGCACCAAGATTATAACTACCGCTGACAACCACGGTTTAATCATTCTTATAAAACCCATAACACGTTGTTGCTTAAAGAATTCTGCCATTTTAACTTTAGAGTTGATTTGATTGACTAAATTGTTCCTACTTTTAATTAATTTCGAAAGATAATAGTTCTAGAACATGAGAAAAGTTGGCTTTTTCAAGTTCCTTGTAATTTTCTTGATAGCAGTGCCGGGTTTCGGGCAAAAGGTTAAGTATAAGGACATATACGGTCTGTTACGGGCCAAACAATACGATGCAGCAGAACCTGTGTTAAAACAGTTTCTCGCAAGCAATGATAATACTCCCAGCGCCTATCTCTATATGGGGCTTATACTGGAAGAAAAATCGTTGCGGGTTGATGTTTTAAAGCAAACAGACCTGGCGGTTTCCATGATGGACTCATCCATATTCTATTTCAATACAGCGTATACCGCCATCACTGAAAAGGAAGTAAAACGCAACGATGAGTATTATGAAATTTATAACCGCAGGGACTTACGTACTGGTTCTTTCGGTGTAAAGCTCTCCGATATTCAATTTGACCTTGAGAAAAAGCGCGATGCCTTGAAGGCCAGGATTGACCAGGTCAAAATGGTCAAGCATTATTTTAGCCTTGCCGATACACTTTACAAAAAATCAACAGGTCTATACACTTCCATTCAGGCCACATACCCCACTCAAAAAGAACTTTATCTAAGGGCAGATGATGTGTTGTTGCAAAATTTGAAAAAACTATCGGTACGATTTGATTCCTGTACCAAAGCATTTGACCATTACAGAACCAGCTTGGGCAGCTTGGGCAAAACCGGTTATAACCAGTCCTATTCGTTGGTGGATATCAGCGATTTTGCACTGGAAGGGAGATCTGGAACCGATTTTTTCATGAATGACTTGAAACTTTGGAACTATAAAAAGTTTGCCACGGAAACGGAGAAAGTGATTAAAGAAGAGGTCTTTCCAATGCAAGAGCATTTGATCGCCTATGATATTGAAATCAACAACTTGCGTGAAAAATTAAATAAGGATTCTGTGTCTGTGAAAAGCGAACTCACTAAAATTATTGATGAGTTGTTGGCGGATAAGATGAAGAAGTTTGATCCTGATCCACTTCCCTTGAATTTGTTTGCATTGAAAATTGCAGACCTGGAATATCGTTCAGCGGTTATTGAAAACCAGAAAAACAAAGATTCGCTGGATGCACGACTAAAGGTTGAACAAATTACCCGGGAGTTGGGCTTTTTAAAGACACTTGAGGCAAAGGCGAATAAATTATTTGAATCGGATTTGGATGCGATGGTTGCCAACTACAGCCATTTTGTAGAGAATACCTACAATAACCCAGTTGTGTTGA
>JBGTGG010000123.1:0-10274 GCA_041746855.1 Cyclobacteriaceae bacterium | reverse complement strand
AAAGTTGGCGAACAAAAGTTAATGATCGGCCATGGCGATGGACTCGGACCCGGTGACAAAACATATAAAATTTTAAAGAAATTTTTTAACAGCAAACTTTGTCAATGGTTGTTTGCCCGCATTCATCCTAACTTAGGAATTGGCATTGCAAACATGTGGTCACGGAAGAGCAGGATCAATAACACCAAAGGCGATGAACATTTTTTAGGCGAAGAAAAGGAATTTCTGGTGGTGTACTGTAATGATGTTGAAAAAAAAGAGCATCATGATTTTTACATCTTCGGCCATCGTCATCTTCCCTTGGATATTGCTATTGGAGATAAGAGCCGGTACATCAATTTAGGCGAATGGGTTCATCATAATACCTACGCAGTGTATGATGGCAATACGGTGGAACTTAAAACGTATTCAAATTGAAAGCCGCATTCATTTTATACACCATACTTGTAAGCGCTTCTGCTCTTGCACAATCTACAATCACTATTCAAACAACACCCATTGCGCACATCGCAGTGGATCGACCGGGTGATTTTTACATCATTGACACACAAAAGAAAATAAAGAAATACAATCCGAAGGGGGAAGTCATTGCGGAATCTACATTGGAAAAAATTCCATCCCTGTTTGATCCGTGGAGTGGTGTACGCTTGTTTACCTATTATGCAGAAAGTCGGGAAATTCAATACCTCGATCCTACCCTATCACTACAATCAATGTTGCTAATAGACTCTGCGTTTGCCATCGAACCTTTTTTTGCGTGCCCTTCCGGTGAGTACAATTACTGGCTGCTCGACAAAGCGGATTTTAGTTTAAAGAAAGTTCTTACCCGTGAATCGAAGGTGCAAACAGAAGTCTTGGTTGGTGATTTTTTGTCCAGTCCGGAAAACGTCCTACAGTTTCGCGAATACCTGAATTACGTTTTCATCCTTGATAAAGAAAAAGGCATTTTGATTTTCAACCAATTGGGAATTAAAGTCAAACAACTAAATGCCAAAACACAAAGCATTGGTTTTTATGGCGAGGAATTTTACTATGTAGAAAATAATGAATTGGTATTTTTTGATTTGTATAGTGCAGAACTAAAGAAAATACCATTGTCTGAACCATTAAGCGAACTACTCCTTCTGCAGGACAAAAAGGTTTTGATAAAAGACGGGAAAATAGAAATCAGCGACTTTAGCCGCTAATCCTCCAAATTTTAATCCTTTTTAGCTTTTTTACTGTTCATTAATGAACATCTTTGTACATTCAGGGACACAAAGAAAGTAGAAAAGTCCCTTTTAAGGCCGGAAAGCTACTGGCACAGTTTTTCGATTAATGTACCACTTGACCTAAACAATAGAACGTGATTTCAGAAGGCGGAAAAATTTTAATGATTGATGACGATGAAGATGTGTTGCTCGCAGCGAAGATGTTGCTAAAAAAGCAAAACCATCATGTAATAATAGAAAAGAACCCAAAGAAAATTCCATTCCTTTTAAACAATGATACCTACGATGTCATTTTGTTGGATATGAATTTTAGCAAAGACATTACCAGTGGGAAGGAAGGGTTTTATTGGCTCGAACAAATTTTGGAACGCGATCCACAAGCGGTTGTGATTTTAATTACAGCCTTCGGTGATGTGGAGATGGCCGTGAGAGCATTGAAAGATGGAGCAACGGATTTTATCCTGAAGCCCTGGCAAAATGAAAAACTTGTGGCCACTATTTCTACCGCACTTCGCTTGCGCAAATCGTTTATTGAAGTTGATAAACTGAAAAAGGCCAAAGAATTGTTGGAAGAACAAATCAGTAAACCTTTTAGTGAGATCATTGGCAATAGCCAGGCGATCAAAGATGTTTTTGGATTGGTTGAGCGCGTTGCAAAAACAGACGCAAATGTTTTGATCATGGGCGAAAATGGAACCGGGAAAGAATTAATTGCGCGCGCAGTCCACCAACATTCCTTACGGAAAGAAAATAATTTTATTTCGGTGGATATGGGGGCGATCACGGAAACATTATTCGAAAGTGAATTATTCGGACATAAAAAAGGAGCCTTCACTGATGCCCGCGAAGATCGCTCCGGTAGATTTGAAATCGCCAATGGCGGCACGCTATTTCTCGATGAGATCGGAAACCTTAGCTTAAGTTTACAAAGCAAATTGTTGAGTGTGTTACAAACGCGACAAGTAACACGGGTGGGCTCCAACCAGGCAATTCCGATTGATATCCGATTGGTATGCGCCACCAATATGCCGCTGCATCAAATGGTGCAGGAAGGAACTTTCCGTCAGGATTTATTATATCGGATTAATACTGTTGAAATTCATGTACCACCGTTGTGTGACCGTATTGAAGATATCCCCTTGTTAGCGGATCACTTTGTAGCAACCTATGCAAAAAAGTACAATAAAAAAGTAACCAACATTTCAGGAGAAGCGCTGACAAAGTTGAAACGCTACCCCTGGCCCGGCAACATTCGTGAACTGCAACATGCAATAGAACGCGCCATTATCATGACGGATTCAACAAGTTTGCAAGAAGAAGATTTTCCGTTCGGCCGGTCAATGGCCAACTCATCAAATCAGGACACGGATACCTTGAACCTTGATGATGTCGAAAAAGCTGCCATTGCAAAAGCCCTTCAATTACATGCCGGAAATATTTCAAAAGCTGCTGAAGAACTTGGATTGACCCGCGCTTCCCTATATAGGAGAATGGAGAAATATGGACTTTAAAATAAATTGGAAATCCCCTGTACTTCCCCGAATTCTCCTGCTGGCGGTTTCCATTTTCTTTTTTTGTCTGGCCCTCTTTGAAAGGCAATGGTTCGGTACGATCCTGCTTTTTTTAATTTCTTTATACCAAATCAAGCTGCTGCTTGAATTCCTGGAGAAGTCAAACCAAAACATTGCTTCCTTTCTGGATTCCGTAAGTTTCGATGACCTCTCCTATTCGTTCAAAACCGATTCGGAAGATCCCGCGGTTCAACGCCTGCACAAGGAACTAAATGAAGCCATGAGCAACCTTCGCAATACCAGAAGGGAAAAAGATTCTGAATTTCTTTTCTTTAAAAACATCGTAATGCATGTGGGTATTGGGTTGATTGTTTTTAAGGAAGACGGAAAAATCGAAATCTTTAACAGTGCGGCACGGAAACTTCTAAAAGTAGGCCGTATTAAAAAAGTACAGGACCTTTCGGAAGTAAGTGAAGTATTGGTGAATATTTTTCTGAAGTTAAAAACAGGAGGCCGTGAATTGGTGCGCATCAAAATCGGTGAAGACATCACACAACTTTCCGTTTACGCCATCGAACTTACACTCCATGGTGAACATGTGAAATTGATTTCCGTCCAAAACATTCAATCTGAGTTGGAAGAAAAAGAAATGGAAGCATGGCAAAACCTTGTGCGGGTGTTAACGCATGAGATTATGAATTCAGTAACCCCCATCTCGTCTTTGGCCGGGGTGGTTGAAGAAGAACTCCAGCAACATTTAAAAGACCAAAACGATTTACCATTGACCAAAGACCAATTGGATGACATCCACCTTTCCTTGCAAACCATTAGCAGACGAAGTGAAGGATTAATCCAATTTGTGAAAGAATTCCGAAGCCTTACCAGCATCCCTAAACCAAAGCCTTCACAAATCAATGTCAGTACTTTGTTCGAAGAAGTAACTGTGTTGCACCGAAAAGAGCTAACAGAAAACAACATCGAACTCACTATTGAAGTTTATCCACGTGATCTAACCATTACTGCCGATAAAAACATGATTGAGCAAGTAGTGATTAACCTTCTTAAAAATGCAATTCAGTCTTTTGACGAACAGCCCAACAGGACAATCCATCTGAAAGGTTTTGTGAATGAAAAATCAAGACCGATAATTTCCATTCGGGATAACGGAACCGGCATTGACCCCGTAGCGCTGGAAAAAATCTTCATTCCTTTCTTTACAACCAAAAAAAGTGGCTCCGGAATTGGGTTGAGTTTGTCACGACAGATTATGCGGCAACATCAGGGTACCCTGAATGTAAAATCTGAAGTGAGTGTCGGAACGGAGTTTTTCATGCGCTTTTGAGGCTTTTCTAGTTAAAAAAAATCGTTTGGAATGGCACCGTTGATTTAATACATTTACGAAACTGCTTTTCCATTATGCAAGACATTCCTTCAAAAGTCACACAAATCTTAACCGAAAAATTAGGTATTGCACAATCTGAAATTACCCCGGATGCAAACTTTGTAAAAGACCTTGGTATCGACTCCCTTGACTATGCAGAAATCGTAATGGAGTTTGAGCAAACTTTCGATATCCGCATTCCTGATGATGATGCCGAAAAATTACAAACCTTTAGTGAAGCCGTCAATTATATTAAATCCAAGGTCAACGCTTAATTTTAAGGGCTCTTTCGTCTTTCTTCAGATGCTTTAGGCAAATTCACCCGGAATGGGTTAAATCATTTGGGATTGAAAATCGTACATTCAATCACACCAAATGTAGAACAATGAAAAAAATTTTATCCCTTACATTTTGCATGGCATTGGTCAATCTTGCTATAGCACAAACGCTTACTGTTCCTCCAAGTGGGGACAATCAAAAATCAAGTGTTACCCAATACATTGGTATTGCCAAAGTAAACATCACCTACAACAGTCCGGATGTAGAGGCACCAGATGGTACCGATCGTACCGGGCACATTTGGGGTGAACTTGTTCCTTACGGGTTGACCAACCCTGGGTTTGGAACATCAAAGGCTGCCCCCTGGCGTGCGGGTGCCAATGAAAATACCACCATTTATTTTTCGAATGATGTAAAAATCAATGGTAAGGATTTAATGGCTGGTACTTACGGACTTCACTTAATTGTTGAAAAAGACAAACCCTGGACCTGGATTTTTTCGAAAAACGCTACCAGTTGGGGAAGTTATTTCTACGATGAAAAAGAAGATGCTTTGCGTGTTGAAGCCACTCCTGTCGATGCGGAATTTGTGGAATATTTGACATATGGTTTTGATGAACGTAAACCGAGTTCTACGATTGCCTTCCTGCATTGGGAGAATAAAAAAGTTGGTTTTAAAGTAGAAGTTCCCAACATCAATGAATTATATCTTGTCAATATGCGCAATGAGCTGCGCAGTGCTACCGGTTTCAATTATCAAAATTGGATGACTGCTGCCAATTTTTGTGTTCAGCACAATCTGAATCTTGATGAAGCACTAACCTGGGCCGATGCTGCCATCAGTGCTCCCTTTGTTGGTCAAGAGAATTTTAGTTCCTTACAAACGAAAGCCAATGTATTGTATGCTATGAAGAAGAATGCAGAAGCTGATGCCGTTATGGATGTTGCGATAAAACATCCCACTGCAAATGTTGGAGCGATTCATCAGTATGGTAGAAGTCTATTGGCAAAAGACGAAACACAAAAAGCATTGGAAGTTTTCAAGTATAACCAGAAACAGCATCCGGAAGATAAGTTTACACCCAATGTTGGTCTTGCCCGCGCTTACACAGCTACAGGCGATAAAAAGAATGCCATTAAGTATTGGGAGTTAGCGATCAAGAACTTGCCAGAAAATCAAAAAGGTAATCTCGCCTACTATGAAGGAGAACTTAAGAAACTAAAAGGTTAATATTTTCTACTGTTTTCTTGAAGAAATTAAAAAAGTGCTCCGAAAGCTCGGAGCACTTTTTCTACATAACTATTAGAGCTCTAATACCCACAAGCCTCCTCCAACGATCCAATCGGTGCTCCCGGAGGAGCTTCCACAAGTTTTAACCGCTTAAAATCGGAAGGATCTTTCTTGTAATTTTCGATCATGTCATTCACATAGGAATAATGCGCCTTCCAAAATTCATCTGTTGTCGCGTTCGCTTTGCTAACAAGCCATTTTTGTAATTGTATTGCTTTTAGGTTTGCAATCGCCTTCACCTGGTGGGATGCTCCTTCATCTGCCATCAGTGCAAGTAAACTCGCAACCATTACATTGTTGACCGTTATCTGAACTGCTCCGGCATAGCCTCTTTGAGGTGAAGCCTTTATTGTGGCACTAAAAATTTTATCGAGGACATCTTCAAGAGAAGGTTGTTTAGCATTTCTCGCATGGTGTTCAACCAATCTGCCCGCCCGTGCAGGATTAAAAAGTAAAGGGAACACAATATCACCCGCACTCTCGGCAGCAGCCAACGGATCAAATGTTAAATCAGTTTTTCCGCTAATCAGTTCACGGTGGCTTCGATAGGCCAATGGTCTTGGGGGAATTTGAGCAATCAATTTTTCAGGTAACTGCAAAGCACCCGGCTGCACCGTTGCAAGCAAGGCGTCAAGTGCTTTCATCTGCTCTTCAGGGTTCACCAATGCGGTTGTAAATTGCCCATCCCCGCGAAGGGCATACCGATAGTTTACACCACCAATAATTTTTGAAGTTGCTTCCGTTTGATAGCGATGAAAGAAATACATCGGAACGAGCGCTTCTTGGATGGTTGCCATTGGTACACCTTGCTTAATATTGTTTTCTCCCATATTCTTCAACGCCAACTCGCGGATGGCCATTACACGATTAAGTTCTTCCGTTGGTGAGTTACCATTGTCCCACAAATGCGCATAGGGATGGGCACCACCTGTTGGCCGCGCATCCTGATCCGATAAAAAAGTAAGCCCCTC
Source organism: Cyclobacteriaceae bacterium (assembly GCA_041746855.1). Lineage (GTDB taxonomy): Bacteria > Bacteroidota > Bacteroidia > Cytophagales > Cyclobacteriaceae > JBGTGG01. Next base: position 3,630 of record JBGTGG010000123.1, on the reverse strand, counting down.
TTTTAGGGATTGCTGAATAATTTTCTCCAACGCTTCATCTTCGTTTGTACCCGAAGGAAAATCTTGATAACCATACGCAATTGCTACTTTATCCCAAGCTCCGATCTTTGTATCATACGCACTACTCAAATCAATTTTACCATTCACCAACTTTACATTGGGATGTGGGTAGTCCATCACAGAAGCGTCCGACTCTGAACTGGAAGCATAGCTATGCGCCAACCCAATTGTATGACCAACCTCATGCGCAGAAAGTTGGCGTAGCCGTGCTATGGCCATCTCTTCCATTTCTTTCGAAACGGGTTTTCCATTTTCATAAGGCGCCAATAATCCTTCAGCAATTAAATAATCCTGACGAACGCGCAATGAACCTAAGGATACATGACCTTTAATGATCTCGCCTGTTCGCGGATCCGAAACCGAAGAACCATAGGACCAACCTCGTGTTGACCGATGCACCCATTGGATTAAATTGTAACGGACATCCATTGGATCGGCACCTTCGGGCATTAACTCAACACGGAATGCATCTTTATAACCGGCTGCTTCAAATGCCTGATTCCACCACCGCGCTCCATCCAGCAAGGCGGAGCGAATGGGCTCGGGTGCTCCTCTATCCAAATAATAAATGATTGGTTCAACAGCTTCACTCATGGTCGCTGTGGGATCTTTTTTCTTGAGGCGGTGCCGTGCAATAAAACGCTTTTCGATGGGCTCGGAAATAGGAGTTGCATAATCGTAATACGAAATACCAAAATACCCTGCACGTGGATCAAGCTTTCTGGGTTGATAGTCGCTGTCGGGCAGTTCAACAAAAGAATGATGTTGTCGCACCGTAACCAACGAGGGTGTAGGAACCACACTTCGTATATATGCTCCAGTAGGTTGACCAGAAAATGTGAGTGTCGCTTCAAATTCAGAATTCTTAGGGAAGTTCTTGATCATCGGTGTAAACAAAGCAGACTTTGACTTGTCTAGTGAATAACTACCCTGCTGGCTCATGCGCAAACGACCCGCCACATTGTGCGCATCTTGCAGAAAAAAATCAGACGCATCAATCAATACATTCGCGCCATCTTCCGCTATTACGGGAAATCCCCAGAGTACTGATTGTGCAAAAGCTTCTTCTACTGCACGTTTCTCATCAGCATTATCACTGATCGCGCGAAAGCGGTAGTTTGGCTCGATCATCAAAACTTTTTGCCCACGCTTGTCGAAAAATACTACCCGTTCTCCACCAAGTTGGCCACGGTCCAGGCCAATATCGTTTGAACCGATGCCGGCCGAAAGTGAATTTACGTATAGAAATTCTTCTTTGAATTGTGTGATCAATAAGTAAATTTTTTCTTGTGATTCATTTAGATAAAAAGGTATAAACCCTTCTACCCTTTTAAAGCCTTTGGTTTTCTCATCTATCGAATTGGCGGGAGGTGACTTCGATTCCGTTTCTTGTTGTTTCTTACGTTGTGCTAGGCTGCAGAACGAAGTAGATAAAATCAATACTCCTAAAAGAATCTTTCTCATGGTCAGGTCAGTTGTGTGTAGTTTGCTAAAGCTATATATTATCCCACAGGGAGCAAAGATATTTGTGATGAGCGCGAAGGGCAAAAAAAAAGCCCCCTCGTCCAGGGGGCTAATCCATTCTCCTTTAATTATTAACCTAAACTAAATATGAAGAGGATCTGGTCTAATAGACGGTACATGAACTCAAATAGTTGTTAAGAATCCATTATTTATAGATAAAATAAAATATTTACCGATGATTGGGGGAACACATGTGTTCGCTTTCGCAAAAGAACAACGAATGGTTGTTCGTAAAAGATACTGTTAAATCAATTTATCCAAATTTGCTTTTGCAATAGCTTCCGACTTTGAGTTCACCTGAAGTTTGGAATAAATATTTTTGATATGGGTTTTAGAAGTTTCTTTCGAAATGAACAACTGTTCTGATATCTGAGTATAGGTTTTCCCTTCGGAAATTAGTTGAAGGATTTCTGTTTCCCTTTTTGTAAGTGGTGAATTGGGATTGACATGAAAATTATCAATCACCATGCGGGCGATTCTGCTACTCATGGGAGCACCACCCCGGGAAATTTCATCCAACGCAGATAACAATTCCATGTAATTAGCACTTTTGGTGATGTATCCCGATGCACCTGCTTTTAAGGCTTCAAAAACAAGGTCGCTATCTTCATAAACAGAAACCATTACGACTTCCGCTTTTGGGCATTTGTCTTTTATAATCCTGGTTGCCTTGATCCCATTCATTCCCGGTAACTCAATATCCATCAACACAATATCAGGCATATCCTTTGATAAATTGTGGGTAGCAGACTCCCCGCTTGAATATCCATTTACCACCGTAAATTTATCAGAGCTATTAACAATTAGCGTGAAACTGTTTCTTATTTCTTCATCATCTTCAACAATGAGCACCTTTTTAGTATGCATGCTTCGTGGGTTTAACTAGATCAAAACTGAGAATTACTTTCGTACCGTTATCAGGTTTACTGCTAATACGTAAAATCGCCCCAATTCGGTTTGCCCTTTCCCGAATATTTATCAAACCATTTGCATCAATCTCACTAAAAACAAAACCTTTGCCATCATCTTCCAAAATAATTTCATATCCGTGGTCAGTACTGTTTAAAGAGAGGCTAATATTTTTCGCCCCGGAATGCTTAAATGCATTGGTCATTACCTCCTTAAAGATCAAATTCGCTTCCCGACTAAATCCATACGGCAATTTTTTTATCCCAGAAAAGTTACTGTTCGCCCTGAACTGAATATCCTTTTCTTCAAAAAGCTTCTCGCCAAAATCACGGATGTGCAGGAAGAGTTTGGAGAGCTCATCGTTTACCGGATCGATTGCCCAAATGAAATCGCGTGTACCTGCATACAGATACTTTGCCGAGTCCTCCACCTTTTTATAAAGTTCCGATTGTTTCAGGCCACTCTTTTCAGAATTTCCATTTAAATTTAAAAGGCTTACATAATTGATAATGCGGGTAAGTTGATTTCCCATCTCATCGTGAAAATCACGCGCGATTTCTTTTCGTAAACTTTCCTGTTCTTCCAGCCGGATCCGTTCTTGCTCCAGCATTTTATGAACCCGGTTTCGAACGCGCAAGTAGAAAAAGAGCGTAATCAGTCCGGCCAAAAGAATGATGACACTAAGGATAAAACTAACCTTTTGATAAAAGGGTGTGTTGACAACAAAAGAATACGCTAAAACCTGATCTCCCCATGCTCCCTTTCGATCAGTTGAAACAAGCTTGAATGTATACGTTCCGGGTGGAAGACTTGAGTACGTAACTTGATTGTTGGTAATCGGCTTTGACCAATGTTTATCAAATCCTTCGAGAAAATATTTATAGTATACTGATTTCGGGGAAAGCTTATCGACTTTGTTGAATTGAAAGGTAATGTGATTGCGATTGGGAGGCAATTCCATTTCAAATGGAATTTTAAAAAAGCCAGTAACACTATCTGCATACAGCTTGGCATCATAATCACCATAGTAAATTTGAATATCGGTGAGGTGTGGTGAAAAGGATTTGTATTGTTCACGCGGGGGATTTTTATATTCATAGATACCATCTACCAAACCAAAATATTTTTCCTCCCCAT
>JBGTGG010000122.1:0-5187 GCA_041746855.1 Cyclobacteriaceae bacterium | reverse complement strand
GGAAGGAACAGCAACGGCAATCCAAATCTTACACGATCAACAGTTAAAGGAACATATCACCAAAATACCTGCGCTGCTAATCTGTATAAAAGGCAACGCAGTTTTTGAAAATGAAAACGGGGTAAAAGAAAGGCTTTTGCCGGGTGATTTCATCAACATTGAGCCGATGGTAAAACATTGGGTAAGCGCTATTGCCGATAGTCAATTGCTTTTATTGAAGTAACTACCTATTACCCGTCCGACCGCTCAAAGCGGTCAGACGGGTTTTATCAGACGGGTTTTAATTGAAATTTAATGCTCATCCGAATTTATTGAGTAAAAAAATCCACAGTTTTGTAGACAAGCCCACGCGCGGTCTGACCTATACGAAGCCTATTCCCTAAAACAAGTCGTTAAAAGAATGGCATGTACTTTTCTATGTATATGTCGTTATTAAAAAAACTAAAGCTAAAAAATGATGCTAACTACCAGAAAATTTTCAGGATTGATTGTCCTCATTATTGTATTAAGCAGCGCCTTTGGCTGTAAAAGTAAAAAGAAAGCCATGGAAGCGGCTGCCGCTGAAAAAGCCCGGATTGAACAAGCCGAAAAGAATCGGAAAGCAGAAGAATTGGCGAAAGAACAAGCCGCTGCCACAGAACGTGCACGACTAGAGGCGGAAGAGAAGTTAAGACGTGAAAATGAAATGAAGGCCAACTCGCCTACCAATAAGCTTAACCAATATTTTAGTGCTATTGCACAGGCTGGCAACGCAACTTCTGCCAACACCAGTATCAATGAAGCACTCACTATGTTTGCTTCGCCCAATACGCCCGTGTTGATCGTGATTAGTGAAGAGGGGGGCATTAAAGATTATGATAAGCCTACCACTATAAAAGATTATCTTAACTATTTGAAGGATCAAAAGAAAAGTATAAATGCCATCTCCGATATCAAAACGGATGGCAGTGGTAAAATCACTGAACTGGAATTGCGAAAAAATTAATTACCACTTATTATTAACGTCATCAACCTTATTTAGAACGTATGCGACCAATACATAAATATACTTCCCTATTAATCGTAACATTTTTTCTTTCCGTTGGAGCGTTTGCCCAATCGGCTGAAATTAGTCCAAAAAGAAAACAAGCCATTGACTCGCTCGCGCTTGAAAAAGTGCGCGACCTCAGTAAGTACATCAGCATTATCGGTAATAAAAAAACGGCCTACGCGGAAGCGACCCGTGTGATGGACCGTGCGGAAGAACTTTTCTCACCGGATAGCGAGATGGGTGTGTCTTCCCTGACCAGCAAAGAAGTAAACTATTACAAAGTGCGGAAATATTTTGAACGTTTAATGGCACTTAATTATGATCGTGTTACCATCAAGTGGTACGACATTCATTATATCAGCGATTTGCAACGACAACCTGACGGACGCTATGTTGGGGTCATCACGATCTATCAACGCTTTGAGGGAGAATCGGACGATGGCTTGCAATACAAGGACACTACTAAAAAGGATATAACGATTTATGTAGAGCGGAAGAAAACACAAATTGCCGGTCGCACTATAGAATTTTGGGATGTAATGCTGGGCGATATCCGTGTAACCGAAACGGATGTTTAAACTTTTCTCTGTGCGGAAATATTTTATTGTTTCTCTCTTGATGTTGATCGTATCCCCAATTGTTGCGCAGGTGGTGGATGGTATGCAAGATGAAAGTAAATTATATGCCGAGTCCAAACAGGTCAATCAGTTTTTCAGACGCTTTAATGGTGAAGAAGACGAAAAAGGTGAACGGTATTATCCGGGTGATAAAAACTACCGCAGTGAGAAATTAAGAAAGCGATACTTGTCCATGTTGTTTGATGAAAGCAACACGGGAATAAACCCTGCACTCAAAGTCGATTTCGCAAAACATGTGCTGGATAAAAATGAGTCCACGATTTTAAATTTTAACGGAACGAATTGGTTTTCTGAAGTTCAGGCAAATTTTGCAGTGAACGGGAAGGAACAACCCGTAGTGTTGTACATGCAATTGGAGAAAGACCACCTGGGGCATAAGTGGGTGATTACCCATGCACATGCTGATATGTTTGATCCCTACTTTCAACATGACACTACCAAGGTTGGAAAGTTTCTCCATCCCATGAGTCATGAATTGGATTTTATGAATTTGAGAAAAGCATTTACAAATAAGGATTCCGTGGCCCAATATGCATCAAAGAAATTTACGCCTGACCATTTATCGGTTTTTCTATATGAAATGAAAAAGGGCAACCTTAAGTTTAAATCGGTTGAGCAGGTGAAGTTTCACTTCTTTCAATTGGACGGATGGTATTTTGAACTTTCCCAATTTAAAAGGAGTGGGTACAATACTGGTTGGTTGATTTCGAATTTAGTAAAAATCAACAACGGATCGGAGAAGCAACTTTTGATGAGGTATTTATATAATTAAAACACTCATGTCCTTTATTTTTTTTCACGCAAAGAAGCAAAAAAATGCGCTACGGCCACAAAGGTTTATCGCATTGGCAGGATTAATGATACTGCTCTCTTTTTCAATTATCACGCAAGCTCAGAAGAAAAAGCCCGCAAGCAAACCTGTCCAAAAGACCGAGACACAGAAAAAGTCGACTACACCTGCGGAGGATGAAAAGCGCGTAAAAGATATTGTTGCTTTCTTACAGTATTTACTAAACACCTTGGGAAGCAGCAGCACATCCACCAGGGATAAAGAAGTAGTTGTAACACAAAGTTATGCGAAAATTTTTCGTGATGCCAAAGTGCAAGTTGAAGATGATCTTGATACGGAGCGCATCGTGATCACCAATAAAGATGTAGTTGCGTATTTGAAAGATGTGGATTTCTTTTTCAAAGATGTAAAATTTGATTTTGCAATTGAGGATATTAAAATCAGTACACTGCCGAGTGGCGATCTTTTTTATAAAGTCTCGGCCAGACGTACGCTTAATGGCACTACAGCCGAAGGTGAGAAAGTATCAAACAGTATTCCTCGCTACATTGAAATAAACTATGATCCCGCAAGCCAGGACTTACAAATCGTAAGTATGTACACCAATGAAATCAATCAGGCTGCTGTGCTTGCCAATTGGTGGAAAGATTTATCGCTTGAATGGCGCACACTATTGTTGGAGAAACAGTTTCCTGATTTTAATCCGATGGATAGTTTATCGTTGGCCAATATCAGGAAGGTCATTGCTGTGGAAGATCTTGATCTAAGTAAAAATATTTATATCCAAAACCTTGACCCGCTTGACCGGCTACATAAGTTAAAGTTTCTCAATTTATCGGGTACAAACATTTCAAACCTTACGCCACTCCGTAACCTTACAGAACTGGAAACCCTTGATCTTTCCAATACAAAAGTTTCGGACCTTTCACCGTTGAGGTATTCGAGCAAGATGATAAATTTGGATATCAGCAATACGCTGGTGCGTGATATTGGCGTGTTGACGAACATGAAACTTCTGGAAAATTTTTATGCTAAGAATATTCCAGTGTATGATTTTTCACCGCTTTCTGATCTTGACTCATTAAAAGAAATAGATTTTGCCAACACCAGATTTGCTGACCTTTCTTCCATTGAGAATCTTCCCAGCGTTTCAACCTTAACGATTTCAGGTACTAATGTGAAAGACTTAGCTCCTTTGAAAAAATGGCAAGCCTTAAAAACCCTCAATATTGACAGTACGCAAGTAACCAACCTTGAACCCCTTAGCAATGCTTCAAAGCTTCAAGTGTTGCGTGCCAATTACACCCACATTACTGATTTGATGCCCCTACAGAAAATTCCTTCCTTAAAAACCATTTACGCTGACTATACCAATATTGATCGAAAGGCCGCGGATAGATTAATTGCGGTCAACCCAAAAGTGAGGATTATTTTTGATTCCGATAACCTACATTCGTGGTGGAGCGCGCTATCACCCGAATGGAAAAATATTTTTGCCCAAACGATTGTTGCTACACTTCCGCCAACAAAGGAAGACCTTTTCAATATTTCACGCCTCGACTCTATTAATATAGCAGGAATTAGTCATCTTACTACGCTAGAACCACTACGAAAATTAATCAATCTTGAGGTGGTTATTGTTAGTGGCACAGCCATTACAGATTTACAGCCCATTAGAGAACATGAGAAGATTTCGTATTTAGATATTAGCGGAACGGATATACGTGATATTTCAATACTCGGTGAATTTACAAAACTAAAAACACTCTACGCTGACAACAGCAAAATAGAGAATCTGGAAACATTGGTCTTACCCTCCCTGCAAAAAGTGTATGCAGACGAAACTGTTGTTCATGACATTACTGCGCACGAGTTTCTCAATAAAAATCCTGATTGCCTTCTGGTTTATAAAACCATTCACGTGAAGCGTTGGTGGGATGGATTATCCGAAAATTGGAGAGATGTTTTTAAAGCACATCTTCCGGACACAACACGCGAAAGTTTTCATCGTCTTGTTGAGCAAACCAAATTTCAATTCAAAGACGTCCGTGTATCCGACTTAAATGCTTTTTCTGAATTTGTTAACTTGAAAGAACTTTCTTTTTCGGGAACCGCCATCAACACCATTCCCAGCTTAGATAATTTTCAGTCGCTTGTTTCACTGCAAGCAACGAATAGCCCAATTCAAAATATAGAATCCAGGGCATTACCAGCGTCACTTCAGCACCTTGATTTTTCCAATACAGCCATCAAAGATTTACGCGCCCTCGGACAAGTACCTAATCTAAAAACCTTTAATTGTTCGGGCACACCAGTCAAAAAACTCAACAACCTTGAAAACTTTAAAAGTCTGGAACATCTAGATTGTTCCAATACCAACGTGAAAAGGCTTAGTCCGGTAGAGGGTCTTTCACTACAGTCACTGAACTGTTACAATACAAGTATATCAGGACGCACTGTTGAAAAGTTTAAGGCACGGAATCCGGATTGTAAAGTTGTACACTACTGATTTTTAGAGTAAGATCAAATAAAAAACTCTAAATTATAATGTGACGGATACGCTTTAATTATTTGTCAATTGTTTATAATCCAGATAATCGAATGAAGCATCTTCTTATTTGTCCTGTAAGGACAACATATTTGTAGAATTTAATTTTAATTTGAAACCCGTTCCGTAGGAACGGAACCAATTAGTTCGCTGATAAATAGTGTGTAGCTTTGCGCATGGC
>JBGTGG010000121.1:0-13079 GCA_041746855.1 Cyclobacteriaceae bacterium | reverse complement strand
TTCCATCAAGCCATACCACACCAGACCCATTACAATTAAATGGACTCTTAGCACAAATGCTTGAGGCGGGTTGTCAGTATGTTTTCATGGAAGTAAGTTCCCATGCCATTGATCAGGAGCGGATTGCCGGTTTAAATTTTAAGGGCGGCATCTTCACCAACATCACGCACGATCACCTGGATTATCATAAAACATTTGAAAATTATATTCTCGCAAAGAAAAAGTTTTTTGATGGATTGAATAGTGATGCTTTTGCATTAGTAAATGCGGACGACAAACGAGGGATGGTGATGTTGCAAAACACCAAAGCAAAGAAGCAATCTTTTGGTCTGCGAAAAATCGTTGATTTCAAAGGGAAGATCGTAACCAATTCAATTGAAGGATTGGAACTTGAAATCGCCAATAAGCATGTATGGTTTCAATTGATCGGTGATTTTAATGCATACAATCTGCTTGCTGTATATGGTGCTGCTATTCTTTTAGGAGAAGACAGCGATGAGGTGCTTACAAAATTGTCGGCATTAAAGGCCGCGACAGGTAGGTTTGAATTGGTAGAACCCGGATCTCGCTTTACTGCTATTGTTGATTATGCACATACACCCGATGCACTTAAAAATGTATTGGAAACGATCGCTTCATTCCGAACAGGAACCGAGCAAGTGATTACCGTGGTAGGATGTGGCGGCAACCGGGACAAGACGAAACGGCCACTGATGGCATCGATTGCGTGTCGGTTTAGTGATAAGGTTGTATTGACTTCTGATAATCCCCGTGATGAAGATCCGATGGAAATTATTCATGAAATGCAAACCGGAATTGGTCCCAGCCATGCAAGAAAAACATTGGTGATGGCCGATCGGGAAGAAGCCATTAAAACAGCCTGCATGATGGCAAAAGAAAATGACATCGTATTGGTAGCAGGAAAAGGGCACGAGACCTATCAGGAAATAAAAGGAGTGAAATACCCTTTTGATGATCGGGAAGTTGTGAAACGGATGATAAAATTATTTACGAATTAACAATGCTGTATTATCTATTCGACTATTTGGATAAACAACTAGACCTGATCGGAGCAGGGGTGTTCAAGTACATCTCGTTCCGGGCGGGTATGGCGGCAGTGTTTTCATTAGTGATCACAATTGTTTTTGGCAGCAGCCTGATTAAATTTTTGCACAAGAAACAAGTAGGTGAAGAAATTCGTGATCTGGGGCTGGAAGGACAAGCGAAGAAGAAAGGAACCCCCACAATGGGTGGCTTGATAATCATCGCTGCAATTTTAATTCCAACACTCCTGTTTGCGCAACTAACCAATGTGTATGTAATACTCCTGATCATCTCTACCGTATGGTTGGGGCTTATCGGGTTTCTTGATGATTATATAAAAGTTTTTAAGAAAGACAAAGAGGGTTTAGCTGGACGGTTCAAAATTGTGGGCCAGGTAGGACTGGGATTGATTGTGGGATTGGTATTGTATTTCAATGACAACGTAGTTATTAGGGAAGTTAATCCTTCACCGGTGACCATTGTTGCGCAAGAGGAGATCCAGAATGATGAGGTTGAAAAGGTTGAATATCACGATGTTCGTTCTACGAAGACAACTGTTCCGTTCATGAAGAACAATGAACTGGATTATGGAAACCTCATTCCTTTTTTGCCGAAAGACTATACTTGGATTATTTACGTATTGGTCGTGATTGTAGTGATCACCGGAGTATCGAATGGTGCAAACTTAACGGATGGAATTGATGGACTGGCAGCAGGTGCCTCTGGTATCATTGCACTTACCCTTGCCATCTTTGCATACCTATCCGGTCGTGTCGATTTTAGTAGTTATTTAAATATTATGTACATCCCTAACCTGGCGGAGTTGGTAATTTTTTGCTCCGCTTTGGTAGGGGCGTGTTTGGGATTTCTGTGGTACAATGCCTTCCCTGCACAAGTATTTATGGGCGATACCGGAAGTTTAACACTAGGTGGTGTGATTGCGGTAGTAGCACTAGCTATTCGTAAAGAATTATTAATTCCGGCTTTGTGTGGAATTTTTCTTGTGGAAAGTTTATCGGTGATGTTACAGGTAGCCTACTTTAAGTACACGAAAAAGAAAACCGGGGAAGGGAAACGCATATTCTTAATGGCTCCGTTGCATCATCATTATCAAAAGAAATCATACCATGAATCCAAAATTGTAACCCGGTTTTGGATTGTAGGAATTTTATTAGCGATTGTTACACTAGCCACCCTCAAGCTCAGATGAAAAATAGACTTGTCATATTGGGTGCAGGCGAAAGTGGAACAGGAGCAGCATTGCTTGCAAAGGTGAAAGGCTATGATATGTTTGTTTCGGATCAAGGAACGATTAAAGATAAATACAAGAAGGAGTTAGAGCGTAATTCAATTTTGTTCGAAGAGAGCAATCATTCATTAGAGCGTATCCTCAAAGCCGATTTAATCATTAAGAGTCCTGGCATTCCAGAAAAAGTAGAAACAATAAAGCAAGCGAAAGAAGCTTCGATCGAAATTATTGATGAGATCGAATTTGCTTTCCGTCATTTAACAGGAAAGGTGATCGCTATTACCGGAACCAATGGAAAAACGACCACAACATTGCTTACTTATCATTTATTGAAGGAGGCTGGTTTTAACGTTGCCCTTGCCGGGAATGTAGGAGAAAGCCTAGCGAGAAAAGTAGCGAATGCAAACTATGATTGGTATGTGGTAGAGATGAGCAGTTTCCAATTGGATGGAACAAAAACATTTAAGCCTGCAATAGGAATTCTATTGAACATTACTCCCGATCATTTAGATCGGTATGAGTATACGATGCAAAACTATGTCGACTCCAAGTTTCAATTGGTGCAGAACATGGAGGAAGAAGATAGTTTCATTTTCTACGGTGAAGATCAAGTGATAGCAGCGGAAATTCAAAAGAGAAAGATTGCAGCATCTCCTTTAAGTGTCTCTTTAAAAGGAGATACGAAAACAGCTGCATATTTTGATGGAACTAAAATGTGTTTTCAAGACGGACTTAAAATTCCACAGACCGATACAACGTTAAAAGGTCCCCATAATTTGATCAACACCATGGCAGCAGTTACCGCAGCTGTGAAAGCAGGTGTTCGTGTGGATCAAATTAAAGCAGCCTTAAAAACATTTGTAAACGCACCGCACCGCCTTGAGCATGTGGCGAATATTAAAGGTGTTGATTTTATAAACGACTCGAAGGCAACAAATGTAGATTCTGTTGTATATGCATTGGGAAGTTTTACCAATCCCATTATCTGGATTGCGGGTGGTATTGATAAGGGAAATGATTATAACCTTATCCATCAACTAGTAGAGGAGCGGGTAAAAGCATTGGTTTGTCTTGGAAAGGACAATGTAAAGTTGAAAGATTATTTCGCTGGTAAAGTAGAAAAAATTGAGGAGACACAAAGTATTCATGAGTTGGTACGCATCGCCTTGGCGATGGCAGCAGAGGGCGATGTTGTTCTGTTGTCACCAGCATGTGCAAGTTTTGATCTTTTCAAGAATTATGAAGATCGCGGAGATCAATTCCGATCAGAAGTATTGGCATTGAAAAAAGAAATTGAAAACGAGGTAGTATGATCAAGTTAAAAACATGGGTTGATAAAAATTTGCAGGGCGATCCGGTAATCTGGGCGGTTGTCTTTGCATTGTCCATGATTAGTGTACTCGTTGTTTATAGTTCAATCGGAACGCTTGCCTACAAAAGAATGGTAAGCCCTGAACGGTATTTGTTTACGCATGCCATGCACGTATGCGTAGGGTTGGCGGCCATGTGGTTTGCACACAAAGTGGATTATCGTTACTACTCAAGACTTTCCAAGCTTGCCTTGTGGGCAAGTATTCCATTATTGATTTACACATTTAAATTTGGAACTTCCTTAAATGAAGCTTCACGCTGGATACAAATACCGTTTATCAATACATCATTCCAACCTTCTGATTTCGCCAGCCTTGCATTGATTATCAATATGGCAAGCATGCTTTCCAAGAAGCAACAAAATATTGATGACATAAAGGAATCCCTGATTCCGATTTTGATTTGGTGTGGCGTGATATGCGGTTTGATCGCCTTGACAAATCTTTCGAGTGCACTTTTATTATTAGGTACCTGTGGGTTGATTATGTTCATAGGTCGCGTGCCTGTTAAGTATTTAGGTATGTTGTTGTTGGTGGGCGTTTTAGCAGGAGCTGCGGCACTAGAGTTCGGTGAACGGGCAAATACCGGAAAAAGCAGACTCATGAATTTTATCAATGGAACTGAGCTTCCATTCCAGGCAAAACATGCACGCATCGCGATAGCGTCAGGAGGTATTGCTGGCAAAGGGCCGGGCAATAGTGATCAACGTAATATTCTTCCGCATCCGTATTCAGATTTTGTCTACGCAATTGTGATCGAAGAGTATGGCATGATTGGCGGTATTGTGGTGTTGGTTCTATATCTCGTATTGCTTCATCGTGGAATGAAAGCAGCGTACAATAGTGAGCGTGCTTTCGGTGGATTGCTTTCCGCGGGATTGAGTTTCGATTTGGTCTGTCAGGCAATGATAAACATGGGTGTGGTGGTTGGACTAGGTCCTATTACCGGGCAACCACTTCCATTGATATCCATGGGCGGTACGTCAATGGTATTTACCGGATTGGCAGTCGGAATAATTTTAAGTGTAAGCCGTGGCGAACGCGATGAAGAATGGGGAACAGCAACAAACGATAGAAAAGAAAAAGAAATGAGTGAGGCAGCAGCATAGATGGAAGTGAGAACAACACCATATCGATTGATTTTTAGTGGCGGTGGAACCGGTGGCCACATCTTTCCGGCTGTGGCAATTGCGAATGCTTTTCGTGCGCGTCATCCTGAATCTGAAATCCTATTTGTGGGTGCAGAAGGAAAAATGGAAATGACACGTGTTCCGGAAGCCGGATATAAAATTATTGGACTTTGGATTAGCGGATTCCAACGGAGGCTTACAATTTCGAATTTGTTGTTGCCGATTAAAATTATGGTGAGTTATTACCGATCCCTTCAGATTGTAAAGGCATTCCGTCCGGATGTTGTGATCGGAACCGGTGGTTACGCCAGCGGCCCAATGCTATTGGCAGCAACATCAAACAATTTGCCGTGTGTAATTCAGGAACAAAATTCTTTTGCGGGATTGACCAACAAGAAAGCCGGAAATAGAGTAAGCATAGTGTGTGTCGCCTACGATAAGATGGAGCGCTATTTTCCGAAATCTAAAATTATTGTAACAGGAAATCCAGTAAGAAATGAAATCCTGTTGATTGAAGGAAAGCGGGAAAAAGGAATAGCAAGTTTTGGATTTTCAAAAGATAAGAAAACTGTATTAGTGATCGGTGGAAGTTTAGGCGCGCGCACGATCAACGAAAGTATTTTTGCCGGCATTGAAAAATTAGTGGGTGGGGATATTCAGGTGATCTGGCAAACCGGAAAACAATATTATGATGAGTACCTAAAATTAATGGAACCCTTTAAAGCTGTGAATATCCGGGTGAAGGAGTTTGTGAATAAAATGGATTTGGCATACGCAGCTGCAGATGTAGTAATCTCCCGTTCAGGCGCGATTGCGATTTCGGAACTATGCATTATTGGCAAGCCGGTTATTTTGGTTCCCTCACCTAATGTTGCAGAAGACCACCAAACAAAAAATGCGATGGCCTTGGTAGAAAAAGATGCAGCCATCATGATTTCAGACAAAGAAGCAAAGGAAAAATTAGTACCTACGGTTTTGGAATTGCTCTACAACGCAAATCGTGCGGAGCAACTGAGCAAAAATATAAAAGCATTGGCGAAGCCAAATGCCACAGAGGACATTGTTAATGAAATTGAAAAATTGATCGCGTGAGGTTAAAGGATTACGATATCGTTTATTTTTTGGGAATCGGAGGAATCGGAATGAGTGCGCTTGCACGTTGGTTCAACTTTGCCGGAAAATCTGTAAGCGGATATGATCGCGTTCAAACGCCACTTACGGATTCATTGGCAGTTGAGGGAATCAACATCCATTTTGATGATGCTGTTGAAAGTATTCCAGATGAAGTGAAATCTAAAAAGGAAAAAACGTTGGTAATCTTTACCCCCGCCATTCCGAAAGATCATAAAGAACATGCGTTTTTGAAAAGCGAAGGTTACACGATTATGAA
Organism: Cyclobacteriaceae bacterium; assembly: GCA_041746855.1. Classification (GTDB taxonomy): domain Bacteria; phylum Bacteroidota; class Bacteroidia; order Cytophagales; family Cyclobacteriaceae; genus JBGTGG01. Next base: position 6,896 of record JBGTGG010000121.1, on the reverse strand, counting down.
AAGGTCGGAGGTGTTGGGATTGATTTCAAAAGATTACTTCACCATTGCTGTAGCCGGTACACATGGAAAAACCACTACTTCATCGATGATCGCGCATATTTTAAAATATGCAAAAAAAGATATGGTCGCTTTCCTTGGCGGGATTACCACCAACTATGAAACGAATTTGGTAATGGAAGGCGCGATTGGCGACAAAACCCTTGTTGTTGCTGAAGCGGATGAATTTGATCGCTCGTTCTTGCGCTTGTTTCCAAACATTGCTGTGATTACGAATGCAGATGCAGACCATTTAGATATTTATGGTGACCACGATAGTCTCACCACAAGCTTCCGGGATTTTGTAAAGCAAGTGAATGCGGAAGGAAGTTTATTTATTCATGAATCAATTAAAGATAATATAGCAACAGGTGTAGGACCGAAAACGGTTACTACCTACGGTATGAGCCAGGGACAATTTTTGGCCAGCAATATAACCGCAAGGGGCGGATTTTTTGAGTTTGACCTTTTAGGTTTCGACCGGGTTGAACAGGTAACGCTTGGTGTCCCTGGTTTTCATAACGTAGAAAATGCAGTTGCTGCAATTTTGGTTGCGCATCAGGTGGGTGTTCCGATGGATACCATCAAAAAAGCGTTAGCCTCTTTTACAGGTGTGAAGCGAAGATTTGAATTTATTTTTAAAGGTGCTGATGTTGTGTATATCGATGACTATGCACATCATCCTACCGAGATTAAAGCATTTCTATCATCCTTAAAAGAGATGTATCCTGCAAAAAAAATCACTGTGATTTTCCAACCCCACTTGTATTCTCGCACGCGCGATTTTGCAGCAGGATTCTCTGAGAGTTTGAGCATGGCCGATACGGTTGTGCTCATGGATATTTACCCTGCACGGGAGTTACCGATTGCAGGTGTGGATTCGGATATGATTTTTAAAGACATAACGAGTCCCGTTAAAATGCGAACATCCAAAAAGGATCTATTGGAGAAATTCGATTCACTGGATGTTGAGGTACTGGCCACTGTTGGCGCTGGTGATATTGATACGTTTGTGAATCCTATTAAAAAATTAATTGCTAAAAAGTATGCGGTTTAAATTTAACATACGGAGGGAAATTAAGATCACCATTGCGGTAGTAGTCTTTTTTGGCATCATTGCTTTTACGGAAAGAATGCAGGGCAATGTTTCTGTGAAAGATGTAGTGATCAAACTTCAGAATACAGAAGACAATCATTTTATTGATGAAGAAGATGTGCTTGACCTTATGCAATTCACCGCTGAGAATTTGCGGGGGGCCAGCATCGGGCAACTCAACTTAAAAGACATCGAGAATAAAATTAAGCGTGATGCTTTTGTAAAGAATGCAGAGATCTATTCAGACATCAAGGGCAACCTGGTGGTGAATATTGAATTGAGAAGGCCAATTGCGCGCATTGTGAAAAGTTATGGGCCCAGTGTTTATATCGGTGAAGATGGTGTGATCATGCCTACTTCAGAAAAATTCTCTGTGCGCACATTACTGATCAGCGGTGCACAAGCTCATCAATTAATGCACGAGGAAAGCATTTTAAAAGCAGAAGGTGGTGAAGAATTATTCTCCATGATCAACGTGATCAGGAAGGATGAATTCTGGAAAGCACAAATCGCGCAAATCGATATGGCATCTATCCACAAAATCACAATGTATCCACAAGTTGGTGGACAACTAATTGAATTTGGTAAACTGGAAAACATCGAAACGAAATTTTCGAAGCTAAAAGTATTTTATAAAGAGATACTTCCTCAAAAGGGATGGAATACTTATCACCGGGTAAACCTGGAATATGAAGGACAAATTGTAACTGAATAGAAGAATTAAGAAACAACCACTAAAAAAATATAGCGTATGGAACAGGATAAAATTATTGTCGGGCTCGACATAGGCACAACCAAAATTTGTGCGATTGTTGGCCGCAAAAATGAATTCGGAAAATTAGAAGTCCTCGGCATGGGCAAAGCTGAATCCGAAGGTGTAGTAAAAGGCATCGTGTTCAACATCGACAAAACGGTGTACGCGATTGAGCGCGCGATAAAAGAAGCGGGTGATCAAGCGGGCATTGACATCGGTGAAGTGAATGTTGGCATTGCAGGGCAACACATCAAAAGTTTTATCCAGCACGGTGGCATCACCCGTTCCTCGAAAGAAGATGAGATCACAGTGGATGATGTTGAAAGACTGACACAAGATATGTACCGGATGGTTGTGCCCCCTGGTAGCCAAATCATTCATGTAATGCCCCAAGACTACATGGTGGATTACGAAGAAGGAATTAAAGAACCGGTTGGTATGTCGGGTGTGCGATTGGAAGCGGACTTCCACATCATTACTGCACAAACCAATGCGATCAATAATATCAACAAGTGCGTGCGAAGGGGAGGGTTGGAAATCCAGGATTTGATTCTGGAACCGTTAGCTTCTAGTCTTGCCGTGTTGAGCGATGAAGAAAAAGAAGCCGGTGTTTGTTTGATCGACATTGGTGGTGGAACAACTGACGTTGCAATTTTCTACGACAACATCATTCGGCATACGGCTGTGATTCCATTTGGTGGAAACATTGTGACCAATGACATCAAACAAGGGTTGATGGTATTGCCACAACAGGCCGAACAACTGAAAACAAAATTCGGAAAAGCGATTTCTGAAGAAGCAAGCCCGAACGAAATAGTTTCGATTCCGGGTATTAGAAACCGCGCATCGAAAGAAATCTCTGTGCGTAACCTTTCCAATATCATTCAGGCAAGAATGGAAGAGATTATAGAAATGGCGCATACTGAAATTATTTCTTCAGGATTTGAAAAGCGATTGGCAGGCGGAATTGTGATCACCGGTGGTGGCGCGCAATTAAGTTGCTTAAAGCAATTGGTAGAATATATGACGGGTATGGATACGCGTATCGGCTACCCGAATGAGCACCTTGGAAAAGGTAAAGTTGAGGTAGTGAAGAGTCCGATGTATGCTACTGCTGTTGGACTTGTACTTGCCGGGTTCCGCTCGCTTGATGAGCGTGAAGATCGCTATAAGGAAGCAAGGGAAGTATTGCGACCTGCAAAAAAGAAGCGAGTAGTTACATCCAAAACTTTCTTCAACGACATCCTGACAAAAACCAGGAGTTTGTTGATCGATGATCTGGATGAAAAAAATGAATATTAATTGAGAACAACCACAAAAATTTACAATCATGTTTGAAAGAGGATCGTACAAATTCGAAATCCCCAAGCACCATAAATCGATTATCAAAGTGATCGGAGTTGGTGGTGGCGGGAGCAATGCCGTGAACCACATGTTCAAGCAAGGCATTAAAGATGTTGAGTTCGTTGTTTGTAATACGGATTTACAAGCACTCAACAGTTCTGAAATTCCGAACAAATTACAAATCGGAGTAAACCTAACAGAAGGTCTTGGTTGCGGTGCGAACCCGGAAGTTGGGAAGAATGCAGCACTGGAAAGCAAAGATCAAATTCGAGAATTGCTTGCAGGAACCCGTATGGTATTTGTTACCGCAGGTATGGGAGGAGGAACGGGTACAGGAGCCGCTCCGGTAATCGCAAAGATTGCGCGCGACATGGACATCTTAACAGTTGGTATTATCACTTCACCATTTGGTTTTGAAGGAAAGAAGAAAGCTGCGCAGGCTGAACTTGGTATAGAAGAATTGAGAAATAATTGTGACACCGTACTCGTCATCTTAAATGATAAGTTGCGTGAGATTTATGGAAACCTCGCAATTGGTGAAGCATTTGCGCAAGCTGATAATATTTTAACCACTGCAGCAAAAGGTATTGCTGAGATTATTACACTTACGGGTTACGTGAATGTTGATTTTCAAGATGTGCGTACAGTGATGTACAAAGCGGGCGCTGCTGTAATGGGTGCTGCGGAAACACGTGGTGAGAATCGCGCAATCAATGCAGCGCAAGAAGCACTTGCTTCCCCGTTGCTCGACAACAAAGACATCATGGGCGCACAGAAAATTCTGTTGTCCATTATCTCTGGTGAAGAAGCAGAATTGCAAATGGATGAGCTTACGGAAATCACAGAATACATTCAACACCAGGCCGGTGATGATGCAGAAGTAATTTTTGGTCATGGTATTGATCCGGAATTGAAAGATCGTATCCGTGTTACCGTCATTGCCACAGGCTTTGCGGTAGAAGGAAGAAAATACAACAAACCTGCTGAGGAAAAAAAGGTACATGATTTAGACCGCTCACAAGGTTGGTTGTTTGAGAACGCTACAGCAGATAATTCAAACGGTAAATCAACAGAGCCTGAATTGAAGATGGAGGTAAAAGAGCAGAAGCGCGAAGAGCCAAAGCAACAACCAAGGGAAGATTCCACCGACCGTGGTTTTGTCTTCACCGGTCCGTTCGTAAGCGTGGAGAATAATAATGCGCACGATGATTTCGATGAATCGAACGATGATCTTTTTGGTGAAGATGAGTTTGACCATACTGCTGAGCGGTATTCAGATCAAACCATCAATGAAGATGGCATGATGCAATTACGTTCTACCAAAGAACGCTTAGCGCAACAAGCGAAAGAACGCCATTCGAAATTGAAAGATGCACGCAAGTCGGAGATGAGCAAAGAAGAGTTTAATGAGAAGTGGTCGTTGCCGGCCTACTTGCGTAAAGGTGTGAAGATGCAAAATGTACCGCATTCTTCTGAACAGCATATTTCGAAGTATAATTTGAATGATGATAATTCCATTCTTGGAAACAATAAATTCTTACATGACAATGTAGACTAGGCCTGTACTCAATTCAGGCCGTAAAGGCATGGCACCCTGGTATGACAGGTATTTTACTCCATTCGTAGTGGTTGTTGGTTGTAAATACTTTTTGCCGGTATCGGGGTGCCTTTTTTTAATTTATAGAGATATTGAGACATGAGTTACTATGAAATGGTTGTCCCTTGGGAGCCAGATATTTTAGGAATAAAAGATGGTCTTGAACAAGCAAGAGTTTTAAAAAGCGGCTTCAAAAATGAAGCAAATTATAGTACTTTTATAGATACATTTGTTAAGCAGAATTTTGTTGATCCTAAAAATTTGTCAGCAATTAATTTTGTACTGGAATGTGTGAAACTTAGAAGAGGAGCCAAGCTAACAGATTTTCTCTGGTTTTCACCGAAATCATTTAGCTTAGTTAGTCACAAAGTATCAAATATTATTGCACGTTTCACACTATCACCTTACAAGCTTTTCCCTGCAATTATTGAAGATGAAAAGGGGAGATTAATAAAAGGATACAATTTTTTTTATATGCCGCCATTAGATCAAAATCATATTCTTTTTAGTGAATGCAAATTTGAGGTTGGCAATAAATATGATGGCTATACAGATGCGATTGTTAATTCGCCAGATGACCTATTTTCCTTCAACGATTTTCTTGTCGCAAGAAAAGTTTCATTGAAGAATATTGAGAAGGACACCGATATGTTCAAAGTAAAGCTTCCTATCGGTATATTGATTTCTAACAGACTATTTCAAGAGTTACACTCAGCAAATGTAACAGGAATTAAATTCAATACAATTAAAGTGAATTTGGAGGGCTGAAGTAGAAAATATAGAATTAATAAACTTTATTTTTCCGCTGTTAAAAACCACCAACAGCATACGACTGTTAGTTACAAATAAATTTATTTTCACTTTATCAGTACGTATCCATTCGAAGTAAATCAGAAGGCTTTATCTTTGTAACCGGTGATTGCATTTGTGTTCTCATCTTTATCTAAGCCACGTCAACATGCTTCACTCCGTCATCATTGGAACAGGAAGTTACATTCCTGAAGTCGAAATTTCCAACGCCAGTTTTATTGATCATCTTTTTTTGGAAAAAGAAAACGTTGCTATTCAAAATAGCAATAGTAATGTCATTGAAAAATTTGAACAGATCACCGGCATTGCACAGCGCAGGTATGCACGGCCTGATCAACAAACTTCTGATCTTGGTTATTTGGCAGCAAAGCAAGCAATCGAATCCGCTGCAATTGATAAAGAAACCTTAGACTATATTATTGTTGCCCACAATTTCGGAGATGTTTCGTTTGATCGTAACCGATCCAGCATGGTTCCATCATTGTCTTCGCGTGTGAAAGCATTGTTGCAAATTCAGAATCCGGATTGTGTTGCGTATGACTTGCCTTTTGGTTGTCCGGGTTGGTTGGAAGGGATGATCCAGGCAGATATTTTTATTCGTGCGGGTGTAGCAAAAAGGATTTTAGTAATTGGTGCTGAAACTCTTTCGCGAGTGATTGATCCACACGATCGTGATTGTATGATTTTTAGTGATGGGGGAGGTGCTGTTATTTTAGAAGCAAGCGAAAATGGAACGGGTACGATTGCTCATAAGACCCAAACATACGCGGTTGATCATATTTTGGATTTACAAATGGGCAACTCCTTGTCAACGTTGAATGGCGATGATAATTTGTATATCAAAATGAATGGCAGAAGGGTGTATGAATTTGCGTTGACCAATGTTCCGTTAGTTGTTAAGTCGGTGTTGGATAAAGCAGGTGTGGATATTTCTGAAATCAAAAAAGTATTGATCCATCAGGCCAATGATAAAATGGATGCGGCCATTCTTGCAAGGTTGTTCAAATTATATGATCAACCGGTTCCTGAAAATATTATGCCGATGACCATCCAATGGTTGGGCAATAGCTCGGTGGCTACAATTCCTACTTTATTGGATTTGGTTTTAACTGAGAAATTGGAAGGCCACCAGATCAACAAAGGGGACAAAGTGATTTTTGCTTCCGTTGGTGCCGGTATGAATATCAATGCATTATTATATCAGTTTTAATCTCAATAATTTCTGGTTCAGTTTAATCAAACCGTTAACTTTAATAAAA
>JBGTGG010000120.1:0-4161 GCA_041746855.1 Cyclobacteriaceae bacterium | reverse complement strand
CACCAATTTAACGTGGCCTATGTGATGAAGGCCATGCCACGCATACAATGCAATTTGCCGATCCATTGGTACTTCTTTTCCAGATGCGGGATGGATAAAGGTTTTTTTAAAATCATCGGGTTCCAATCCCGTTAATAATGCAACCCATTTGGCATGAAGGGATTTCAGTAAATCCAAAGAAAGCGCAGGATCCGCTTTTGCTTCGGGCGTTTCTGCCCACAACTTTTCATCGTAAGCTTTGATGAGCGGATTGTTTTCGGTGATGGCCCATTTGATGCGGATGTAAGCATTCATGTGACTATCTGCCAAATGGTGAACAACTTGCCGGATCGTCCAACCGCCATCGCGATACGGTGTGTCCAATTGTGCTGTTGTACTATTTTTTAATGCGGTTTCAAGAAGGTGAGGTAGCTCACTAATGTGTTGGATGTTTTTTTGAATTTCTTCCGTTGAGTAGTCGGGTTGAGGTGAAAATTTTCCAACCGGATACCGAAGTAGATCATCGTTATTCATGGGCTTCTTCTTTTTCTTTTTTTCTTTTGTTGCGCACGCGAATGTTCACCATTTCAATCAGGAGCGAAAAGGCAACAGCGAAATAGACATATCCTTTTGGGATTTCGTAATGGAATCCTTCCAGGAACAACATAAATCCGATAAGGATCAAAAACCCGAGTGCCAATACCTCCATAGAAGGATGCTTGTGGATGAAGTCGCTGATCCTTCCTGAGAAAATCATCATTACTCCGATGGAGATTACAACCGCCACAATCATAATGATCACATGATCGGTCAACCCGACTGCCGTTAAGATTGAGTCAAACGAGAAGATAATATCCAGTAAAATAATTTGAATGATCGCCCCGGTCACATTTACTTTTACAGGGCCTTTTAATGTTTCCTCATCGTCATCCTCTTCTTCCATTTCGGAATTGATTTCACGCGTACTTTTTGCAATCAGGAACAAGCCTCCCAAGGCTAATATTAAATCCCGACCACTAAAGCCGTGCTCAGGATGAATGTATGCATGTAAAAAACCTGGGGTAACATCGGCTACTGTAAAAAGGGGTTCTTTGAATTGAATTACCCAGGTAATTCCTAACAAAAGGATAACCCGCACGATCAGCGCCAGGGACAACCCAAGATTTCTTGCTTTTGCCCGTATTTCAAGTGGAAGGCGATTGGAAACAATTGAAATAAAGATGATGTTGTCAATCCCGAGGACAATCTCAAAAAACGTAAGGGTGAGAAGAGCCAGCCAGGCTTCGGGTTTTAAGAATATTTCCATTCGGGGGTTTCGGAGTCTTAATCAGATCAAAAATAACAATTCAAGGGTAATTTAAAAGAGTTCTAAATTAATAAAGAAATGGCTGATATCGATAGCCCCAAAAGCGATTGGTTTTCCCACTTTTTGAAAATTATGAGCGTTAATTTTTTGTTTATCCTCAGTGTACGACCAACACTTTTTTTCGTAACAATTGTCCATCTTTTGAATCTACTTGCAAAATGTAAATACCGGCTGCCAGGGCTTGGGTATTTAATGTTTTTGAACGATCACCAGTTCCAAAGGAGGAAACAATGACTTCACGACCAAAGGCATCATAAAGTTTAACGAGAAGCAATTGTGGAAGCGATGCCGGAAGTTCAATTGTCAATTCTTCTTTTGCAGGATTTGGATAGACGCGGATTTGATTGATAAAATCTGGTTCAATACCGGTAATCAGGTCAGGGTTGGGATAGGGATTATAACTTAAAGTATTGAGCACTTTGGCCTGGTAAATTTCCCGGGTAGAATCGTTTTGTAAGAAAGCGATGATGGCAAAATTATTCGGACTATAAATAGTAGATGGAGGAGGCCACGAAACGATTTCTGTAACCGGTATATCGGCAACCAAAGGATTTGTGTATTTGATACCGGTGGCATCAGGGAGCATTTGCTTCATCACGTATCTAAAATTTGTTTCTCCATTTGGAGCTGGCGTGTCAAGTGAAACATTCTTTTCGACCACTACAATTCGTAAAACGGTATTTGCTGGCAACTCGGTTTTAGGAATAAACTCCACCTGAATGCTATTCCCAAGCGAAGCATCTGTAATGATATCTATTTCAGCTTCAGCACTGGTAAGTTTTTGTTCGTTAAGAATGGTTCCGAATGTTCCGTTTCGTGCATCCAGGAAAGCAAATGGTGTAGCGGTGATCCCATAATATGCAGCGCGTGCATTGGCATCTTTTTTATTGTCCATAAATAAAGGATCGGTTCCGGGTCCACCAATGCCTACATGGTACTCGATTTTCACCAACTCACTTTCATTTAAAAAATTAGTGTTGATGTTTAGATTGGCAACTTTATTGGGTTCACCCGGGCTGTTGTTTCCGCCTGAATTTGTAAAGGATTCGAGCAACACAATGCGATCGCGTTGGGATATTTTGACGTTGTCAAATACGAAGCCTTCGGGTAGGGCGTCCCCTTCGTTCTGGGCACTTGCAAAAGCAAAGCGGAAACGTACTTTTGTTTTTTGTGCGGGAGTTAAAGTTTCAAGCTCTTGATCCAATGAGGAGATTGCATTCCTCCACTCCGTTGCATTTGCTATTGACCAACCCGATTGATTGATGGCTTGATTTCCTGGATTTGCAAAAATTCCGTTTTGATTAAACCAGTTTTTGCCATTGCCCGTGGATCCTACAATTTTCCAATCACTCTCTACATCGGTGGTAGTGTTGGTGTTTAGTTGTAATACTACGCCATCAATGGGATTGCGGGTTTCTATCCGATAGTCAAATGAAAAAACGGGCCGATCAATTAGTGACAGGTCAAAACACGGGCTATGCACCCATGATTTTTCATTTTCGTTGTAAGACCCAGAAAGATTTGTTACCCATGCTGAACCACCGCCAGGAAAATCATTATCAAATAGGGGGGTAGCTGGTGGTGTGCCCCATTCCCATGAAGATGCAATACCTCCTGATTTCCATCCGTGATCATTAAACGATGCATTATTAAAATCTTCTACGTATTCGTTTAGATCAGAAATGGCTCCAATGGTTGGAACATTAAATACTGTGGTAGATTTTGTAATTGAGCATCCTAAATTTGATGTAAGGGTAGCTTGCGCAGTGTAATATCCTGTATTGGCATACTGATGCGATACGATATTATCACTAAGAGCGGGCGGGTTTTCTGAAATACTGGCACCATCCCCAAACTCCCACTCCAACTCATCCACAAGCCCTATCGTGTTGGTGAAAAAGTTTGAAACAATTTCAAATTCAGAATCATCGCCATTGCATACACCTCTCCATCTAATTGCAAGATCGGGGATGTCACCAACGGGGACAACCCTTTCACGGGACACGCTGCATCCATCTGTTGTATTGGCAGTAAGGGTTACATTGTAATTTTGACTGGAGGTATAGTCGTGTGTTGTTGGATCTGTCAAAGTAATGAAAGTTTCCGGATCAAATTCGTCATCATAGTCCCATACATAATTCGATACATTAACCCCTGCCGGAATATTCACGGAAGGCGAAAAAGGTAGCGGTATCCCGACACAACCATTTCCAACAGAAAAATCTACGGTAGGAATATCGAAGACCCTGATTTGAAAATAGGTCGTATCCCTACATCCAAAGTTGTCTTCAAATACATAGCGAAGGTTGTTGATACCAATGTTGGCCAATGCTGGGTTAAATCTTGCCTGGCCATTTTCTCCAGGAGAAAATGTTGGTAGGCTATTATCACTGACAGCGGATATTCCCGGTCCTAGCCAAATTCCACCAAAGGGCCGCCCCGTAATATCTAGTTCTGTAGCATTGCGACACAGGCTAATGGGTTGTTTAACATTGACCTCCGTTTCAGGTGGGGTATTGATTGTTAACGGCACCCGTACTGGTATATTGACAGTGCTGAATACTGGTGTAATATCGGTGATGATACAAAAACAATTAAAATCAAAGTAGGTATTATAAATGTAGTTTGAAATGTAAGTGTATGTGTAGGTAATGGTAAATTGGCTTTTTCCTTGGGGCAAAACTGATAGTTGAAGTTGTACCTCTCGTGTAGCATTGTTTTTGGTCCAACCACTTCCAGAAGGGATATCATTGCCCAATGGATCTTGTAAGATAATATCCAAATATCCATATCCGCTGGGCACAACGATGTCCAGA
>JBGTGG010000119.1:0-5555 GCA_041746855.1 Cyclobacteriaceae bacterium | reverse complement strand
AGGGAAACCCTTTGGACCTCTGTGGGCATGGCAGCCGGAACCTATAATCCGGTTATTGCCTCGGCTTCGGGTGCGCGCGCAGCTTTTGCGATGGATGGATCCGGATCCCTCACCAATGCGCAAGTGGTAAATCTATCAAACCAGGTGGAAGCATCCGGATATAGTTTCTCATCGGGCGTAAGTGTGGGAGGGAAGGTTGCTGACCGATGGATTGTACAGGGAGGAGTTAATTACCTGACCCAGAACTCGACTTACAACTCCAATGCAGTATTGGTGGATGGTGCAAATAATTTCAAGCTCGCATCCCTTAACACCTTTAGTAGAGAAAGCTATGGTGCTGCTTTCTACCAGGCAAGCAGTCCCTATACCGTGAGCAGTTCATTACAATATTTTAACATTCCGTTACAAGCCGGGTACTTGATTATCAACAAGGATTTTGGTTGGCAGTTGCAGGGTGGTATTTCTACTGATTTCTTTTTACAGAATACACTTTCTGCCGAAGATGCCGGGTTTGATAAGGTTTCGCAAGGTGGAGGGGATGCATCACCTTATCGTACTGTAAATTTTAGTGGATTGATCGGCACCGAGGTTAGTTATCGGTTTGGTGAACATTATCGGGTTGCGATAAATCCCGGTTTTCGTTATCCGCTCCAATCGGTTTATAAAAGTGATACAGGTGTGAGTGCAGCGCCTATTATGTTTGATGTGGGATTGAAATTCCATTACATTTTCAGATGATTCCAACCGATCCAGTGGAAGTCGTGTCAAACAAGAAACAACCTCCATTACTATGAACCTAAAGCTACCCTCCCAAAAAGTTAAACAAGCCTTCTCCGGAATGGCTTTTGTTTTAACGCTTCTTTCAGTCAGTGCTTTGCTGGAAAGTTGCACCGACAACTGCGATGTAACTTCTACCTATACGTATTATGAACCCGTTTACACAACGTTGCCTGAGATCCGGGCGAGTGTTGCATTGATAGCACCTCAGCCAATTGATCAGGTTGGAAAAATTTATTTTAAAGATGGTTTCTTATTCGTGAACGAACCGGGGGAAGGAATCCACATCATTGATAATCGTGATCCATCAAACCCGATCCCAAAAAGCTTTTTGAAAATTCCGGGAACGTATGATTTAGCTGCCCGTGGAAATATTCTGTATGCAGATAGTTATGTTGATTTGGTTGCTTTTGATTTATCCAACATTGAAAATATCCAGGAAGTGGGAAGGTTGGAAAGTGTATTCGCTACCTACAACAGTTTGGGTTTTTACCCAAGCGATACGTGGGGTGTAGTTACAGATTGGAAAGCTGTTGAGAATGTTCAACACACCTCATCTGAATGTCAATCAGAAATGCAGGCGTGGGGAGGATTTTGGCACCGCGGTGGTGTGATGTTTGCAGATGCTGCTTCGTTCAGTTCGAAAGCTGCTATCGCGCCCGGTAACAATAGCGGAGCGGGTATTGGCGGATCAATGGCACGGTTCACAATCTTAGATGATTTTCTGTTTGCATTGGATGGCGGCAATATTCAGTCCATCGATTTGCAAGATGCGATCAATCCTGTTCAAAAAGGTACGGCTTCTATTTCCTGGGATATGGAAACGATTTTTCCGCATGAAGATAAATTGTTTATTGGTTCATGCTCCGGAATGTACATCATTGATGCTTCTTCCCCAGCAAATTTGGATTGGATCAGTACGTATAGCCATGTGCGCAGCTGCGATCCGGTAGTAGTCGATGGTGACTATGCGTATGTGACCTTACGCTCTGGAAATATGTGCCAGGGTTTTACCAATCAACTCGAAGTAATCAATATTGCAAATTTGCAATCACCAACATTGGAAAAGGTTTACCAAATGACCAATCCGCATGGATTAGGAATTGATAATAAGACACTGTTTTTATGTGATGGAAGTGATGGATTAAAAGTATTCGACATTGCTGATCGAATGAAGATTGACGAAAACCTTTTGGCGCACTATCCGAATTTTGATGCGTATGATGTGATCCCTTTCAATAATGTATTGATGCTGATAGGGGCTGATGGTATATTTCAATTTGATTATTCTGATCCGACCAATATTAAACAGTTGAGCCAGATTAGCGCACAGCAATGAGGTTTCTTTTTCTCTTTCTTTTGATTAGTCCGGTTCTTCACGCTCAAGAACTTGAAGAGGTGCCACTTAAAAAAGTGCGTTATACCAATTCATTTTTGTCGGGTGGATCCGTTGGCGGATCGGAAGAATTGTGGGGAATGTCGGTCAGTACTTTTCATGGGATTAAGGTTGAGCGTTGGCGCTTTTTAATTGGAATTGGAATGGATGGGTATTCCGATTGGCTCACCTATCCCATGATGGGTAGTGTTTCGTTTGATTTAAGCCATCCCAAAAAAAAGAAAGGACTCTACCTGATTGTAAATTCTGGGTATGCTTTTGCGGATAAGACGATACCTATCGAATGGACAGATTCTTTTTCAGACAAAGGGGGGATGATTTTCAATCCGATGATCGGATACCGGATCACTATTGGCAGTGTTGATTTGTATTTTCAGTCAGGATACAAAAATCAGCAAGTATCGTACAGGTATAGCTATAATTATGGAGGTTGGGGAGGTTCCCCCGGCAGTGGGTATAAATACAAAGTCGATCAGGATTTGAACCGGTTTGTTTTTCAGATTGGGTTTGGTTTTTAGCCAAGCAGATCCATTTCCGTAACCAACTGCTCCCATTCCTCATTCGCTGCATTCAATTTTTGTAACGTGCTCTCAAAGGAAGTTTGGACTTTTTGCAATTGATTCACATTGCCATATACTTCTGGTTTGGCAAGTTCATTTTCCAGATCGGACTTTGATTTTTCCAATGACTCAATTGTTGTTTCTATGGTCTTGATTCTTTTCTCAAGGTCTTTCTTTTTCTTATCGTTTGCATCGTTCTGCACTTTTGGTTTTTGAACGACTTCTTTTTTGGGTTGCGGAATATTTTTTTCTTTTGAATCGGGTGTTACGGGATTCAATTGCCGCCAGTATTGATATTCTTCATACGTGCCCGGATATTCTTTTATCTGATGGTCTTCGATATACCAAATCTTGTTCGCTACTTGATTGACGAAATGTCGATTGTGTGATACCGCAACAAAACTTCCCTGGTATTGTTGCAACGCCTGGATGAGAATATTTTCAGATATAAAATCCAGGTGGTTGGTGGGTTCATCCAGCAGTAGAAAGTTCGCTTCAGAAATTAATGTTTTTGCCAAAGCTACCCGAGATTTTTCACCTCCTGATAAGACCTTTATTTTTTTGAAGACATCTTCATCTGAAAAAAGGAAACAACCCAAAACTCCGCGAAGCTCTTGTTCTGTTTTGCCGGAGCCGGCTTGTTTCAATTCTTCTAGAATCTCGCTGTCAACGTGGAGATCTTCCAATTGATGCTGCGCATAAAAACCCTGGATCACATTATAGCCGAGACTGCGCTTTCCTTCCACAGGTTCTGTACCGGCAATAATACGGAGCAATGTTGATTTCCCTTTTCCGTTCGCACCAATGAGCGCAATCTTGTCACCGCGTTCAATCGAAATGGAAGTATTTTTTAAAATCTGTAATGAACCGTACGCTTTTGAAACCTCTTCAAGTGTGATGATAAACCTTCCGGGTTGTTGATTGAAATTGAACCTGAAATTTACAGCTGCATTATCGTCTATCACCTCTTCGATCTTATCCATCCTGTCCAATGCCTTTACACGCGATTGCACTTGTCGTGCTTTTGTGGCTTTGGAGCGAAAGCGTTCGATGAAACGTTCGGTTTGTTTTATTTTTTGTTGTTGGTTTTCAAATGCATTTTGTTGAATGGTTTCTCGCAACTCTTTTTCTTCCAGATAGAAACTATAGTTCCCTTCATAGGAAATCAATTGCTGCTGTGTCACGTCAACCGTTTTGGTAATCACATTGTCCAAAAACTGGCGATCGTGCGAAACAATAATTACTGCACCATCATAATTGCGCAAATAGTTTTCCACCCACTCGATGGAAGGTAAGTCCAAATGGTTGGTAGGCTCATCCAACATGAGCAGCGATGGTTTTTCAAGCAAGAGTTTCGCGAGCATTACCCGCATTCGCCAACCCCCGGAAAATTCTTTTAGCGGACGGTGTAAATCCGTTGTGGAGAATCCAATTCCTTCCAATATTTCTTCGGCCTTCGATTGCATGGAATATCCATCAAGGTGCTCGAAGGTTTCCTGAAGTTTGGTGAGTTTTTCAACCAGTTTATCAGAATATTCTGCTTCGAGTTGGTGCAGGATTTTTTCGATTTTTCGCTGCGTATCCACCGCATCCTTAAATGCCTCCATGGCTACGGTGATGATGGCATCCTCCGTTTGGTAGGAGAGCAAATCCTGGTTCAGGAAACCGATTGTGCAATCATTGCTTTTACTGATGGATCCGGCATCATAGGCCAATTCGCCATTGATCAGTTTCAATAATGTCGATTTTCCGCGTCCATTTAACCCAATAAGCCCGATTTTGTCTTTGGGCTTAATAAACATGCTGGCATTTTCGTACAAAGCACGTCCTCCGATAAAATAGGAAAGGTTGGATACAGAAATCATGGCCGCAAAAGTATTAGTATTTACTCAGTAATAGAAAATATTTCCGACTTCTTCCCAATTCCTTACCATTTATAGAATCCTGTTATCGTAAGCGGGATAAACTGCATATCTTGGGGTTATTAAATCGAAAATATTTCAACTATGAAGGTGCTAAAAAACATCACGCTGCTTTTGATCGCTACCCTGTTTAATTGTGGCAATTCTGTCAATGAAGAGCAAACCCCGGCCACTCCCGGAGGTGATCCTGCCATCACGGAATATGCAGCTACCTTGCCTTTAGATAAAATCAAACTTCCACCCGGGTTTACGATTGAAGTGTATGCAGAAGTAAAAAATGCCCGAAGCATGGCCATGAGCCCTTCCGGTGTTTTGTATGTGGGTAACCGGAATGATAATAAAGTTTATGCCGTTAAAGATACCGATGGGGATATGGTGGCGGATAAGCGCTGGGTGATTGCTTCCGGTTTAAATATGCCGAACGGTGTAGCGTTTAAGGATGGCGACCTTTATGTAGCGGAAGTAAGCAAGATTACAAAGTACCCTTCAATTGAATCCAAGCTTGATAATCCACCTGCGCCTGTAATCGTCAATGACAAATTCCCAACCGAAACCCATCATGGATGGAAGTATATCGCATTCGGCCCGGATGGCAAACTCTATGTGCCCGTAGGTGCACCGTGCAACATCTGTAAAAAAGACGATCCGATTTACGCATCGATCACGCGCATGAATGCAGATGGATCGGGAAGGGAAGTGTTTGTAAATGGAGTTCGGAATAGTGTGGGATTTACCTGGCATCCGGACACTAATGAAATGTGGTTTACTGATAATGGAAGGGATATGATGGGCAATGACATACCTCCGTGCGAATTGAATAAAGTAACGGCTCAGGGTCAACACTTTGGTTACCCGTATTGCCATGGAGGTACGATTGCCGATACGGAATTCGGATCCGCT
>JBGTGG010000118.1:0-12646 GCA_041746855.1 Cyclobacteriaceae bacterium | reverse complement strand
GCCCTTCGGCCTTTTGTTGATACAAAGGTATAGGGATCCTTCCCGAAACAACTTGAACCAGGTTAAGTTAAAAGGAGAATGGTCTTGAACTAGGTTAAGATTTACCCTTGGCGCGATTGCGTCTGATTTTGCTCAGAAATTCTGGCGTAATGCCCAGGTAAGAGGCAATAAATTTAAGCGGAACAAATTGCTCCAGTTGAGGATATTGTTTTTGAAAGTTTTGATACCGCTCATCGGCTGTATGCGTAAAGGCCTGAATGATCCTGTTTTGATGCGTGACCAATGAGTTCTGAAAAATAATGCGAAAGTACTTTTCAAATACAGGATGCCGCTCGAGCAATTCATCCATTCTGATTTTAGGCAGGAGTAAAAGTTCACAAGAGGTGAGTGCGCGTGTGGCATAAGACGAAGGTTTGCCACTGTTCAAACTACTTAAATCCCCCGTCCACCATCCACTAGTGGAAAATTGAATCACCTGATCTGCACCTGACTTTTGTGTAAAGTATGTCATCAAGCATCCGGTGTTCACAAAAATCATATTCTGCGAAATTTCACCTGACACTTCCGCAAATTCCCCTTGCTCCAGTCGGGTGGGAATTAAAATAGCCGAAAGGAATTTTTCTTCCTCATCAGACAAAGCAATATGTTGCTTAATATGTGAACCAATAATTTGAACATTCATGTTTTTACCCTATCCCAAATTCCCTATTCAAAAAATCAAAATACATTTAAAAGAAATATCCAACACGATACGTTACAGGCGCGATGTACGGAGAGTTGTCCTCCCGCTCATAAAGAAAATTATACAGAAGTTGAAAACTTATTCCACCACGACCTTTCTTGCCGAAGCTTCTCATGTACCCCAATCCTGCAAACAATGATTGAACGTGATCTGTCTGAACAGATGCTTCCTGATTCGCAATGGCTAACACGTATTCAGAATTTAAATACTCCCACTCCGACCAAAAATAAATTCGTCTGGTCAGGTTTGCACGTGCAAATATATTAGGACCAGTTGTATTGAGGTTTTTCCCATAAATACGATTCCGATGATAAATGTATCGATAACCAACTCCTGTAGTAAGAACTTTCGGGAAATGGTAGGCCAATAGCGGGGAAACTTCCAGAAAGGTTTCTTTCGTATTAATCCAGAAACCAGTTGACCCGCCAAGCGAAAGCCGCTTTATGAAAGGGCGCGTATCTTTTCTTACTTTGGCTGTATGCGTGGTGTCTACAGCAGTCGTATCTATTTGTTGGCCCTTCACAATCGCTACCAGGAGCAACATTGCAAAGGCACTACAAAGCAAGGTTTTCATAATCAAAGAGGGTAAAATTTTAACACATTATAAAAATGAAATATAATCCGAAATTATTTGAATCCTTCAATATTTCGGGGAATCCTTACCTAAATTTTATGCGTAGCATTTCGGTTAAAAAATCAATACGGTTTGCTGCGATATCAGTAAATTGAAACCGCGTTTTAATTTAATTCCCGAATTGTGTCGAATACAAAAAAATTATTCTTGCTCGATGCGTATGCATTGATTTACCGTGCCCACTTTGCCTTTACAAAAAACCCGCGCATCAACAGCAAAGGCCACAATACTTCAGTTCCGTTTGGGTTTACCAATACGTTGCTGGAAGTTTTAACCAAACAAAAACCAACTCATATTGCCGTTGCTTTTGACACTGCGAAGCCAACCTTTCGTGATGAGATTTTTAAAGAATACAAAGCGAATCGTCAGGAAACCCCGGAAGACATCCGGTATGGTATCCCAAAAGTAAAAGAGATTATTAAAGGGTTTAACATTCCGATTATTGAACTGGATGGGTACGAAGCCGATGATATTATTGGTACACTTGCTTACAGTGCCAACACAAAAGGCTTTGAAGTTTTTATGATGACACCCGATAAAGATTTCGGCCAACTCGTTACAGAAAATGTTTACCTCTACAAGCCGGCCTACATGGGCAACGCAGTGGATGTAATGGGACCAAAAGAAGTCTGTGAAAAATGGGACATCGAAAATGTATCACAGGTAATGGACATGCTCGGTCTGCAAGGCGATGCTTCCGATAACATCCCGGGCATTCCCGGCATTGGGCCGAAAACTGCGTCCACACTTTTAAAAAAATACGGTAACATCGAAGGCGTTATCGCCAATAGCCACGAACTTAAAGGCAAGCAAAAAGAATTAGTGGAAACCTACGGGGAACAAGCTTTGCTTTCCAAAAAATTGGCCACCATCATTATTGATGTACCGGTAAAATTTGATGAAAAAGATCTAGAGTACAACGGTCCGAATGAAGAGGTGCTAAAACCTATTTTCGAAGAGCTTGAATTTCGTACCATGGGTGCCCGCGCCTTCTCCGATTCGAATGTGGCAACACCAAAACGCAACCGTCCTTCACAACTTTCCATGTTTGATGGTGGTGGTGAAGAGAATGCTGACGAAGTTGTTGTTGAAAAAACTTCGCTTAAAGATCAAAAGACAGCCTACCAGGTTATTGATTCTCCTGAAAAACTGAAGTCACTGGCGTTGACTTTGGCATCTTCAAAATCCTTTTCAATGGAAGTGGCGACCAACGAACTTCCCAACTTTGATTTTGATATGACTGGCATTGCTTTCGCAACAAAAGCAGGTGAAGCATTCTATATCCCTTTCAACAAAAAAGATACTTCCACTCTAAAAGCGTTGGAAGGTAGTCTGGCAAATCCAAAAATTGAAAAGGTTGGTCATAACCTGAAAGCATCCTTGCTGGCTTTGAGTATGTATGATATCGAAGTGCAGGGACCTTTTTATGACACCCTGTTATGCCATTATTTGATTGAACCGGAAGCTGCCCACGACCTGGAAATCCTAAGCGCACAATATCTTCACTATACTTTACTCACTAGCGGAGAAGCATCAATTACGGATCGGTTGTGTGAACGTGTTGATCAAATCTTAAAACTAAAACCTGAACTTGATAAAGAACTCAAAGAGAAAAATGCCGATAAACTTTTTAAAGAAGTAGAGATGCCACTGGTGGCGGTGCTTGCAGCTATGGAAGCAGAAGGTGTGAAGGTGGATGAAGATGCTTTGAAAAAAATGTCGGAAAGTTTACGTGACGACAGTGAAAAAGTTCAAGAAGAAATTTATCTAGCAGCTGGTGCTCAGTTTAATATCGCTTCACCAAAACAATTGGGGGAAATCCTTTTTGATAAAATGAAGTTGATCGAAAAGCCAAAGAAAACCAAAACCGGTCAGTATGCAACGGGTGAAGATGTGTTGAGCAAGCTTGCAAATGAACACGCAATCGTAAAAAAAATACTGGACTTCCGTGAATACGAAAAACTTCGCTCAACGTATGTTGATGCGCTCCCTCGTATGATCAGCAAACGCGATGGAAGAATCCATACCGATTACAGACAAGCAGTAGCAGCAACCGGACGTTTAAGTTCCAATAATCCCAATCTTCAAAATATTCCCATCCGTACCGAAAAAGGAAGGTTGATTAGAAAGGCATTCATCGCGCGCGACAAAGATTATTTATTTATGTCTGCCGATTATTCCCAAATCGAATTGCGCATTGCTGCTTCTTTTGCGGATGATCAAACCATGATTGAAGCATTCAAAACTGGAAGGGACATTCACACCACTACTGCAGCAAAAGTTTTTAATGTGCCGGTTGAAGAAGTGACTGCCGACATGCGAAGGAAAGCGAAAGAAGTAAACTTTGGTATTCTTTATGGAAGTACAGCGTTTGGGCTTTCCCAAAATTTGAATATTCCGCGATCAGAAGCAGCCGAAATTATCAGTGCTTATTTTAAAGAATTTGCCGCCATCAAAAAATACATGGATGATTCCATTAACATGGCGAAAGAAAAAGAGTATGTGGAAACCATTCTTGGAAGGAGAAGATATTTGCGCGACATTAATTCACGCAACCAAACCACACGCGGTTTTGCGGAACGGAATGCAATCAACGCACCCATCCAGGGAAGTGCTGCCGATATTATTAAGGTGGCGATGGTGAATATCCATAACTGGTTAAAGAAAGAAAATCTCAAAACCAAAATGACGATGCAGGTCCATGATGAGCTTGTCTTTGATGTCCATAAAGATGAGGTGGAGAGAGTAAAGGAAAACGTGATCCGGTTAATGAAATCAGCTGTTGATCTAAAAGTGCCGATGGAAGTAGAGGTTGGAGTTGGGCAAAATTGGCTGGAAGCCCATTAAACACAGATTTTCAGAAACAAAACTAACAACTTTGTAAGTTACATTTGTGTAAGTCGTTGCGCACCCTGAATTTAAGAATAGTATGATTACAAAAGAAACCATCCAACAAGCCCACGAACGGATCAAACCGTATATAAAAAACACACCGGTATTGACCAACGATGTTATCAATGAGTTAATTGGCGCTGAAGTTTTTTTTAAGTGTGAAAACTTACAACACATCGGAGCTTTTAAAGCAAGAGGAGCAATGAACGCTTCCCTTCTATTAACAAAAGAAGAACTTGCAAAAGGCGTGGCAACACATTCCTCAGGAAACCATGCTCAGGCATTATCACGCGCAGCCAAGATGTTGGGAATCGATGCGCACATTGTGATGCCCCGCACCGCTCCGGAAATAAAAAAGAAAGGTGTACGCTATTTTGGTGGTAGAATCTATGAATGCGAACCTACACTCGAAGCACGTGAGACAACGCTCGCTTCTGTTGTAGATGAGACAGGAGCGACAGAAATCCATCCGTTCAACAATGAAGCGATCATGGCAGGACAAGCAACTGCCGCAGTTGAATTTTTTGAATCCACAACATTGGATTATTTATTGGTGCCAGTAGGTGGTGGTGGGATGCTGAGTGGAACAGCCCTGGCCGCCCATTACTTTTCACCGAATACGCTTGTAATTGCAGGCGAACCAGAAGGTGCAGACGATGCCTATCGTTCGATGCAAAGTGGAAAAATTGAAGAGGTGTTGCCAAACAGCATTGCAGACGGGTTGTTGACGAAGTTAGGAGACAAGACCTTTCCGATCATTCGCAAGTATGTTGAAAAAGTTATTACCGTAAGTGATCAGGAAATTGGCGAGGCCATGCGCTTGCTCTGGGAAGAATTAAAATTGATTGTTGAGCCTTCCGCAGCCGTACCTGTTGCGGCTGCACTAAAAAACAAATCTGAATTTAAAGGAAAGAAAGTTGGAATTATTCTATCAGGCGGAAATGTTGACCTGGCGCGGGCGTTTAAGTTGATGAATATTTGATTTTTGGAGTTGAATTTTAAAGGTCACATTTAATTCTGATCATCTGTGTTCACATTGATCACTCTACAATAAATATCGCGCAGATTTTCATGCATACGACTCATCGTGAATTGATTTTCTACTTTGTTCCGGGCAGCCTTGCCTAAGGTTTGCCGCAATTCTTTGCTATGGTATAACCGGAGTATTTGCTGCGAAAGAGCATCGGTGTCAAATTCATCAACCAATATCCCGCTCACTTCATTTTCGATAGCCAAAGGTATGCCTGCATGCCGTGTAGAGATAATAGCCCTGCTCATGGCCATGGCTTCAAGTAGGCCTACAGGCAATCCTTCTGTTTCCCCATCGTCTGCGGTGCGACTGTTCAACACAAATACATCGCTTTGCTGCATTAGTTGTTTTACTTTACTAGGGGATTGCCATCCATGAAAAATTACTTTTGCTTCAATCCTATAGTTTTTCACCAATGTCCGACATTCTTTTTCCTCCCTACCAACACCTACTATGTGCAATGTTATATCCTCAACTTCTTTGGCTACTTGGGCAAACGCACGGATCAGATCGGGCACTCCTTTCTTTTCTATTAAACGGCCAACATGCAAAATGTTAAACGTATTTACTTTTTGCCTTTCAATGGTGTTATCAGTTGAAAAGTGTTGAATGTCTATTCCATAAGGAACCCAATGTACTTTGGTTTTATGGGCTTCGCTCAAAGGTAGCACATCAGCCATGCCCGGGTTGCACACCACAATTGCGGAAGCATAATCAAACATTTCTTTCAATCCTTTTAAATACGTAGCATCAGAAAGTATTCTTGAAGCATCAAACCCGTGAAAAGAAACAACCAAAGGAACGTTCATCAGTTTGGCCAATGGCAAAATACTTATCCCGTCAACCCCGAACTGCGCATGTATCAAATCGAATGACTGACCCTGCAACATCTTTCCAATTTTAGTGATGGACCGCTTCCCATAGTAAAGTATCGGATTGGATAGTTTTGACAGTATCCAATCCATAAGTGTTGGCATATGTCTAAACTTGATAAACGACTGTGTTGGCAATTCTGGCGTTTTGTAAAACTTACCAGTTAATAAAAGTGGATGTATGTATGGATTAACAGCCTGATTGTAAATAAAAGTTTCGCTTTTTTTGAAGAAGCGTTTGCGGAAAAATAAAACGCGGGTTTTGGCAATATCTGTCATAACATTTTGTTGTAAGATAATCAATGCTAATTACAAAGCATAGCTTCGATGTGCGCGTCTGGATCCAAAGTATTCGGATGAGTTAGAACTCTTCTAACTCGTTCCGGTCGAATCGTTCAAAGTAATCCAACCCTCGGTAATCTAATGACATACCACGCCCCCGCGACTTTTTTTTAAGAAATTCCTCAAACGATTTTACTGCATAATGATTAATCCTAATCTTGTCGTGCAAGGGTTCTCGCTTCGTAAAATATCTGGTGACTTTATTCATGTTTGTATCTACAGCAGAGCCGAAAAGGACGGTGGAATGGTGAGAAGAAATGAAACTTAACGTCATACGCGGATTGACAATACTCTTAACATGCCGGTTCAATTCACAATCTGGGTGAGAATGTTTTCTAAATCTCTCCATCACTGTGCCTGGAATCTGTGTTTTCGCCCCACCACTACCATAGCAAAGCCAGTTGATTTCCACAGCCGAAAATTTTTCAAAATCTTTTAAAAATTCTGGAATCGTAGTGTTTTTAACGGGATTAATAAATTCATCCAAATCGATGAAAGCAATCCAACGAGAATCATACCTATACCGCTGAAGAGAATCCGTGTATGCTAAAGTTTGTTTTTTTTTTCCAACAATAAAATGGTACTCAACCAAGCCCGAATCAATATAGGGTTGTAGTATTTCACTTGTATTGTCTTCTGATTCATTGTCGTATATATAAAATTTTTCGACACCGTGAGCTTTATGCCATTCGATCCACTCGTTGAAATAGGGTCCTTCATTCTTTGCAATAGCACATACAGCCAGATAATGAGCGGGTTGAACATTGCGCATCATCCGGTTTTTCCGCGCCACCCGAGCCGCCCTTAGCAGGCCAAATTCAAGCAGACCACGAACACGATGCCGATTAACTTTACCTGGCGCTAAGGAAGCGATCACTCTTGCGAAGAAACGTCTCGTGGGACTCATTCTAAATTTTTTATATGCTCTTTAAACAGCAATAAATTTAACTCATTTTAGCAAAATTAGCTTCCTTATCGTTAAAGCAAGATTTCAATTTTATTGATGGGAAATATTCGAATTATGGGAAAAATCGGATCCAGTTCTCTTTGAGAGATTCCCCTTGGGTGGGTTAATCTTTGCAAACTCGGTAATAAATAAATCAGTAGTTTTGGATAGTAAAATGTGCGTATGGAAATAGACTTTGTGATTACATGGGTTGATATGGATGACCCTAAGTGGCAAAAGGAGTTTGCTCAATATTCCGGGAAAATCGATAACACAAAAAATGAAATGGCCGTTGCCCGCTTTCGGGATTATGGCTTTCTTAAATATTGGTTTAGAGGTGTTGAGAAATTTGCTCCGTGGGTGCGGAAAATACATTTTGTAACAAGCGGTCAGCATCCGGAATGGTTGGACATCAACCATCCCAAGTTACAATTGGTCAATCATGATGATTATATACCAAAGCAGTACCTGCCTTGTTTCAATTCGAATTTGATTGAGATCTATATGCACCGAATTCCGAACTTATCGGAACATTTTGTTTACTTCAATGATGATTTTTTCATTATCAACCATGTTACCCAGCAACGGTTTTTTACAAATGGATTACCCAATGACATAGCAGCATTTAGAATGAACCTTGGTTTATCGCTTTGGAGTAAATGCTTGCGCAACAATATACGAATCATCAATAAGCGCTTTAATAAAAAAGAGGTTATGGAGCGCGACCACGATAAGTGGTTTACCGAAGCGTATGGTAAAAAAGCAAGGTTGACACGCTTACTAAAACCCTATAACAAATTTGTTACGTTACGAACCCCTCACAACGCACAACCCTATACGAAAACGACATTTGAAGAAGTCTGGGATTATGCAGGAAATGAACTGACAGGAATGTCAACGCATAGATTCCGTACACCAAAAGATTTAACACTTGAACTGTTCAAAACCTGGCAAATTTGTCGTGGAAATTTTGAGCCTTACAACACCTATAATGATACGAAAATGTTTCCCCTGCTTTTCAAATCCAGGCAAGCAATAGAAGCCATTCGCGAGCAATCCTATTTGTTGGTTTGTATCAATGATAATGAGCACATCAGAAATTTTGATCAAACCATGAAAGGACTTCAGGCTTCCTTTGAAAGTATCTTGCCGGAGAAGTCAAGTTTTGAACTATGAAAACACAATTCATCATTTCGAAACAACCTATGATACTTGTGAAGAAACCCGAATCAAATTACGTCAATAGAATTTCCCGGCTACTATTTTTCAAAAGAAGATTTTTCCGGAAACAAGTTCTCTAAAAAGGGCCCTATTTTTTGTCTTTGTTTCATCGTCACTTTTTGGCTGTCGTTTAAACAAAACAATTGGGGTTTATACCTCTCCATGTATTTAAAAAAGTCATGGCGATGGACAAGTATTCTGCTCGACTCCCTTCGTCCCACATATTTTAATTGTGCATTCCCAACTGCCAGGGCATAGTATGAGAATACTGAGCGATGCAAATCACCATAGGCCCTAACTCTATTTGATTGCGAGCGCTTTATCTGTTCAACAAAAATTTCCTCAACACATTTTTGATATTCTGATTTCCTATACGCATCAATATTGTGGTGTGGTACCCCAGGGTAGTATTTGTTGAATCTCTTTTCTATCAAGATTGTCCCATCGTGAATTTTTTCTGCATACTGTCCTATCTTTTTTCCTGCCAATCGCTTTATGCGATAATGCCATTTACCCAGTGGTTTTCTTTTCAGTCGCACAATCGGGAATCCATTTTCCAAAAAAAAGTAATCAGGTGAAAGGTCAGCATTGAAAAAGAAATCATCGTTGGCAAATAAAAAGTGTTCTGTCAACCCAGCGATTTTATAAATAAAATACTCGATTACGCTTGAATTAAAACAAGGTAAAAGGTCGTGAGGAATTATTTCAGTATGGTCTACAACTTGAATTTTAGGATTTGAGGTATTCAACCAGCCAGGAATTTGTTCATCTGTAACGATATAAATTTTCCGAATCCAGGGAGCATGTTTTTCAACGGATCGTAGGGAGTATTTTAACTCATCGTTATTGACATAACGACCAATATTATCCAATTCGGTGTTATCATTGATTTTCCCTGTAAAAGTGAGCTTTTTCTTTTGCCATTTGGGGTCAACTCCATCTACCCACATATAGACTATGTCGACTTCTCTTAAATTTTGGGCATCCATCCATAAAAATATGGGCTAACCTTAAAAAAAGGTGTTTACGAATATTAAAATTCCATTAAAATACATGCGGATTAGTTCTCAAAAACTGATTTAAAAGGGATTAACTCTTCAACCAATAGTAGAACCCATATGTTTATACATTTGGCTTTCAAAAGTCATATATATATTTTCATGTTACGTACCTAAATATCAACTGTATTCAAAGGTTGACTTCATTGGGAAATGCTTGTCGAGAAAATTGCTGATTTTTTTTCGGTGTTGATCATTTAGATGTTCACTGTCGTTTAAGCAAAAAAGTTTAGGTTTATAACGCTGTATATAAGCACTTACGTCATGTCGGTAAGTAAGTATCCGAAAGGATTCCTTTCGTTTAACATACTTTACTTTCCCTCGTCCTACTGCCAAAAAATAATAACCGAAGGCCGATCTATGCAAATCACCATATGCTCTAACACGATTTTGTTGTGATCTCTTTATTTGATCGTGAAAAACATCTTCTACGGCACGTTGATAATTCGATTTTAAATACGCATCAATATTATGGTGCGGAACCCCAGGATAGTACTTCCCAAACAGTCTTTCAACTAATAATGCTGAATCTATTACCATTCTACTGTACTGGCCAATATTTTTGCCCATGAAAACCTTGAATCTATAATGCCATTTCCCGAGCGGCTTCCTTTTTAACCTAACAATCGGAAAACCATCTTTCACAAAGAAAAAATCAGGAGTTACATCGGCATTGAAAAACATATCATCGTTGGCTAATAAAAATCGCTCGGCTAATCCGGGAATTTTATACAAAAAGTATTCTATAACGCTAGAATTAAAACATGGTAATATCTCTGGAGGCATAATCTCCTGATGATCCACCACCTTGATTTTTGGGTGTGCCCTATCGAGCCACACAGGTACCTGGTTGTCGGTAACTATAAAAATTTTACGAATCCAAGGTGCATGCTTTTCAGCTGATCTCAAGGAGTATTTAAGCTCATCGTTGCTTACGTACCTCCCCATGTTATTGGTCTCCGATTGATCGCTAACTTGGCCGGTGTAAAGGAGTTTTTTCTCCTGCCAATTTGGATCTTTACCATCAACCCACATGTAGACCAAATCGATCTCTCCTATTTTTTGTTTACTCATCTTTTTAGGAATTTCAGGATTTTTCAAAAGCAGATTTCTTGGAGAACAATGTCTCTAAAAATGGTTTTATTTTTTCTCTATGTTCTTCTTTAACTCGTTGGCTATCATTCAAACAAAATAATTTTGGCTTATAACGATCAATATATTTCATCAAATTATTCTTATGGGTAAGGAGTCGTATCGACTCCTTACGTCCCACATACTTCAAATGTCCATGGCCGATTGCCAATACATAATATGCTATAGCTGACCGGTGTAAATCACCATACATTCTTACACGATGAGTTTGCGATATTTTTACTTCTTCTGAAAATACTTTTTCAATGGCATTTCTGTAATCAGATTTCCGATATGCATCAATGCTGTGATGCGGTACACCTGGATAGTATTTTCCGAATCTATCCTCAACCATTCGCGAGGCATCAACCACCAGCCTATTATATTGTCCCAATTTTTTACCTACCAATAACTTAACCCAATAATGCCATTTCCCAAAAGGCTTTCGCTTTAAACGAACAATTGGAAAACCATCTTCAGTAAAGAAAAAATCAGGAGACAAATCCGCATTGAAAAACATGTCATCGTTGGCAAACAAGAAACGTTCGGAAAGCCCGGGAATCTTGTGCAAGAAATATTCGATAACACTGGAATTGAAACACGGTAAAATTTCAGGCGGCATTATCACTTTATGATCTACAAGTTGAACCATTGGGTTCGAGGTGTCGAGCCATTCCGGCTTTTGATCATCTGTTACTATAAAAATCTTTCGGATCCAGGGTGCGTGCTTTTCTGCCGATCGCAATGCATACTTTAACTCATCGTTGCTAACATACCTCCCAATATTGTTCTGTTCAGAAGTATCACTCAATTTACCCGTGAAGATGCGCTTTTTCTCCTGCCATCTCGGATCCATTCCATCCACCCAGAGATAAACCAAGTCAACATCAAAATTTTGATTTTTCATGCGCTGCAAAAATAGGATAATGTGAGCACTTGAAGAAGTGTGCAAAATGTAAGGGTATTCCTAACCAATCAGCCATTGGATTATTTCTGCCCATAAAAAAGAAAACCCATCCGATTACTAAATTCCCTGTTCAGTAATCGGATGGGTGAAAATTTCAGTTTGTAATCAATTACTTATCCCCTTTCTTAAATTTATCAAACTCTGAAACGGATTCCTTTTTTGGAAATACGTTGTTATCGGTGTTCACATCGGCCAATTCAAAATTGGGATCCAGTTGGATATTGGTGACTTCTTTGTCTTTCACAAAAACTTTGGTCACCTGGTTTTCATTGCTTCTCCAGATTTCGGCAGGAATACGATCAATCTCTTTCGATCCATCTTTAAACGTCCATTCAATTACCAACGGAGTAACCAACCCACCTACATTTTTGAAGGTGATCTCATAAATATTTTTGTTCTCCAACTTTGCACGAATGGCATTGTCATCCACGCGACTTTGGAATTCGCCATAAAAACGATCCGGTGTATCCGTTAAAGTAAAAGGGGTTGGCCCATTACTGAAATCATTCGAAGGTCCATCCTTCTTTGCTGAGGCAGTCAGGTCACCTGCTTTTACTTTCTTGCCTTTATACTCAACTTGAACCGTTTGGGTATTTAGCTTAAACCATTTTACTTCGGCTACATCTACATCCACATTATCGGTGGTATAAAACCATCCTCGCCAAAACCAATCCAGATCAACAGCGGATGCATCTTCCATCGTACGGAAAAAATCTGCAGGCTTTGGATGCTTGAACATCCACCGGTTAGCATATTCTTTAAAGGCCATGTCGAAAAGTTCAGGACCCATCACCGTTTCGCGAAGCAATGT
>JBGTGG010000117.1:0-8819 GCA_041746855.1 Cyclobacteriaceae bacterium | reverse complement strand
GGTAATAATGGTTCCGGGTGCATGCTCATCCATCGTGTTTTTCAGCCGCACCGGGATGTTGTATTTCTGTGCCGGAACAATGGTGGACGGGTGAAGTATTTTTGCCCCGAAGTAAGCCAGCTCGGAAGCTTCGTCAAACGTTAAAGCAGCAATGGGAACGGTTTTATTTACAATACGCGGATCGTTGTTGTGCATGCCATCAATGTCGGTCCAAATCTGGATTTCTTCTGCTTCTATTGCAGCACCGATTAACGAAGCAGTGTAATCGCTACCACCACGCCTTAGGTTGTCAATTTCGTTGTGGCGATTCCTACAGATATATCCTTGCGTAATAATGATGTCAATATTCGTTAACGATGAAACGAGTGGTTTCAACCGTTGCGAAATTTTCTCGAGTTCGGGTTCGAGGTTTTCATCAATGGACATGAAATGAAGTGCAGGAAGCAGACGTGCGCTTATCTTTATCTCCTGAAGGTGTTGATAAAATAATTCAGTTGATAGTAGTTCGCCCTGTGCGAGTAATTCCCGATATCCTTTATCATCAAATTGGCCAGCCGCCAAAAGTCGGATGAAAACAAAAAACCGGCTAATGGTTTCTTGTCCGATTGCTAAAAATGATTCGCTTGAAAATAAATCCTGAACAAAAGTATGGTAATGTTTCTCAAGTGCTGCAATTTCATCTTCTGCTCTCGAAGTCCGCTTTTCTAATAAGTGGTCACCAATCGATACCAAGGCATTGGTTGTTCCCGAAAGGGCGGACAATACAACAATTTTTTTTCCGGGGGTGGAAGAAACCAATGATGCAATCTTCTTCATCCGGTCAGGCTTGCCTACCGATGTACCTCCAAATTTAAGAACGAGCATAGTTGAAATATTTTTTAAGCGCCCAAAGGTAATGAACTATAAAAAATAAAAAAGACCCCAACTCACTGTCAGGGTCTTTTCGAAACCAAAGTGGGGCGGTTTCAATTTTCCAGATCAGACAAACGAATGTTTAGTTGTTCGACTTCCTTTGGGGATAGCGACACATTTTTGTATGTACCCATTACGGATGCCAACTCGCCATCCGAATCTTTTCGGGTAAATACGAGGTCATAACTTGCAGGTGGTAAAAATCCCAGCACGAAGGTTCCGTCTTGTTTTAATTTCACACTGGAGGTGGCTTGGTTAAAGGCGGGTTGGTTTTCCGATCTTGAGTTTTCTGTGGCGTTGTAACCCCCTTGTTTGTAAGCATAGATCACCACACCAACGGGTGATTCTTCCATTGAAAACGAGCCCGCTATCGTAGCGGCAGTAGCATTGTCGACAATCCGAATGGAGGGATTCAGAAATAATTCTTTTGTTGTAGAGGGAAGGATGGATTTTCTTAAATCAAAGTCTAGCGTATACGATGCGATGCCATTGTCTGGCATTACAAATGGAAAGTCGATTGATTTGTTTTGGTTTTCGGATGTCGCGAAAAGGGTTTGTTGTACCCCGGATTCCTTTACCATGTTACATCCCGGACTTTTGATGAGTCCGCTTTCAGGTTCCTGGGCGTTTAGGTTTAATCGTAGCGCAGAATATTTTCCAGCATCCACATATTGTTCTAAGATCAACATGGATTGGCCATGTTGCAAGCGCAGAAGATCAATGGCCAACGGACGGTCAAAAGACTTAATGGTTTTCCATCCATTCTCCCCTTTTAGTTCTACGCTATTAATTGCAATGAATGCTGATTTAATTTCAGCATCATCAATGGGAGCGTCTGTGATGTAGAGGTTCAATCTCCCCCTGCTTCCATCTTCGCTACCGCACCCGGCAAAGCATAAAAGGCCAACTACCAACCCGACAAAAATTTGCTTTTTGTACATCATGATTGCTTTATGATGCCTCAAGGTGGAGGATTGTAAGTGTGTGCGGTAACATTTTTCGACCAATGCACACAAACAGGCACTAAAAAGTAAAGCCACCTGTCGTTTGACGGGTGGCTTTGCATTATATGGGTTTTACCCCTTATTTATTGTTGTCCTTTACTTCTTCGTATTCAACATCAGAAACATTGTCGCCTGAAGTAGTATTGTCTGAACCTTGTTCAGCAGAAGGCTCTGCAGTTGCACCCGATGCGTTTCCTGCATCCTGGTACATTTCAGCAGAAGCTGCCTGCCATGCATTGTTGAGTTCTGCCATTGCGGTATCAATGCCTGCAATGTTTTGGCTCTTATGTGCTTCTTTCAATTTTTCAAGGGCACCGTTGATAGCAGTTTTGTTTGCTTCAGAAAGTTTCTCACCAAACTCTTTCAATTGTTTTTCGGTTTGGAAAATCAATGAGTCCGCCTGGTTGATTTTTTCAATCTGTTCTTTCGCTTTGTTGTCAGAATCAGCATTTGCTTTCGCTTCCTCCTTCATCTTATTGATCTCTTCTTCGGTTAATCCTGAAGAAGCTTCAATACGGATTTTTTGCTCTTTACCAGTGCCTTTATCTTTCGCAGAAACATGAAGGATACCATTCGCATCAATATCGAAGGTTACTTCTACTTGTGGCACACCGCGTGGTGCTGGTGGAATACCATCTAAGTGGAACCTTCCAATAGTACGATTATCTTTTGCCATCGGTCTTTCACCTTGCAACACATGAATCTCAACCGAAGGCTGGTTGTCAGCCGCAGTAGAGAACGTCTCTGACTTCTTCGAGGGAATCGTTGTGTTGGACTCGATCAAGCGGGTAAATACACCACCCAATGTTTCAATACCAAGGGAAAGAGGAGTAACATCCAAAAGAAGAACGTCTTTCACCTCACCGGTCAATACACCACCTTGAATAGCAGCACCAATCGCTACTACCTCATCCGGGTTTACACCTTTAGAAGGTTTCTTGCCGAAGAATTTCTCAACTTCCTCCTGTATTCTTGGAATGCGGGTTGATCCTCCCACCAAAATCACTTCATCAATTTGTGAAGTGCTGAGGTTGGAATCCTTAACGGCCAATCGACAAGGCTCCAGTGTCCTTTTAATTAAATCGTCTACAAGTTGTTCGAACTTTGCACGGCTAAGTTTTTTCACCAAGTGTTTCGGAACACCATCGATAGAAGTGATGTATGGAAGATTTACTTCCGTTTCTTGTGAACTTGAAAGTTCAATCTTTGCTTTCTCGGCAGCTTCTTTCAAACGTTGCAATGCCATTGGATCTTTGCGCAGGTCAACATTCTCATCCGCTTTGAATTCGTCAGCTAACCAGTTCATAATGCGCTGATCAAAATCATCGCCACCCAGGTGAACATCACCATTTGTGGATTTTACTTCGAACACGCCATCGCCTAATTCAAGAATGGAAACGTCAAACGTTCCACCACCCAAATCGTAGACTGCGATGCGCATGTCTTTATTTTTCTTATCCATGCCATACGCAAGCGCTGCTGCGGTAGGCTCGTTGATAATTCTTTTTACCTCCAGGCCAGCAATTTGTCCTGCTTCTTTAGTTGCCTGGCGCTCCGCATCATTAAAGTAAGCGGGCACGGTGATGACAGCTTCAGTTACCGTTGTTCCCAGGTAGTCTTCAGCAGTGCTTTTCATTTTTTGAAGGATCATCGCTGAAATCTCCTGCGCGGTGTAAAGGCGATCGCCAATGCGTACACGTACAGTTTCATTGTTTCCTTTTTCTACTTGATAGGAAACCATTTTCTTCTCTTCGCTGATGTCGCTAAAGGTTTTGCCCATAAAGCGCTTGATGGATGTCACCGTATTTTGTGGATTGGTGATGGCCTGGCGTTTTGCAGGATCTCCAACCTTACGCTCTCCTTTGCCGTTATCCAGAAAACCCACGATAGAGGGAGTGGTTCTTCTTCCTTCGCTATTTGGGATTACAACCGGCTCATTACCTTCCATTACGGCTACACACGAGTTGGTAGTTCCCAAGTCAATTCCTATAATTTTTCCCATGATACTATTTTTGATGTTTCTATTCAGTTCTGCACCACATGGTTATCAATGGTTGTGCCAACGGGATTTCCATGCCATTTGGTGACAGAATGACAGAAGAGACGCATAATTATCCGCCTCTTCTGTCTATGATTTAAGGTTTGGTAGGTAAATGTATATTTGCGCAAATTTTAAACAGAACCCCAACCGTAGTGGCAATTCAGGAGGAAATCGCGAGAAGAAAGACATTTGGTATTATCAGTCACCCGGATGCCGGAAAAACCACGCTTACAGAAAAACTTTTGCTTTTTGGTGGTGCCATTCAAAAGGCAGGTGCGGTAAAATCAAGCAAGATTAAAGATCACGCCCGCTCCGACTGGATGGAGATTGAGAAGCAACGGGGAATTTCCGTGGCAACTTCCGTAATGGGATTCGAATACCACGACATAAAAATCAATTTGCTCGATACCCCCGGTCACCAGGATTTTGCTGAAGATACCTACCGCACACTTACTGCAGTAGACAGCGTAATCATGGTGATCGATTGTGTGAAAGGTGTAGAGATTCAAACCGAAAAGCTGATGGAAGTGTGCCGGATGCGTAATACGCCCGTGATGTGCTTTATCAATAAGCTTGACCGGGAAGGCCGCGATCCTTTTGAACTACTGGATGAGATTGAAGAAAAGCTGGCGATTAAAGTTCGGCCGTTGAGTTGGCCGATCAGTATGGGAAAATCTTTTAAGGGTGTTTACAGTTTGCACAAAAAAAGTCTCCTCTTATTTACACCCAGCAAGACAACGCTTGGGGAAGGAATTGAGATCAAAGATTTATCAGAGGAGGCATTGGATCAATATGTAGGGGAATCAAATGCGAAACAATTGCGGGCAGATGTTGAGTTGATCGAGGGGGTGTATCCTGATTTTGATGTGCAGGAATATTTGGATGGAAAAGTTGCCCCTGTCTTTTTTGGAAGTGCGGTGAACAATTTCGGTGTACGCGAATTGCTGGATACGTTTATTGAACTAGCGCCTTCTCCATTGCCGCGCGAAACGACAACGCGAAGTGTTGAACCGGAGGAGCCTAAGTTCACTGGATTTGTTTTTAAGATCCACGCGAACATGGATCCACGCCACAGAAACAGGATTGCGTTCGTACGTGTTTGTTCCGGAAAATTTCAACGCGGTAGCAATTACCTGCATGTACGTAATGAAAAAAGTATTCGATTCTCAAATGCTACTGCCTTCATGGCGCAAGATCGTGAAACCGTGGAGGAGGCATGGCCGGGGGATATCGTTGGTATTTTTGATACCGGCAATTTGAAAATTGGTGATACACTCACGGAGGGCGAGAAATTTCAGTACACGGGTATTCCGAGTTTCTCTCCTGAGATATTCAAAGAGGTTGTGAACATGGACGCCATGAAAACCAAGCAACTGGAGAAAGGATTGTTGCAATTGATGGAAGAAGGAGTAGCACAAATGTTTTCGTATGAATTGGGAAGCAAGAAAGTAATTGGAACGGTAGGTGCACTCCAGTTTGAAGTGATTCAATTCCGGTTGAAAAATGAATATGGTGCAACGGTAAGTTTCGTTCCTCAAAATATTTACAAGGCCTGTTGGATTTCCAGTAAGGATCCTAAAAAATTAGCCGACTTTATTGATTCGAAGCAGCGCCACATCGCACGCGATAAAGATGATAAACTTGTGTTTATGGCGGAGTCGCGGGCATGGTTGCAAATGGTGCAGGACAATTTTCCGGAGATCGAATTCCATTTTACTTCTGAACGACAAGATTAGAACTCATGAAGACCAATGGGTTTACCGTGCTGTATGAAGACAATCATTTATTGATTGTAGACAAAGCGAGTGGCGTGTTGGTGCAAGGTGATAGTACGGGCGATGTTCCGCTAGCAGAAAGATGCAAGGAATACATCAAAGAAAAATATCAAAAGCCGGGCGCTGTTTATTTAGGTGTCGTGCATCGACTTGATCGCCCGGTAAGTGGGGTGGTTGCATTGGCACGAACCTCCAAAGCACTCAGCAGAATGAACGCATTGTTCCGCGATCGTAAAACAGAAAAAATTTACTGGGCGTTGGTTTCAAACAAGCCCAAAGAAAATGCTGGTACGTTGGTGCATTGGTTGTTGAAGGATGAGAAGAAAAATAAAGTAACGGCCTATACCAAAGAAACGAAAGATGCGCTGCAATCCGAATTGAGTTATCGCGTACTCGGTAGTGTTAACAGTTTTTGGTTGTTGGAAGTAAATCCGAAAACAGGAAGGCCGCATCAAATCCGTGTGCAACTTGCAAGTATGGGATGCCCGATTGTTGGGGATTTAAAATATGGTTATCCCACACCCAATCCGGATGCGAGTATTTGTTTGCATGCGAAGAGTTTGTCCTTTCAGCATCCCGTAAAAGAAGAGTTTGTAAAATTTTCTGTAAAACCTCCCACGAATGGTCTATGGGATAAATCTTATTCTTATTTTTCCGCGTAATGGAGAACTCGAATTGGATCACTAAACTTCAAACGCGCTGGCAAGTAACCGCTTTTCAGGTGGTGATTATATTAATTGTTTTTGCGTGTACGGGTTTTAGTGTGTTGTTTTTAAAACCCTACATTTTGCAATGGCTGGTTGGAGAAGAAGGAAAGACATGGATCGCCACCATCTTGTATTACATTTTTATTTTACCGCTTTATAATTTGCTCTTGCTGTTTTACGGTTTCGTATTCGGCCAGTTCAAATTCTTCTGGGAGTTTGAGAAGCGATTTTTTGGCAGGATTTTTTTGAGGGGGAAATAACGTTTTGGTCTGTGAGGATATAGACCAGTGATTGAAGAGGGAATTGCATTTCTTCTATAGCTGTTTCCTTTCCGCTATATTCTTTTTTAACCCTCCAGAATACGTATCAAATCATCATTCACATAGTATATTTCACTACCCTCCTTTTTGAGGCTAAGGATTTTTGCTTTGGTGAGCTCATCCATGTATTTCGAAATGGTGGTACGCGACTTTTTCCCTACCACGTCACCTACAGTTTTTGCTCGACTATAAGGTTGGCTAAATAAGATCTCATTTACCTCTTTGCCATACCATTTAATATGTTTTCTGCCATGATCCAGTGTTGCTTCCATTTGCTTCACGGTTTCATTGATTAAGCGATTGGTCAGCAGCGATGTTTTCTCTACCGCATCCAGCATATAGAGTACCCATCCTTTCCATGATTCTCTTTGTGTTACTGCGCTGAGACTAAAGTAATATTCATCCTTGTTAGCGATGATATATTTTGAAAGATAGAGTACTGGTTTGGACAACAATCCCTTGTTTACCAAGTATAACAAGTTAAGAATTCGTCCTGTCCTGCCGTTACCATCTGGGAATGGGTGAATCGCCTCAAACTGATAGTGGGCTACACACATTTTCAGCAAGGGGTCGACTGGATATTTTACATCATCATTGAGATATTCAATCAGATTTTCCATCAATTTTTCAACTACATCCTCAACGCGGGGTGGTGTATAAACGATCTCCACGGTTCTAAACTCACTTTGTCCTTGCCTAATTTCGATCTGCGCCTGTGGTGACCGTAAACCCGCCTGGGTAG
Source organism: Cyclobacteriaceae bacterium (assembly GCA_041746855.1). GTDB lineage: Bacteria > Bacteroidota > Bacteroidia > Cytophagales > Cyclobacteriaceae > JBGTGG01. Next base: position 1,318 of record JBGTGG010000117.1, on the reverse strand, counting down.
ATTTGATCTGCTGAAATATCTTGGTTATTAGGTTTAGCGTTATTGTCTTTTCCGTTTCCAATTGTCGGTTGCCTTCCCAAAGTGCTTCTCTGTACTTCAACACTTCTTTTGTGGCAGGATTGGCCTTCGCTTCATGTATGCTATCAGATATAGCTTTGTAAAGCTCATCCTCAGTTGTAAAGATATTTTCGATTGCAGTAGAAGCTTTAGCCTCTTGAAGGGCAATTGTATTTACCAGCATATAAGGATTCGGCAATCTTAATACATTGCTGTCTACAGTGGCTAATGCTCTTGAAGCCGACACTAGTTTTTTCAATATTTCAGGGTCATCTTCAAACGCTGAGGCGGGGGGTAAGGGTGGGAGATTATTATAGGGAATGTTTCTATCATAATTTGTCATGGTGGATTGTCCATTTTTTAGGTAGAAACTGGACACGCTATAAATTTAGTGAAGAAAACTGGACAAAAATCACTACATGTCCAGTTTTTAGCTAAAAACTGGACATGCACCGGAATCTGTCCATTTTTTTACAGTGCAGTTGGGTCTTTCGATCCGACATTTTTTTTCACCCCTGCTCAATTAAAATTTTAAGAGCCTAGCATATAGCGCAGAATAGGACGGCACTTGTCATTACAGGCCGGGTAAAAATGTTTATGTTTTCGGTCTCCTGATTTAGATTCTTTGCCCCACCAAAATTCAGCAATGGCCAACGGTTTCATTCCGTGTGTGTACGCGTATTGAAGTAATTTTGGTGCTGCGCATTCTCCTGCTCCTGCAGCAGGTTTTTTCTTTCCGTATTCTTCAAAGATAGCGCACAGACTTTTTGACTTCATGTCTTTATTTAAGAAATGATAATGGCTAAAGAGTTCTTCTTGTAAAAGGAAGGACTTTGTTTTCCTTTCATTTTTTAAGTGTTCTATTTTCAATTCACTTCCCGGACTGTTTTGCGCCTTGAGTCCTTTAATTTGATTTCCCAATTCCGATAGTTCGAGCATGCCTTTGGTAATGAAATAATCATTCGTTGCAATATCAAATAAGGACGGAACAAAAATGGACGGGTGTGAATTGCGTGCGAATTTACCGGAGAACGTGCAGAGGTAGCCGATTTCTTTGGCTGAATTTTCTACAACCAAAATACCAAACATTTTGCCTTTGCGTGCTTCTGTTTCACCCACTTCCAAACCAAAATCAAGTTGCCACTGTTGTTGATTTTTTAGCATAAGCGCCTGCAAATCGAGGGCCGCGAGTTTACAAATTTCTGGAACGACTGAATCAAAAGGATCGTTGAGTTCATCGGGAATCAATGAAAGGAGTTGT
>JBGTGG010000116.1:0-23020 GCA_041746855.1 Cyclobacteriaceae bacterium | reverse complement strand
TAGTGCAATTCAACCGCGACTTTAATCCGGAATTTATACGTGGTGGCAATACCGCAATACCCTTGTCGGGATATTATGTAAGTCCTGATTTCTTCAGCATGTTTTCATTCTCCCTTTCGGAAGGCAACCCGGCTACCGCATTGGCCAAGCCGTTTAGTTTAGTGATCACAAAGGCATCCGCCAAAAAACTTTTTGGAAATGAGAAAGCATTGGGAAAAGTAATTGAAGTAAAAGGTCTGGGCGATTTTGAAGTAACCGGTGTTCTCAATGACTATCACCGCTCCCACCTGCTCTTCGATGTGCTAGCATCATTCAATACAATTTCAGCATTGGAGAATAAAGGAATACTTAACAATACCGGTTTGCAAGACTGGGGGCCACGAACAAATTATTATACCTATGTCCTTTTTCAGGAAGGCAAACAGTCCTCAGATTTAGATTTTCTCCTGAATCAAATTGCTGAATCTCAAAATAAAAAAGAGGAAGCTACTGCCACAGTTGCGTACAGCTTTCAAAATTTAAAAGCCATACCCGGCTCTGATTATGAAAATGAAATCGGATTGGTGTGGGGCTACCTGACAATGGGAGTATTTTTTGTGCTTTCATTATTGGTTTTGTTGCCTGCGTGTTTCAATTACACAAACATCTCCATTGCAAGGGCACTAAAACGTGCAAAAGAAATTGGGCTGCGAAAAGTCTCCGGAGGGGAATCCAAAAACATCCTTATCCAAATGATATTGGAAACAGTGATCCTCGCAGTAATTTCATTGCTGGGGGCAATCTTGATTTTCATCGCCATCCGAACTGAATTTATGAAAATGATTGTAGAGGGATCGCGGTCGTTTGATTTCGAAATTTCCCCACTTACCTTCTTTGTGTTTTTAGTGTTTGCTATTGGTGTAGGAATTGTTGCGGGCATATTTCCTGCACTCTATTTTTCGAAACTTAATCCAATCGAAACATTACGCAATTCTTCCTCTTCTGGTAAACTATCAAAAGTGAATGTCCGCAAAGGCTTAATCGTGTTTCAATTTGCACTTTCGCTTGTCTTTATACTCGGTGTTGGCATCATGGTAAAACAATATCAATATGCGTTAAACTTTGATTACGGTTTTCAAAAAGAAAATATTTTAGAAATACCCATCAACGGAGCAAACGCAGAAGTTCTAAAAACAGAATTATCAAGTCATGCTGAAATAACAGCAATCGCGATGTCCTCTTCCATACCCGGTAGTTGGCAATCCAGTGCAGCATGGGTAAAGTTTCCCGAGCAAGATGACTCGTTACAAGTTTATCAAATGTTTATAGATGAACAGTATTTGAATTGCTTGGAACTGAAACTGCTGGCTGGAACAAATTTCACAAGTAGTCATTCCAAAAACGAAGAATACATTATCGTAAATGAAGAGTTTCTTAACACCTTTCAGATTGCCACCACTACTGAAGCACTTGACCATGCATTTATTGTCGATGGAGATAAAACACTTCGCATACTGGGTGTTGTGAAAAACTTCAATCACATGCCATTACGCGAAAATATTTCTAGTTTCTTCTTCCGGTACGATCCTACCAAAATGGCATTCATCCACGCAAAGTTATCCTCTCAGGATATCAACAGCACATTGGCACAAATCGAACAAACATGGAGTACAGTTGTTCCGGATCAAAAATTCGAACCAACATTTTTGGATGCGGAATTGGAAGAATCATTAATTTCATTCCGCTCCATGATGAAGATTTTTGGATTTCTGGGCGCCATGGCGATTATCATTTCATGCCTGGGATTGTTGGCCGTTGCCATTTCCACCTCTGAAAGTCGATTGAAAGAAATGGGCATTCGTAAAGTGATGGGTGCTACCGTTCCTGACCTTGCCATCTCGCTATCGAAAGGCTTTGTAAAATTAATTGTCATCGCGATTTTGATCGCCACACCGTTTACCTATTTATTCTTTGATCAATTATTCTTACGTGTCCACCATTTCCGCACCGCCATTGGATTTACAGAAATTGGAGGAAGCATATTGTTTCTATGTATTTTAGTATTGTTTACGATTGGTAGCCAAACTTTAAAAGTAGCTCGTGTCAATCCGGTCGATACGCTGAAGATCGAATAATTTCAACATATTCAACAACCTATCAAAAAGATACTAAAAGACTTCTCAAAAAAAACCAACTGTCAGGTTGAGTTTATCGAAACCTTAATTGATTGACTCCGAACTAGCCTTCGACAAGCATGCTCAGCTGACATATAGAATTGATTTTTGAGATGGCTTCTAAGGAAAGTTAGTGGTCAGATGATTTCTTCAATCGTAATCCTATTCCAATAGAATAATGTAAAAAGGAATACCCGAATTCAGGTGAGTTTTGATCGTCTATTTCAACGTTAAACCCTGCTTGTCCGATCATAAAAAGTGAGGGTGTATTTTTAACCGGAAAAAACTTTATCGTAAACGATGGTTCGAAAAAATAGAAATTTGTTTTGGGAATAGTAACAGGGTAATCATATCGGCTAATTTTAATAGAATTAAAATCAACATAACTAAAGCGAAACGTACCTATGAATTGCGCCCGCTTATGTCTAAATCCAATGGATGGCTGTAGAAATGCCTTTTGATACTTTCCTTTCGCTTCTTCATCATCAACCGACAGAAAAAGCCATTCAAAAAAATCCTGTGGTTCATACTTTTTACTCTTTCCAAAACCATTGCCCAAGCCATATCCACTCACTACTTCAAAAGCCATTTTCTTTTTGTTTGCATAGAAACCCAATGCGATGTCAGCAGACTTATGAATGCGCCAATATTCCGGACTTATCGTTTTATTGTTCGCATATAGACCACTTGCATAAATCGATAGATGATTGGTAAATGCATAAGCCGTATTGACATTCAACCCATTTCCCAAAGATGCACATGCTTGAAAATCTCCCTTTTCTTCAAACATGGGAACATTCCGAGCAGAAGGAACATACATGCTCACACAAGAGGCACATACGAATGCCATCGAAAATAACAAGAATTTCATTCTGTAGAATTTTAAGGTAAAGGTGTGAGGTGCCGCTACCTAATGCAAATTGAAATTCGCATCACCACTTTATTATTTTTGCAAAAATCAATTTGCAATACTTAAAAAGTATTCAGTAAAAGAAGATTGTTTCAAAAAATAAAATTATTCAAAGAGTAGATGCCCCTAATCTATTTAAATGAACTACCGCTTAGTCATTTCTAATCCTCCTCTATAACTTCTCCCCTCTTCTTATTACTCAAGAAAATCATCCCTACCACAAAACAGATTGCCCCCACAACAATAGGATACCAAAGTCCAGCTAATAAATCGCCATCGGGATTCGATTCGGTTTTGCTTAATTCAAACAAACTCACCGCCAGCAGGGGCGTTAATCCCCCAAAGATTCCATTGCCAATGTGGTACGGCAGCGACATAGACGTGTAGCGTATTCGTGTTGGAAACAACTCAACCAAGAATGCCGCAATCGGACCATACACCATCGTAACGAATATAACTTGTATGAGCACCAACCCGATCATCCAATAAAAAGGAGATCCACTTAACGAAATCTCATGCTTAACATCCACATCCTTCGCCCCTCCAGCAACAGCAGTTTCGGTCGCGCGGGTTCCATCCTCGAATACACGGATTGTTTTTGTGGTTGTTAAACTTTGTCCCGTATCGTTGGTGGATGTTGAGACCTGGACATCTCGTTCGGAAGCAACTTCGGTTTTAATAGTAACATCAGAAATAGAATACATCTTACTGTAAATCGGTCGGTAAAGCAGTACCGCCAGCAACATTCCGATCATCATGATCATTTTTCTGCCAATACGATCCGAAAGCCAGCCGAAATAAATAAACAACGGAGTTCCAATCACCAATGCAATCGCAATAATGTTTCGTGTTTGCACAAATTCAATCTGACAAACCTTTTCTATAAAAGTCATTGCATAGAATTGGCCCGTATACCACACTACACCTTGTCCTGCCGTGGCACCAAACAAGGCGATCAAGACAAGTCGTAAATTGGCTTTGTTGCCAAAACTTTCTTTGATTGGATTCTTAGAAATTTTTCCTTCAGCTTTTATTTTCGCGAACAAGGGAGACTCGTTCATGCGCATGCGAATAAAAAAGGAAACCATCACCAAAACAGCAGAAAGCAAAAAAGGAATCCGCCAACCCCATTCGCTAAATTGTTCGGGGGTAAAATTTGAACGAACACTTAAAATCACACCGATGGAAACGAGTAAACCAAGTGTTGCTGTTGTTTGAATAAAGCTTGTATAAAAACCACGTTTGGCTGCTGGAGCATGCTCCGCAACATAGGTAGCGGCTCCACCATATTCACCACCGAGTGCAAGACCTTGAAGCAATCGAAGGATTAAAACGATAATGGGTGCAAGGATTCCAATTTTTGCATATCCCGGTACCAGTCCAATCGCAAATGTGGAGCCGCCCATTAATAAAAGCGTAACGAGAAATGTATATTTTCTTCCTACGATATCGCCCAACCTTCCGAAAACTATAGCACCGAAAGGTCGCACCACGAACCCAGCACCAAAGGTACCAAGGGTAGCCAGAAAAGCAGCTGTAGGATTGGTGTCAGGAAAAAATTGTTCCGAAAGAATAATGGCCAGGCTTCCGAAAATATAGAAATCATACCACTCAATTAATGTTCCTACGGAGGAAGCGGTGATGACATACCAGAGATTTTTCTTTTCATCTGGCGAGACTACGGATGTACTCATTAAATTTTGTTTTATGGGAAAACCAAGATACTATAATTATTCAAAGTAATCAGATTGCAAAGCTTGGTGTAGGGAACGGTCACAAAAATATGTTGTGTATTGAAACTATATCCACTAACAACTGTTTGGATATTGTCTACCTTTAGCTCGGGGGTTCCAAAATCCTATGAAAATATTATTAACAGGCGCAACAGGATACATCGGTAAACGGTTGTTGCCCATCCTGCTGGCACAAGGCCATGAAATTATTTGTTGTGTCCGCGACAAAGCGCGTTTTGATACAACTGGCTTTCCAGAAGGAAGCTTAACAGTTGTTGAAGTAGACTTTCTTGATAAGGCTTCCCTCCAAAAGCTTCCTACCGATATTGATGCTGCTTATTATTTAATCCACTCGATGTCAGTTTCTATTGAAGACTTTGAGGTGTTGGAAAAAAGATCGGCTATTCATTTCAGGGATGCGATCCAAAAAACAAATGTAAAACAAGTTGTATACTTGAGCGGAATCGTGAATGATACGGAACTTTCAAAACACTTGTCATCACGAAAAGCGGTAGAAACCACATTAGCCGCTGGGAGTTTTGCACTGACCACCTTGCGTGCAGGAATCATTGTGGGCTCGGGAAGTGCTTCCTTTGAAATCATTCGCGACCTGGTGGAAAAGCTTCCCATCATGATAGCCCCTAAATGGCTACAAACCCGATCACAACCAATTGCCATCCGAAACGTCCTTCAATTTCTTCAAGGCGTTTTACTCAACCCGTATACGTACAACAAAAGTTTTGATATTGGTGGGTCGGAGATCCTTACCTATAAAGATATGCTGTTGCGTTTTGCAGCAGTTCGAAAATTAAAGCGCTGGATTATCAATGTGCCGGTAATGACTCCAAAACTTTCCTCTTACTGGTTGTACTTTATAACCTCAACTTCCTACAAACTAGCAGCGAATCTCGTAGACAGTATGAAGATTGAAATTATTTGCAGTCCAAATGATCTTCAGGAAAAATTAAACATTGATCTTATCCCCTATGAAAAAGCTGTTGCGTTAGCGTTTGATAAAATCGAGCAACAGGATGTTTTATCTCGATGGACCGATGCACAATCAAGTCCGACACTAAAGGAAGGTATTCTTAAAGTTATTCAGGTTCCAAGTTTTGGATGTTTGGAAGACAAGCGTAGCTATCGGGTTACAAATGAAGAACAAACCTTAAAAAATATTTGGTCGATTGGTGGAGAGGTAGGATGGTACTATGCCAATTGGCTGTGGGGCTTTCGCGGGTTTATGGATAAAGTGGTTGGAGGTGTAGGCCTGCGAAGAGGACGTAAAAGTCCTACAGGAATTAGCGTTGGTGATGCACTGGATTTTTGGCGCGTGATCTATGTCAACAAAACAGAAAAGCGGCTACTGCTTTTCGCTGAAATGAAATTACCGGGTGAAGCTTGGCTGGAATTAAAAATTGAAAACCACATGCTGGTACAAACTGCAACCTTTCGGCCCTTAGGGCTTTGGGGAAGGTTATACTGGTATTCTGTGCTCCCCTTTCATGAAATAATTTTTCGGGGCATGGTTAAAAGAATTGCTGCATAAACGTGATAACTATTCAATACAAACCTTGTTAATGATACTATGAAGAATTTTGTCATCATTGGAGGTTCATCAGGAATTGGAAAAGCGTTGGTCAAGCAGATGGCATCTACTGAGCAACAGGTCTATGCAACTTACAATCAAACGGTTGTTGATGAAATTCAACATGCAACCTATTTTAAATATGATGTCCTAAAGGATGAGGTACCCACAGGTCTTCTTCCAGATGTTATTGATGGGCTTGTCTATTGTCCCGGGAGCATTGATTTAAAACCCTTTTCACACATCCAACCAGAAGCATTTTTAGATGACTATAAGTTACAATTAGTGGGCGCAATTAAAATAATTCAGGCCGCATTGCCTTCCCTTAAAAAAGCAGATCGACCGGCAATTGTTTTGTTTTCAACGGTGGCCGTAAAAACCGGATTTCCTTTTCATTCGAAAGTTGCAAGTTCAAAAGGCGCTGTGGAAGGAATCACACGAGCCCTTGCTGCAGAGTTTGCCCCGAAGATTCGCGTCAATTGTATTGCACCTTCCATTACTGATACTCCCCTTGCTTCATCACTATTAAGCACGGATGAAAAAAAAGAATCAAATGCCAACCGGCATCCTTTAAAATCAATTGGAGCTGCAGATGATATTGCCTCCATGGCATCCTACTTACTTGATGAAAAAAGTAAATGGATTACGGGTCAGGTATTCTCTGTTGATGGCGGAATGTCCACAATCAAAATATAAAAGCATATGTTTAATTTTTTCAAGAAGAAGTCAGAAATAGAGGTATTAAGAGATCAATACAAAAAGCTGATGAACGAAGCGTTTAAACTTTCGACCATCAACCGGACAGAAAGCGATAAAAAATATGCTGAAGCCGATGCGGTAATGAATAAAATCCAGGGGCTTAAAAAGTAATACCAAGCTTAAAATGCATTCATTTTAGACCCAAAAATCTGCTAAATCAACACCAAGAGAAATTTACTTTACCTGAAAAGCTAACATCCATTAGCATACAATTCCTTATCTTCGCAGGAATTTTTATAAAAAGCTGATGAATCATTCTAAGATCGTAGGACTTGGGCATCACGTTCCTGAGACTGTAATTACCAACGAATATTTATCCACCCTGATGGATACCAACAACGAATGGATCGTTGAGCGAACGGGGATACACGAGCGAAGGTGGATGGATCCCGCCAAGGATACCGTGGCCAACATGGCGGCCAAAGCCACACGAATGGCACTTCAGCAAGCCAACCTCACCGAAAAAGATATTGATTTTATTGTTTTCGCCACCATCACCCCGGATTATTTCTTTCCGGGTTCAGGCGTTCTTTTACAACGCGAGCTTGGGCTAGAAAGCATTGGCGCACTAGACATTCGAAATGCCTGCTCAGGTTTTATCTATGCTTTATCGGTTGCCGATCAATTTATAAAAACTGGCATGTACAAAACCATTTTGGTAGTGGGTGCTGAAATACAATCCACTGCATTGGATGTGACCACGCGCGGACGAAATACTGCGGTGATTTTTGGTGATGGTGCAGGCGCTGCTATTTTACAGCCTTCCAAAAAGCAGGGAATACTCAGCACCCACTTGCACTCCGATGGACGCTTTGCGGAGGAACTATATGTAAAAGATCCGGGAAGTAGCAGGCCTCGGGAAGAGCGACAAGCGGAACAAATTCTGGACACTACTGATTTTAAGGTAGTGATGAATGGGCAACAAGTATTTAAGCATGCCGTTGTCCGTTTTATGGAAGTGATCAATGAAGCACTGGATGCGAATGGCTTAAAAAAGGAAGACATCAACTTACTGGTGCCGCATCAGGCGAATCTGCGGATTAGCCAATACATTCAGCAAAAGCTAAACTTAAGCGATGACCAAGTCTATAATAATATCATGCGCTATGGAAATACCACCGCTGGCTCTATTCCCATCGCCATGAGTGAGGCCTTTCAGGAAGGGAAAATCAAAGAAAATGACTTAATTTGCCTTGCCGCTTTTGGAAGCGGATTTACGTGGGCGTCAGCGCTCATTCGTTGGTAACCGAAAAAACACTATGAAGACATCGACTTACAACCCAAGTCCAATTGAAGTTGATTTTGCGAATGCACTTTTTTTGCTGCAAAAGGAAATTGAAAAACACCTGCAAGACAACGAGATCGTGCATGTGGAAAGCAACATCAACAAAGACAATCCCATGGTGAAGTTTAGCTTACTCGATAAAGATGGCGATCCGCATGAAATTGTTGTGCGCATCATTCAAATTCCGGATAAGTTTTAATTATTAAAGGTTTCAGGCTACATGTTCCAGAATTTTGAAAACATGTAACTTGAAACCAATAAACGAATCCTTATTGATTCGGTGTTTCTACATTAATCTTCTGCACCTTCTCGTAGCCAAAAATTTCATCCAGGGTTAACTCCTGCACCCTACCGTATTTTTGCATGTCTTTGAAATTCAATTTATCGCGACTTCCTAAAATCACCACATTAAAATTCCGGTTAATAATATTTTCATTGTGGAATTTCTCAACATCATCGAGTGTCATCGTCTGTGCTTGTTCATAAATATCTTTTCTGATATCATAGTCCAATCCCCTTCTTACGGCATTTTCATAGTTGAATAAAATACCGGTCTTCGTTATCCGTTGGCTTTCAATTCTGTTCGTGATGCTGCTCTTGGCCACTTCAAATCCATTCTCGGAACGTGGAAAATTTTTCATCAATCCCAACATTGCGCTCATCGATTCAGCTTGCTTATCTGCTTGCGTACCGATGTAGGCAAAGAACTCATCGTTACCCGACTTCTTTGAAGCGTTTCCATAATATGCATACGCGGAATATGCCAAGCCCTGAGCTTCACGCAATTCCTGAAAAACCGGTGAGCTCATGTTGCCTCCGAAATATTCATTGAAAACTTGTGCTTTCGGCAATACATCTTTATCAAACGCTACACCTTTGCCAAGAAACATAATCTCTGCTTGCACCATATCATAATCGGTCCAATACACAACGGGATCAGTAACATCAACCATTTCAAAATCAACCGGAGCAGGAAGCGGGTTCAATTTATCAGGTAAAATATGGTTTGCATTTAAAGAAGCACTTAAACTTGATTGATCCATCGGTCCATAGTATAAAACGCGATGCTCCATTTGGGTAAACCCTTTTATGATGTCGATTAACTCGGCTGATTTTAATGCACGCAATTCTTTGTTGGTCAAAACATTGGTGAAGGGTGAATTCTCACCGTACAGTCCAAAATTATTCAAACCATCAAACATAATTGCCCACTTGTCCTTTTTGGCGTCTTCGCGTTCTTGAAACATGCCATCGATCATCAACTGAAGTGCCTCATCATCCGCTTTTGGATTGGCGAGAAGTTGTTCAATGAGTTTCACACCTTTGTCCATATTTTCCGAAAGGCCGGAGACATAAATATAGGTTCGGTCCTCTGCCGCAAAAACACCAAAGTCGCACCCTATTTTATAAAACTCCTTTTTAAAATCTTCAGCAGACATCTCTTCTGTTCCCAGAAATTCCAAATACTTAATGGCTACGCTTAATTTAGGATCATTGTTGCTCCCCACATCGCTTAAGTAATACAATGTAAAAAGATCGTTGTCTTTGTTGTTGGTGAATCGCACCTCAACACCTTTATCCAATTTAAATCGCTTGATATCCTTTTCATAATCTAAAAATACAGGCTGAAGTTTAGCTACTGCATTCCCCTGAATTGCTTTATGGAAAGGCGATACATCCTCTTTGTTTAGCTGCACTTTTGTGATTTGTGGTTTATTTACTTTCAGTGCATTCGGATCTTTTCCGTTTCGCTTATTCACAACCACATAATTAATTCCATAGTGGTCATTCGCGAATTCTACAAGGTCCTCCTTCGTAATATTTTTTAATGCCTCGTTCTCGTTGATGTAAACTTCCCAGGGAATGTTATTGGTGAAAGCCATTACCAAATCATTGGAGCGCGACCAATTTTGCTCCGACTGTCGCAAACTGTTGATCTTAAAATCATTGATGACCGCATCAATCAACCACTCCTCAAACTCACCTTTTTTTACAAGATCAACCTGTCCCAACAACAAATCCTTTACTTGCTCCAGTGTCTGTCCTTCCCGAGGTTTTCCGGTAAGTGTATGTAAACTATAATCATTCATATCATTCACATAACTGGAGGGTTGCAAAACTTTTTGTTGTTGCTTCAGATTCAAGTCAATAAGTCCTGCTTGCGAATTCGCCAGGATCATATCGATCATCCGGATCATTTGGTACTCTTCTGAATTTCTTCCATCAAAACGGAATGCAATATTGATCCACTCTGAATCGGGGCCATACACATCAATTACTACGGGCTCTGCAATTGGATCTTCTTGCACCTTTGTCCATGTTTGCAGTTCCTCATTTGGTTTCCATTCACCAAAAGCTTTGTCGATAGCAGCAATCGTTTTATCATAATCGAGATCGCCACTTAAGCAAATCGCAACATTGTTAGGCCGATAGTTTGCATCAAAATATTTTTTTATTTCTGTAATGGAAGGGTTTTTTAAATGATCAATCGTTCCAATAACGGTTTGCGTTCCATACGGGTGTTTTTTAAAAGCACCTGCATACATCGCTTCAAACGTTTTCCAATAATCATTGTCGAGCGACATGTTTTTTTCTTCATACACCGCTTCCAATTCAGTATGGAATAAACGCGGAACTATTTTCTGAAAACGATTGGCTTCTATTTGAATCCAATTCTCAATCTGATTGGATGGAATATCATTGATGTAAACAGTACGATCTTCGGTTGTATATGCATTCGTGCCTTGCGCTCCAATTTCAGAAACCATTTTATCATACTCATTTGCAATCGCAAAAGTTGCTGCCTGATTGGAAACCTGATCAATAAGCGCATAATACTTTACGCGTTCAATTGAATCGGTTAGTGTCCGATACTGTTCAAACATGTTCTCGATGCTGTCCAATAAAACGGATTCACTTTCCCAATTGAGTGTTCCAAAATCAGCAGTACCTTTAAACATAATGTGTTCCAGGTAATGCGCCAGACCGGTTGCCGTAGCCGGATCATTTTTTCCTCCTGCCTTTACAGCAATCTGGGTTTGGATTCGGGGCTGGGCATCATTTTGGCTCAGGTAAACTTTCAAACCGTTTGCCAACGTATAAATCCTCACCTTCAACGGGTCATTCGTGACATATTCATAGGAATAGCCGTTGCTCTCTCCTTTTTTTAATTCATACTTTTTTTCGGTTGAACATGCGATAATTAACAACAGGAGCAGGAAACTCCACGAAAGAAATGTTTTCATAATGGGTTTTTTTGGTGATTAGCGAAGATAATTAGAAATCCTTACGCGGTAAGGATGATTTAAAAAATTAAATAGTTTTAACGCATTAAACGTTAAATTTGTCTTTCCATAAACTTGATTGGGAGAGATTCCGTTGTTATCTCAAATGTGCTGAAAGAATGAGAAAAAAATTATTGATCCTTTCCATTGCGCTCGTTTCAATAACCTTTCTGGCTGCGGTAAGACCCGGGGAGCGTTATTTCGAGATCGCCAAAAACCTTGATATTTTCGCCACGCTCTTTAAGGAAGTCAACACCCTGTATGTAGATGAGGTGAATCCAAACCAATTAATGCGTACCGGTATTGATGCGATGCTGGAATCCCTTGATCCGTATACCAATTATATTCCCGAAGATGAAGTTGAAGATTACAGAACCCTCAACACCGGTCAATACGGAGGTATCGGTGCCATCACCAGGGAATTTGGTGGGCGCACTGTGGTTACTATGTTGTTGGAAGGATATGCAGCCCAAGCCGGGGGATTAAAAATTGGTGATGAAGTAATCAAAATTGACAAAGTGAGTTTGGCATCGCTGACACGTGAAGAAGCCAATCACTTAATGAAAGGACAAGTTGGAACCACGGTAATGCTAACTGTAAAAAGATATGGCAGCGAAAATCCAATTGATCTTTCGTTCAATCGCGAAAAAGTAAAAGTTGGAAATGTACCCTATAGTGGAATGGTCGGTAATGATATCGCCTATATCCAACTAACGGACTTCACACCCGATGCGGGTAAAGAAGTGAGAAATGCATTGATCGCATTAAAAGAAAAAGGTGCAAAAGGCGTGATTATTGACTTACGTGGAAACCTGGGTGGCCTCTTAATGGAATCGGTAAACATTGCCAATATCTTTATACCAAAAGACCTGAAGGTGGTCAGTACACTTGGGAAAATCCCGGAGAATAATTTGATATATAAAACGCTAAACCCGGTAACGGATCCGGATATACCGGTGGCGGTTATCATCGACCGGTCCAGTGCTTCCGCTGCTGAAATTGTTGCCGGCACCCTTCAAGATTATGATCGGGGTGTTGTTATCGGAGAAAAATCATTCGGGAAAGGCCTCGTACAAGTGAGCAGGCAATTGTCTTACAATTCGCAAGTAAAAATCACCATTGCAAAATATTACACGCCTACCGGCAGGTGTATCCAGGTACTTGATTACTCGCACCGAAGGGAAGACGGCAGTGTTGATGTAGTTCCTGATTCTGTAAAGAAATCCTTTACCACACCAAACAAAAGAATTGTGTATGATGGCGGTGGCGTTGATCCTGATATCCCGATGGAGGCAAAAGAAGCACACGCAATTACCCAAGTGCTTTTCCATCGTGGTCTCATATTCGATTATGCAACAAAATATGCACATGAACGCCCCACTGTAATCCCAGATCCAAAAAGCTTCACGTTGTCGGATGAAGAGTACACTGCCTTTACCAAATGGTTGACCACAAAGGATTATTCATACCGTTCGCCAATGGAGATTGAACTTCAGGAATTGAAAGCGGATGCCAAACGTGAAAAATACTATGAAACTTTAAAAGATGATTTAGAGCTTTTGGAAAAAACAATTGAAACCAATAAGAAAAAAGATCTTACGCTCTATAAGGATCAAATAAAAAAATTATTGGAAGAAGATATTATCTCCCGATACCATTTGGAGAAAGGTAGCGTTCAGGCAGCATTTAAATATGACGATGAGGTGAAGAAAGCCATCGAAGTGCTTCACAACCCACAGGAATACAAAAAGATTTTGAACATCAAATAACCTTAATTTTCATAAGCCAAGCACTGCCAATAATCACATTCGTGGCGTGGGTATAATACTTTTAATAAGGGAAATTAATTTCCATAGAGTTCCTTTGCAGCCTTTTCAAATTTATCGCCTGCTTTCCAAACCGGAGCCTTCGGCATATTGGCAAGCAAATGGTTTGCGTACACATATGCCCGGAAGTATTTGATCAAATAATCAAAATCGAGTGTACCCACTTCATCAGCAGGTTGATGATAGTATTTCATTAATTCTGCATCAAAAGCTTTTGTGCCCGGTGCAAAATTGATCGCTGGAATTCCTTTCGAAGCAAAACTGATGTTATCCGAACGCTCATATAAATTTTGTTCAGGAACAGGATCAACCGTTGCTTTCAATCCAAACGCTTCACAGGCTTTTGCAAGATCACCTCCCGCTGAGGTACGCTCCATTCCAATAATAGTAGCAATGGAAGTGTCATTATATCCAGCGCCATCACAATTAAAATCAAAAACAGTTTGCTTGAGCGGGACCAGCGGATGCTCAACATACCAACTACTTCCCAGCATTCCTTTTTCTTCCCCTGTCAAAGCGATAAACAACACCGACCGCTTTGGAGGAAAAGCCGCCAGGTATTTTGCTGTGGCCATCAACCCAACCGTGCCGATGCCATTGTCGCGGGCACCATTGTAGATTGAATCTTCCTCATTCGGTTTTTTGGTAACCCCAACATGGTCGTAGTGCGCAGACACAATCAGGTATTCATTTTTAAGTTTAGGATCCGTTCCTTCCACTAACCCAACCACATTTTTACTTACAATTTCTGTATACTCACCACCGGAGATTTCAAGGCTTCCTGTTGCAGCTTTCGTCTCCATCAATTTCTTTACTTCAGCATCATCGCTGTTGCGCATCCAGAGATGAGGTATGCCGGCTTCTTTTTTCAAAGACATCCGTTCGCGGCCCAGGTAGCCTGCTAAACCCGCCCAGGGAAGGCCTGGAATTGCCACGATTTCAACTACCGCAATTGCCCCTAATGCTTTCGCGTCATTGTTCTTTTGTTTTGCGTCTGTCAAATACGCTTTGTTCATATTGTTTTCTCCGCTCATACCAGCAAACACAACCACAATTTTTCCCTTAACTGAAGCCTTTTCCAATTCCGCTTTGCTTCCATATCCTACCCAAACAATTCCTGCCGATGAAGAAAATTCACCACCACTATACTGAACAACATCATCTATCGCTTTGAATTTTTGACCGCCAATTGTCAATGCTATATTTTTTGCTGGCGACACCTTTTCGAGAAAAACCTTTTGGAAATATCCGTCCGCTCCGGGAACAGTTTTTAACCCCACCTGTAGGTAGTGACTGGCAAGGTAATTCGCTGCAATATCAATTTCGGGAGAACCCGTATCCCTTCCACGCATTTCATCGGCTGCCAAAAAAGTAAGGTGTGCTTTTACCTGGTTAAGCTGAACAGATTGGGTGACATCCTGTACAGGATTTTTTTGAGCATTAAGCGTTCCTGAAAGGAAAAGGCACAGAAACAGAGCGATGTCATTTTTCATGATAAGGATCCGTTGTTTGGAAATGGAAAGCTAGCAAAAAATCCATAAAAAAAGACTGTCTCGCGAAAGACAGCCTTCTTTACAGGTTTAGGTTAGGTTAAAATTTTAATTAGCGTAGAAACAGCAACTCCCTGTATTTTACCAATGGCCAATCCTCATCGTCCACCAATAGCTCAAGTTCGTCAACGGCTTTGCGGATTTTCTCGAAGTATTTCTCTTTGATATCATCGCAATATCCGATGGCACGTTTGTGTGTATCTTCAATTTTGTTCACGCGCTTGCGCTCATCAATCATCTTCCGCACACTCGTTTTGATTGTATCAATGTATCCGGAAATTTCTTTGATCGTTTGAACAACAGCTTTGTTGTCAACGCCAAGGCCTTTCAACCCATTGGCATTGGTGATCAATTTATTTTGGTAATCGATGGCGGTAGGAATAATGTGGTTCATGGCCAAATCGCCCATTACACGCGCTTCAATCTGTACCTTTTTGATGTATCCTTCCAGTTTGATTTCAGTCCTTGCCTCCACCTCAATTTTTGAAAAGATGTTATGCTTTTCAAAAAGTTTAATGGAAGTTGGGGAAATATATTCTTCAATGGCACGCGGTGTATTTTTGATGTTGGACAGACCACGTTTCGCAGCTTCCTTCACCCACTCCTCTGAATAACCATCTCCTTCAAAACGAATGGCTTTTGATTCCTTAATGTACTTACGCAACACGTTCACCATTGCCAAACGTTTCTCCGTGCCTTTTTCGATATCCTTCGAAACGGTGTCAAAAAATTTAGTAAGCTGGTCTGCCACAATTAAATTCAACGCAGTCATAGGTGTAGCGCAGTTATCGCTACCACCCACCGCACGGAATTCAAATTTATTTCCCGTGAAAGCAAATGGGGAAGTCCGGTTCCGATCAGTGTTGTCAAGAATGATTTCAGGAATTTGATCGATTCCCAATTTCATATACATGTTATCACCTTTCTCGATTTTGATATTTCCTTTCTTTTCAAGTTCATCCAGTACCGCAGTCATTTGCGAACCAATAAACGTAGACATGATTGCCGGAGGAGCTTCGTTTGCGCCAAGGCGGAAATCATTTCCGGAAGAAGCAATGCTCGCACGCAGCAAATCTGCATTTTCATATACTGCGCGAATGGTATTTATAAAAAATGTTAAGAACATTAAATTGTCACGGGCACTGCTGGAAGGTGCAAAAAGATTTACACCGGTGTCAGTAATGAGTGACCAGTTGTTATGCTTACCACTTCCGTTTACACCGGCAAATGGTTTCTCATGAAATAATACTTTTAACTCATGCTTTTCTGCAACACGATCCATCACATCCATTAAGAGTTGATTGTGATCGTTAGCAATGTTGGCTTCCTCAAACAAAGGCGCAACCTCAAACTGGCTGGGAGCCACTTCGTTGTGACGGGTGCGAACAGGGATGCCTAACCTCCAGGCTTCAATTTCAAAATCCTTCATGAAATCATAAACCCGTGGTGGAATGGCTGCGAAATAGTGGTCTTCCAATTGTTGTCCACGCGCAGGCGAATGTCCAAAAACTGTGCGGCCAGCCATTACCAAATCGGGGCGTGCCAAATACAATGCGCGGTCTACTACAAAATACTCTTGTTCAACACCCAATGAGGCTTTAACGGATTTAATATCACGGTCAAATAATTGACATACTTGCGTTGCTGCCAGATCAACAGCTTTCAATGCCTTTAGCAATGGGGACTTCGTATCCAATGTTTCTCCGGTATAAGAAACAAAGACCGTAGGAATACATAAGGTACGACCATATATAAATATCGGTGAAGAAGGATCCCAGGCTGTATATCCCCTGGCTTCGAAGGTGCTTCGAATACCACCATTTGGAAATGAAGAAGCATCCGGTTCTTGCTGTACCAATTCCGATCCTTTAAATTTTTCGATTCCGGCAATAGCATCAAAGAAAGAGTCATGCTTTTCGGCTGTCCCTCCGGTTAGTGGTTGGAACCAGTGGGTAAAATGGGTTACCCCTTTCGACATAGCCCAGGCTTTTGCTGCGGATGCAACTGCATCGGCAGTAGGTTCATCTATTTTTTCCCCGTTCTTAATTGCCTTGCTTACCTTTTTATATACTTCGGGAGCAAGCGTTGCCCGCATTTCCTCAAGGGTGTAAACTTTCTCAGCAAAGAAATCGGAGACCCTTTCTGATGGAAGGTCAACAGTAATCTTCTTTCGCCTGCCGAGTTGATCAAGTGCTTTGTGCCTTAAAATTGCCATAATGTGTAGTGGTTATTGAATGAATGCAGGCGCAAATTTATCATAATTTTGAAATCATGGGTATTTTTTCAACCTATCTGTTTAATTTTTTAATTGTATTCCCTAAAACTGGGGTTATTTTTCGGCCAAAGCTAATTTTTTGAAAATTTCAGCAAACGTTAGCGGGTGACTTTTCTGGGTAGAGAGGAGGATTTGCTTGGCAAAAAAAATGGCTGTGGTCATTCAACCAACAGCCAGCTTGTGACTTATTAATGTAATGTTATCCTGATTTCCTGACGGACCCTCCGCTACTTGCATCTGTGTTTGAACGGGAAGGATTCCCCCTGTAACGGATGCTTCCTCCACTGCTTGCCCGGCCCACAAAATCTTTGGTAACATACAACCGTATAAACCCGGCACTGGAAACAGATGCCTTCACATTTTCGACCTCCATGTCATCCGCATCTACCTCACCAGCACTACTTGATTCATAAGAAGCCTGTTTGGCTTTGCCCTTTAGTTCAACTTCAGCAGCACTTGAAGTACCCACATCAATTGAATTTACCTCCACCTCCAGTTCAATGGTAGCGGCACTGGAGGCATTGATGGAGAGTCGATTGCCCTTCAGCTTGCCCTGGGTGTAGATGCTTGCGGCAGAACTCGCTGAGATTTTATCGATCGAAGTGTAGGTAACGTAAACTTTAACATTGACGTTTCCCCGGTACCGGTTTTCACGCATGTGGATCTTGAGGAACCCCCCGGACACTTCCGTTAAAACATTGGAAAGACTTGTTCCTGAAACCTCCACCCGCACGGACTCCGTTGAACCCTTCTTTAGATAAACATCGATTCCTTCCGAAGCCTTTATCCCGGTAAAACTATTGACACTACGAACCTCAGAATCTTGTCCGAATGCCAATACCGATACCCCAAAAAATATGATGAATGTTATTATCCTTTTCATGCTATTCCATTGATTTGCCCTAAAGACCGACCGATTTCTTTAGGGTTGCACGGAGGCAATATCCGGTAAATAATTTTGATCGTGTACCAAAACATCGTATTTTTCAATATATTTCAAAAATTATTTTTTCAACTTTAGCTCAAAATTAACTATTCTATGATTTTTGATAAGAAAGCCGAACTCAACGTGTTGATCAATTTAGCTGCTAGCGATAAGTCAGTTGCTGATCGTGAATCCAAACTAATTCACCTGATTGGAAAGGCCAATGGCTTCTCCAAAGAAGAAATTGATACCATGCTCTCAAACCCGCAACCGATTGGCGATATCTCTTCGCTTACTCCGGAAGAAAAATTCGAGCATTTATATCACCTGATCCAGTTAATGAAAATGGATGGCTTGGTTTTCAGAAGTGAAATTGTTTTCTGTGAACAAATTGCGGAACGCCTTGGCTACAAACGTGGCGTGGTGGGTGAACTTTCCCAGCATATCTATAGCGATCCAAGCATCACTGCCGACCGGGATATGTTAAAAGAAAAAGCCGTAAAATTCTATAAAGGATAATTCATACAACACGAAACAAAAAAAGCCCCGATGTCGGGGCTTTTTTTATTGCTTGGTGTACACCACTTTTCCGCCAAGGATTGTCATTTTCACTTCTGTTTCCAGAATTTCATGATCAGGCACCGTCATAATATCTTTTGAAAGGATTGCAAAATCGGCCAGTTTACCAACCTCAATAGACCCCTTTATATTTTCTTCAAATGCCCCATACGCTGCATCCAGTGTATACGATCGAAGCGCCTGTTGCCTCGTCATTTTCTCTTCTGGTTCATAGCCTCCTGCTGGTTGACCTTTCAAGGTCTGGCGTGTGACTGAAGCAAAGAAGCTTGGAATCGGATTGACCGGTTCAACAGGTGCATCGGTTCCGTTTATCAAAGGCGAGCCTGACTTTAAAATCGATTGCCACATGTATGCTCCTTCAACGATCCGCTTCTCACCCAACCGCTCAATTGCCCACGGCCTATCAGAAGATAAATGAATTGCCTGAAAAGCCGGTATAACTCCAAGTGTTGCGAAACGTGGAATATCATCGGGATGCAAATGCTGGGCATGCTCAATTCTAAAGCGATGATCGGATGTTGGATTCTCTTTTAACGCCAGCTCATAGCGGTCCAATATTTCCCGGTTCGCGCGGTCACCAATGGCATGCGAACAAACTTGAAAGCCTGCCTTTAATGCTTCACGCGAAGTCGTCAAAACAGTATCCATCGACAATGTTTCATGACCATACGCATCGGGTTTATCCGTATACGGTTCCAACAGCCATGCTCCCCACGATCCCAATGCACCATCACAATTTAATTTTATAGACCGAATCGTGAGTAAATGCGCACTATCAATCTCAGGTCCTTTAGCAAGCCACTCATAAACTAAATCACGATCCCATCCCGTGATCATTACATATAAACGAACATCCAATGTTCCTTCACTTTTGGCTTTCTGAAATAACTCAATTCCTTCTTTCCCAACACCCGCATCATGAAAACTGGTGATCCCATTTGCGTTGCAAATTTTGACCGCCATTTCCAACGCACGTGCATCGGTCTCTGCACTATTCTCTGGAATAAATTTGCGGATCAATCCTTGTGCACGCTCATTGAATATTCCGGTGGGATTGCCCAACTCATCACGAAAAACTTCACCGCCAACAACTTCTTCTGACCCCATTTTTTCAGTCGATAACTGGTTCAACCCGGCTATCTCCATTGCTTTTGCATTCGCGAACGCTGCATGGCCACTGGCATGACTTAAAAAAACCGGATTGTTTGGAGAGACTGCACTTAATTGTTCGTGTGTTTGAAATCCCTTCACCATTTTTGATGGCATCGAATCCCATTTATCCTGATGCCAGCCCCTTCCTAAAATCCATTCGCCCGGTTCTGCTTTTGAAACGGCATCGGCAACACGCTGTACTATTTCTTCATAGCTTTTTGCATCCATCAAATCTAAATTCAGTGCGTTGTAACCAACACCCATAAAATGTCCATGTCCTTCAATAAAACCCGGAATCATGGTTTTGCCTTCAAGGTCAATAACATGTGTAGCTTTTCCAATGTATTCCTTTGCTTCCTTCTCTTCACCTGCATAAATAATTACACCATCTTTAATCACTACGCCTTCCACCTCAGATTGGCCCTCGTTCACCGTGTAAATTTTACCACCGAAAATCACCATATCGCCTGGTTCAACTTTAGTGCTACATGCAAGTGAAGTGATCATGATTATAAACAAGAAGTAGGAAAGTATTCGCATTGGTAATAGCTTTAGTGTTTGGTAATGTTAATCATAATTTCGCAAAAAGTATCGTTCCATTTTATAGACGGTTGCAACAACATTTGCCTTCCATTCACCAGATAAAACAAAACACTATGAAGTTTCTAAAAATTAGTCTTTTCTCTTTTATTATAATGATCAACACGTGCGTCAATGCGCAGGATTTTGGTCTTTCCTTTTCTTACTTTATTCCGAAGGATGGTTATTTCTCAACACCCATCAGCCCTTTTTCTATCCGCGGAATAGGCTTTGACCTCACCAATTTTCTTGCCATTGAAACCGGGGCTTCCTTGTACCGGATGTCTGGATTGCAAGTGAAAGATTTGCCTTTTGAAAGCAAAGATCCCTTTGTTGGACCCAACTTTACCATTTTCGTTCCCGTGGAATTGGTGATCCAACTAAAAGGACAAGCCGTCCAATTTGATATTAAAGGTGGTGGTTTCTTTTTTTATGGTTTCGATCAAAAAATAAATTATGGGAACCTTGATCGGGCAATGGCCGAACACTATACCATGAGCGTTGTAAACTCAAATTTTTCATACGAGAACAAACCCGGGTTTGGATACCATACCGGTGTGGAACTTACGATTTTCCTGCCGAGTCAATTGGGGATTTCAATAGAATGCAATTACCTTATTGGTGAGTCTAAGTTTCCCATGAGCGGATCGTATCAGGGAGGAACAACAACAATAGAAACAACGGAGGTGAGTTATCCGGATGCTAAAATCGACTTAACAGGATTAGAGTTTTCCATTGGGATTATCATGAGTTCGGGTGGTGGCGGCCCCAAGAAACCCAAGCGAAGGAAACGTTAATCCACTGTTGGAACTTCTCTTACATACTTGATCACGCTTACTTCAGCAGTGGGATATTCCAACTTAATTTCTTCACTAAACAATTCAGCGGGCTCCAACCTGCTGAACTTACCGATGTAATATTTTTCTTCAGCGGAAGTTGATTTTTCCAACCCATAAAACAAAATCCTTTTGTTCGAAACTGAATCCAGCGCGAGTTGTTGTATTCCTTTTAATTCAATTGTATAATACGTTGTTGAATCAAGTGGAAAAGGTTCAATTTCATTTACAGATACATTGTGTTTTTTAAACAATGCTCTGGAATCTTTTACAAAAAGTTGAAAGGCTTCTTTGGAAAGATTATCCAGTTCAAAACCCGTTGAATCTGCAGTGGATGATAAAAAAGAAGTCGGCAAAATCGTGTACTTCATTTTTTTGTCACGATGAACCCACTCCAATAAATACCCCACTGTATCAATGGATGTTTTGATCGTATCGTCTTTGAGAACTTTGTGCAAATCAATGCGCACCATAGCGCCACCATCCGTGAATCTTTTTCGTTGGCCAGAAACAAAATTTCCCAATGAATAAACTACCACCTGGTTTTTATCCTTCCTCCACTCCATGGGTTGCACAACATGCGGGTGCGCACCAATCACCAGATCACTCCCATTCTTAAAACAAAAATCAGCAAGGTTTTTTTGAAAAAAAGAAGGCAGCGATTGGTATTCATTTCCCCAATGCAGAAAAGAAATAATGATATCGGGTTTAAATTCCTTCGCTTTCAATAAATCGATTCGCATGACAGCGGTGTCAATGCGGTTTACAATGTTTGGCTTCGTTGTAGGAATTCCATTGGTTCCGTAGGTATAATTCAACAATGCTATCCTGAAACCGTTTTTTTCAAAAATCAATGGATAGTCATTCATTCGTGAAACGGTATCCACGAACGTTCCGGTATTCAATATTTCCAGGCTATCGAGTACACGGATAGTGCGTTCAAGTCCTTTCTTCCTTCGATCAAGACTATGATTATTGGCGGTTACCAATACATCAAACCCAATTTCTTTCAACTTGATTGCCAGTTCATCGGGTGAACTAAATTGGGGATATCCTTTGAAGGGTTTTCCGGCAAGGGTGACTTCCAGATTTCCGAAAGCGATGTCAGCAGATTTAATAATCGGCTCAACAAAACGAAAGCACTGATAATCGTACGTACCATCCTTTGCATTATAAGCATCAGCGATTTGCGAATCGTGACCCATAATATCACCTACAAACAACATCGACAGGCGGGTTGTATCTTGCGCGTATAGTGCAGTGCTTGTAAAACACGTGATTATAAAAAATCCAATCTTTCTCATTCAACTTTAAAAATACGATCCTCTGCAATAACAAAAACTTTATCCTCTTTTTCAGGTTTTATTCTTTTAAAGCCCGTAAAAATACCAAAGGCCGGCAACAACCCCTGTTGATCGCCAAAGAAGAAGCACGGCAACGTTAACGACTGCCGTCCCTTTCCCACCATCCGTACACCCGGATGAATGTGGCCTGCTAAATTATAATAGGATTGGGGTGTATCTTCGAGCGGATGATGGGTCAATAAAAAAGGCCCTACCAATAGTTGCTCGTGTACGTGAATATTCTTT
>JBGTGG010000115.1:0-3526 GCA_041746855.1 Cyclobacteriaceae bacterium | reverse complement strand
AAATTGGGAGAAACTCATGGAAGGAAATTCGGAGACACGCTTACGTGATGTTTCAAACCCTGTGCATGCGATCCGTTTTGATAGCCGGGTAAACCAATCGGAAGAGGAGGAAGCAATTCAACCGGTAGAAAAAGTATTGTCACAATTGTTTGATCGGTATATCCTTAAGCAAGTTCGTTCAGGAATGATGATCGTTGATCAACAATTGGCGCACGAACGTATTTTATTTGAGCGCTACCTTGCGCAATTACGAAGCAAACATGGCGAAAGCCAGCAATGCTTATTCCCACAAACCATATCTTTTTCCGTGTCCGACTTTGCGATGGTGATGGAGATGGAGCAGGAAATCCATGCGTTGGGTTTCCGGCTTGATGTATTTGGTAAGAATACGCTGGTGGTAAATGGCATTCCGGCAAACTTACCGGGTGGCAATGAGAAGGAGTTGGTGGAAGGATTAATAGAGCAATTTAAAAGCAACCAAAAGGAATTGTCTGTTCCGATACAGGAAAACCTGGCCCGGGCATTGGCGAAGCGGAGTGCCAACAAAGCCGGAAAACGATTGGCATTAGAAGAAATGCACGCTTTGCTGGGTTCACTCTTTGCGTGCAAAAGCCCAAATTATTCCCCCGATGGTAAACCAACTTTCTTTATTTTTGAGCTCAGTAAAATTGAAAGTTATTTTAACCGTCTGTAACAAAAAGACGTTTACACCCTTTGAATGTTTAAATAGTTCCCCATGCTGAGACTTACCCCGGTAGTAAAAAATATTGTCATGATCAATGTAATGGTATATATCATGCAAATGGTATTTCCAGCATTGGAAAGTTGGCTGGCACTTTCAAATGTTTCCACTCCTTTTTTTAAGCCATATCAGTTGTTCACGTATATGTTTGCCCACGGTGGACTTTTCCACATTTTCTTCAACATGTTGGCATTAAGTTTTTTGGGGCCGATGCTGGAATCTTTCTGGGGTCCGAAACGGTTTTTGTTGTTTTATTTAATCACCGGTATTGGGGCAGGGGCTTTCAATATTTTGATTGATTTATTTTTTGGTGTTGGAAGCTTCAGTAGCATGGTAGGAGCTTCGGGTGCTGTATATGGTGTGTTAACCGCCTTTGGTGTTTTATTTCCAAACCTCGAGTTGATGTTGTTGTTTCCCCCCATTCCGATTAAGGCGAAATATTTGGTAATGATTTTGGGTGGGATCGCGATCTACTCAGGGTTTGCAGCGAGTCCCGGGGATAACACCGCGCACTTTGCCCACCTTGGTGGAATTGTTGTGGCCTTCATTTTGTTGCAGTTTTGGCGCGGAAGAGGAAATTAGAAATTTATGCTGGACGAATTTAAAAATGCTTTTAGTAAACCCCGGAATGCACATGTGCAGCTGATCATCATAAATGTGGTGGTTTTTGTTGTGTTTGCTATCCTCATGGTTTTCTCCACTTTTTTAAAAGGGGATAATTTTTTTACGATTATCCATAATCAATTTCAAATCCCGGCCAGCTTTACCGAATTTCTTACGCGTCCCTGGACGATCATCACGTATGCTTTCATGCACGACCTCAATGGGATCATGCATATTGTTTTCAATATGTTGGTGTTGTATTGGTTTGGCCGCTTGTTTGTAGAGTATTTAGGTAGCGATAAATTAATTGCAGTATATGTATTGGGAGCGATTAGCGGAGCGATTGCTTTCTTGTTGGCCTACAACACCATTCCTGTTTTTGTAGAACAAGTTGCTACAAACGGAGGAGGCATGGTGGGTGCCTCTGCAGCGGTGGATGCAGTAGTAGTGGCTGCTGCTACATTGCTTCCTAACTATACATTTCATTTGTTGTTGCTTGGGCCGGTAAGAATAAAGTACATCGCGATGGTAACAGTTTTTCTTTCCTTCTTAGGAACGGTTGGCTCAAACGCTGGTGGAAATTTTGCCCACCTCGGTGGCGCATTGATTGGATTTATTTATATCAAACAATTACAAGCCGGTGTCAATTGGGGGGCATGGGTAACTGCTACTTTGGATTGGATAAGAAGCCTTTTTGAAAGCCAACCGAAAGTAAAAGTAAGTTATCGCAAAGCCGATGAGCCCCAAGCGAAAGCAACTTCAACGAGTAAGGTAAAAGCAAGCCAGGAAGAGATTGATGCCATACTTGATAAAATCTCGGATCATGGTTACGATAGCCTTTCCAAAACCGAGAAGGAAAAGTTATTCAATGCAAGCAAGAAGTGATTTGCTGATTTGCTGATTGCTAATGTGCGAATGGAAGGAATTTAATCCCCAAATCTTCCAATCAAAAAAATCCCCAAATTATTTCGGTGTGTTGTTCAAGAAAAAATTATCCAACGCCTTCACTAATTCATCAGCAGTTAATGTATACATATAGGTGTTATTCCGTTCGTTGAACTTGGTCAGGATATCATAATACCCCTTTTCGGAAAGTTTGTATTTTTTCATTAATGCTTGCATCACATCCGGATCGCTCACAACACTGGTATATGTTGATGCTTGTTCATTTTCTTCACGAAGTTTCTCTGCTTTTCTTTTTTCGCTTTCACCTTTAGAGAAAATTGAAAGTGGTATGCCTATCCCCGGGCCAAAAGTTGGTACCATCCCGGGAGCAGTGGCTTCCGGGTTATAGGTATTGTTTTGCCAGATTCTTTTCTTTTCAATTTCCGGAATGGGTATCTCAATAGTGCCATGTACCATCACCTGATTAAGTACCGTAGACTCTTCCGCCAGCCGGACAATCGATTCATAGCGCAATTCAGCAATGGAGTATTCTGCAGCTTTAAAACCAACCAATGTAAATTGCAATGTATCGGTCGGCTCAACGACCATCATGAAATTTCCTTTTGCATCCGTAAACGTACCCCGCTGTGAATTTTTAATGGTGACGTGTACATCGGGCAGGGAAATAAAAGAAGCTGAATCCACTACAATTCCTTTCATAACTTTTTGGCCGTAGCTAGTAAGGCTAATCAGCAGGAAAGTAAATATGAAAAGCGGTTTAGTTAGGGTCACGATCTTTTGTAGATGGTTACAACATGAAAAAGGTTCTAAACACTTTGTCAAAGCTTTAATCTAAAGTATACAGCTTTGACAAAGTACAGTTATCAGTCAGCGCATCAGTTTTTATTTGCCAGTTGCCCACATGCCGCATCGATATCTTTTCCCCGGCTTACGCGAATGCGTGCGACCACTCCATTGTTTTCAAGGAGTTGTTGGTACATCTGCACCGCCTGGTCGCTGGCTTGTTGGAACATTCCCGTATCAATCGGATTATATTGGATAAGGTTCACCTTGCTTGGAATTATCTTCGCGAACTTTAACAACGCTTGCGCGTCTTCCAACTTGTCGTTGATGCCATCCCACACTACGTATTCATACGTGACTCTTCTTTTTGTTTTTTTATACCAATAGCGTAATGCATCCGCCAACTCATCCAAGGAATTGGAATTTGTAATCGGCATGAACGCAGCGCGCTTGTCATTGATGGCACTGTGCAATGAAACTGCAAGATTGAAT
>JBGTGG010000114.1:0-5646 GCA_041746855.1 Cyclobacteriaceae bacterium | reverse complement strand
GATATGCAGGTCTGCAATATGAGAATGGAAATCTAAACTATGTTCTCAACAACAACCATGATGACCAAAAGAAATGGGTCACAAACAATACAGACATTCCCACTTTTGATATTGTGAATTTTTCGTTTGTTGATCACAAGGAAAAAATACCATATGCAGATGTTTCGTTGGAACTTTCGCTGCGCAGATTGGCGTCTGTTAGCGGCAAGCGCTTATTTCTTACACCCAACCTGATGAACCGGTCTTCCTATGTGCCGGAGAAAACAGAAAAGCGTATCAACGATATCGTTTTTAGAATGGGATACATTGATTACGATACCATTAAATATCAAATACCAGATGACATATATGTTGAGCATTTACCGAATCCCATAGAAATCAAATCACAATTTGGTGAGTACGAAGCTTCGTTTTCGATTGATCAGGGTAGTGTCGTTTACATTCGAAAAATGAAACGCAACAAAGGACGGTTTCCCGCTGAATCATATAAGGAACTCACGGACTTTTATAAGAGCATCAGTAAAGCCGATAACACGAAGTTGGTTTTTCTTACTAAGACTTAGTTGAAGTAGTTACTTAGTCTTTAAAGGAGAGTCATTTTCTTTTGCCATTGCATTGTGGACTATATTGTCCATAACGCGAGGCAACCATTTGCTGAGGAATACCACAAGTTTTCCCTTTACGGTTAGCACCACATCACGTTTGTGTTTCTTCGTTGCCCGATAAATAGAGTCTGCAACTTCTTCAGCACTCATCATATTTTCTTCATCTCGGGGTGATTCACCTTGCTCATGACCATTTGCTGTGTAGGCATTTAACCGGATGTTGGACGTGGTGAACCCAGGGCAAGCCGCCAATACATGAACTCCTCTTTTCATTACTTCCATGCGCAAGGCTTCAAGGAAGCCCTCCATCGCAAATTTTGAAGCTGAGTATGCGGTCCTTGCAGGAGTACCACGTCTACCGATTATGGACGAAACACCAATGATAGAACCCTTGGATTCAAGGATGTGGGGTAGGCAATACTTTGTTGCGTAAACGGTTCCATAGAAGTTAATGTCCATTACATTTTTGAAGACTTCAAGGTCTGAATCTTCAAACAACGCACGCATACTCACACCCGCATTATTTATTAATATGTCGATATTTCCAAATAAACGGATTGCTTCTTCGGCCATGAGTTTATTGTTTTCTTCAATACTCACGTCCCCTTTAAAGTAATGGATTACGATTCCCTTTTCTGACAGTGATGTCACCACGGATTTTAGCCGATCTTCATTTCTTCCGGTAATAAGAAGTTTTGATCCGTGTTGACCAAATTTTTCTGCGAGGGCTTTTCCAATACCCGAAGATCCACCTGTGATTATTACTACTTTATCCTTCATTCTATGAAAAATCAAATCTCTTGGAAAAAGTTCTGTCAAGATCAATCAGAATTACGCCAATTTACAACCAAAAAAAGGATTGTTCTATTTATCTTTCGGATTCCATCGGTACCTATGTTGCTATTACGATTACTCTCCCGGCTACCCTTTTCTATTCTGTATCTCCTTTCTGATTTTCTTTTTTTAGTGGTGTATTATGTGGTTCGCTACCGAAGGAAAGTAGTGATGAAAAACCTGAGTAATTCTTTCCCGGATAAAACCGCTGAAGAGCTAAAGAAAATTGAACGGGAATTTTATCACAACCTTTGCGATTATGCAGTTGAGACTCTCAAACTGTTGACGATTCGGGTAGAGGAATTGAAAAGGAGATTTTGTTTTGAGGATGATAAAATTGTTCACAATTATGCGAAGCAAAACCAATCTTTGATCTATCTCGCTGGACACCAGTTTAACTGGGAATGGGCCATGGTGTCGGCAAGTACCTCCTTGCCATTGCCCGTAGATTTTGTTTACCAAAAAGTTAGAAGCAATTTTTTCAACACTTTAATATTGGCATGCAGAACACGCTTTGGCGCCTACGCAATCGAGCGAAAAAAAGTAGCACGCGAAGCCGTATCGCGAAGGCACTTGCTTCGGGGTATTGCCACCGTGACCGATCAATATCCAGGCCGGTCAAGGAACAAGCGGTTTTTTTATTCTTTTATGAATCAGGAAACCGCATTTTTTTATGGACCCAATCAGATGGTTCAGTTGATGCAGTACCCTGTTTTCTTTTTTAATATTGAAAAAATAAAACGTGGCTTTTACAAAGGCTCTTTTGTTCATGTAGGCGCCCCTCCGTACCAGAAAGGAGATACACATGTGCTCGAAGCTTATATAAAAGAATTGGAAAAACAAATTAGAAAAAGCCCAGCTACTTATTTATGGACGCATGATCGTTGGAAAACACGGCATCTTAAGCAAGCATAGACTCAATGTCTTCTTTCGTAAGTTGCTTCATAAAAGTTTCCTCCGTTGTAATTAAATCGGTGCTCAGTTTCAATTTCTTTTGCTGGAGCTGAAGGATTTTTTCTTCAACGGTATTGCGGGTGATGAACTTGTAGGAGAATACGGTTTTCTTTTGGCCGATGCGGTGCGCACGGTCAACGGCTTGGGCTTCTACAGCCGGGTTCCACCAGGGATCGAGGATAAACACATAGTCGGCCTCTGTGAGATTTAATCCTAAGCCACCTGCTTTAATGGAAATCAAAAAAACTTTGATGTCGCTATTCCTATTGAATTCTTCCACCTGGTCTTTTCGATCTGTGCTCGATCCATCCAAATATGAATAGGCAGTTTTTGTGGAATCCAAATAATCCCGAACGATTGCCAAGTGTTTCACAAATTGGCTAAACACCAAAATCTTGTGCCCTTCCGCGATAGCATTTTCAAGCATGTGTGAAATGTCTTCCAATTTTCCAGAGTCGCCATCATAACTCGGTTCGATCATTTTCGGATGGTTCGCAAGCTGCCGCAGCTTGGTAAGTCCTTCAAGGATCATAAACCTGCTGCTGCCCAATCCTTCTGTTTCAATTGCATTTAGGATCTTGTCGCGGTAGTATGATTTTGTTTCTTCATACTTTTTCTCTTGCTCCACCGTCATCTCCGAATATTGAATGTTTTCAACCTTTTCGGGAAGCTCGGTTGCCACTTGCGATTTGTGCCTTCTTAATATAAAAGGTTTAATGATGGCGCTTAATTTCTTTGATCTGGATTCATCCCCTTTTTTCTCAATCGGGTTTTGATATTCATTTCGGAAGTAGGTTTGTGTACCAAAAAGCCCCGGATTGATGAATGTCATTTGCGACCACAAATCCATAGTAGAATTTTCCATGGGCGTGCCCGTAAGCACCAGCTTGTGTTTTGATTTTAATTCACGAACGGATTTTGCAATGTTTGAAGATGGATTTTTAATGACTTGCGATTCGTCCAGGATAATGTAATTAAAAGAAAATTGCATTAGCACTTCAATATCCAATCGGGTGATACCATACGAAGTGAGTATCAAATCGTAGTCATTGAAACGGCTTACATTTTTTTCGCGGTGGGTTCCTGTGTAGGTTAAAATGCGGAGATCGGGCGCGAATTTAGTTGCCTCCATTTCCCAATTGTAAATCAAGGAGGTTGGCATAATCAACAAAGAAGCACCCGCTCCGGATTCTTTTTCCGCTTGTAAATGTGCCAGGGTCTGCACTGTTTTTCCAAGGCCCATATCGTCCGCAAGGCATCCACCCAAGTGATATTCTTTGAGGAAGCGCAGCCAGTTGAAACCAGCTTTTTGGTAGGGTCTTAATTGACCAGTAAAACCGGTTGGTAATGCATAATTTTTTATTCCATTGAACTCACCAAGCGACCTGAATTTTTCACTCAAGTGTACTTTGGCCAAGTTTCCATTCTCAAGTTCCTTTACAAGATTGATATGGTGCTTCTTTAAAACTGGCTTTTCGTTTTTACCTTCTGTTTCGCTTAAGGAAAACAGATCCCCATATTTCGAAAGCCACGCTTCCGGGATGATTGCAATTTCACCATTCGGCAATTTGAACTCAACCTTTTTGCGCATGATCAGTTTGCGCAAATCTTTAAATGGGATTTCAAATTCACCAAAGCGGATCTTGGCATGGATGTCGAACCAGTCGATACTTTCTTTTACCTCAACCTCAATGACCGCTTTTCCAACAAAATATTTTTTATCGCGGCTTTCGGGCTGACTTACCTCAAACCCCATGTTCAAGAGGTTCACACGATTTTCATTCAACCAACTGAATGCTTCTGATTTTGGTATCGCTACCCGAAACCCTTTTATTGGCAAACCAATTTTTTGCAGGCGTTGAAGAAAATTTTTCTCCTCATCGATTTTTCTTGTTACCCGATAGAAAACAAAGTCATCGCCATGCTTTTCAAGCGCAACATTTACGGTGCCGCTGGTGTCGCCTTTGAATTTATGTTTTCCATATTTAAATGAAAGGTCAAAAACAATTTTTCCGGTTTCATCACTGTGGTCTTCTTCCTTTTCATTAAAGAGATTGGTGGAGGGAGTTGCATTTTGGTGAAGCTCAGAAAGTGTAAGCACCGGGTGCGGATCATAATCGGTTTTGTTGATTTCAAAACCCGTAGCTTCAATATCATCAAAACTGGCGATCAACGCGCCAACAAAACGTTTGTAATACGTCTCTTCCATATTCTTAGGAATGAGCACAAACTTCTTGGTAAAGAAAGGCAACAGTTTTTTCCCATCTACATACTTTTCAAACCCATAGAGCTTTCCGTTTACAACCATCCACGCAGGGTCGGCACAGATAAGATACGCAGCGGTGTTCGGCATTTCTATCTTCTTGCCCTGAAATGAAAGTGTTGGATAATACTTTGTGTGATCGGGGCCGCGCATAAAATGAAATTGGATGGAAGCTTTTTTCTCCATCACTTCAATTTTGCGCCAGGCGGGCTCGCCATCGTTGCCCATTTCATAGAGCATTTTGCCCCTGATTTTTTCAAGGATTTCAGCCCGCCTTTTTTCCATGTAGGCATTGATCTGTTCCTGAACAAGTTCGTTGCCTTTTTTGTCGGTGAAAATTTTTGAGAAGAACTCACCGGCCTTCATCACCTTGGCAGAAAACTTTTTTACAATCGTATCCTGATGGATCGAGTCCATTAAGGAAATCAATTCAAAATCGCGATCGTCAAGACCTTTCGTGAATTCGCGCGCATTCTTGGAAGAAATGTTTTGGTGTTGGTAGGTAAGCTTGCCATGATCATCCAAGTGGATAATATAAGACTCAAACATATAGCCGAGGTACTCGTGTGTGTACAGCGAGTAGATAATTTGGAAGGGCTGTGAAGCAGAGACTTTCATAAAAATTTCCCACTTTCCTAAAGACGGAATTCGAAAATTAGGGAAAATTGGCCGAAAAACCTTGGTTATTTTTAGAAATCAGTTTCCGCACTAGAGATTTTGCACAGAAACCGAACGAGCGGCCAATATTGCAGGACGAGTGGAAATGGCGAAGGTGATGAATGTTACAACAAGTAGAATAATCCCGAAATCCAGGGCTATAATTTTCATCGGATACCCCTCGGTAATGGAGGATTCCATGCCCATGGAAATGATCCCAAATTTGATGTGGAGCCAGCAAAATACACCCCCTAAAACAAGGCCACTCACAGCACCAATAAGGGAGATCAAAGCACCTTCAAACAGAAAGATTTTGCGCACCAATTTGCTATC
>JBGTGG010000113.1:0-12176 GCA_041746855.1 Cyclobacteriaceae bacterium | reverse complement strand
TGCCACGGATGGAACGGGAATTGAAAGTGTATTGGACATGATCCTAAAGTATGTAGCGCAAACCAAAAGCTCAAATTATTTTGAAACGCAACGTGCATCACAAGCCAAAAATTGGCTACATGAATATTTCGATCAACTCTTGAAAAATGATTTTCAAAAATTTCCTGTACTGCAACAAGCGTTAGAAGGGTTAGAAGAAAAAGTAGGCAGCAAAGAACTTTCACCGTACAATGCTGCCCAACAATTACTCCGTCAGTATCATCAGATTATTCGCGAGGAGTAAACCCATACGGGCAATGCCGGCATCCGCTCTCACAACAATAGCCATGCTTCAATAAAAATTCTTTTGTAAAAACAACAAAGCCGTTCTCCATGTAGTAATCTACCGGTTCATTATTTTTGTCTTCTTCAGAATTCTCTTGATCTGCCATCTAAAACGAATAACGTAAACCAGCAGTAAAGTTTCTGCCACGTGTGGTAAATCCATAAACTGCAATGAATTCTTCATCAAATACATTATTGATTCCTCCGTATACTGTCAATTTATTATTCAAAAAACCATAAGAGGCGAAGAGATCTACCAGTTCATAGCGATCCAATATCAACTCGCTGAAAGAATTAAAATCAAAGGTAGTACGCTCACCGGTAAAATTATACTTAAACGAAATTGCTAATGCAGGAAGCGGTTGTACATTCACCCCAATGCCCATTTTATGGTTGGGGATTCTGTAAAATGTTTCAGGTTTGTCAGTTTCCGTAAAGGTATAGTTCGCTGCAACGGATATTCCTTTGGAGATTTGATAGGAAGCACTTAGTTCTACCCCATACACATTTCGCTCAGCAGCAACATTTTGATATTCCCCGCCAACCCAGTCGCCATTGCCATCAAATACATTCACAAAATCAATGGGGTTACTTTCATCGCGGTTAAACCAGATACCATTAAACACAAACTTTTCCCCACCATAAATTGAAACGCCTGTCTCAAAATTCAACGCATCTTCCGGTAGCAGCTCTGAATTGCCATAAGCCGCTGAATACAATTGATACAACGAGGGTGTAATGTAGCTAGTTGATAAGCTCGCCAGAATTTTAAATCGCAGAAAACCAGATTGATTCAATACTACTGACGGGTTGATGTTGTACACCCACTTTGTTCCATATTCGCTGTGCGTATTCAATCGGGTACCGATATGAAGGTCAAAAAATGAATAATTTATTAGTAAGGAGGCATACGGATCGATCATCGTAAAACGGGTGGTATCCATTTCATTACTCCCTTCTTGTTCATACTTAAATTGTTGATAATTCACACCAAATAAACCTTGAATGGATTTTGTGAATTGATGGCGTTGAATAATTTCCGCTTGGAGATTTCTTCCAGAGTATATGCTGGGAAAGGCACTCTCAAACTCACGCTTGTTCCAGTTCATCACCGCGTAGCCGGATACATTTCCTTTTTCACTATACTCAAATGAAGCATTGACGCCCGTTCGAAATTGTTCAGACACTTGTACATTATCAGCATCGGTAAATTCGTAGTCATCGTAATCCGCTTTGAAGCGATCATAACCCGCTAACCAGCCAACCTTTACATCAGGGGTAATTTGGTAGCCTAGTTTGAGCAAACCATTTTGCCGATCAAAACCATCATCATCAAAATTGTTAGTGCCGTCCGGATCCTGTGCGGCAGAAAAACCTTTTGAATTAATGTTGCTAGCTGAAAGGCTGTAGTTGATTTTATTCACCGTTCCACCAACAGAAATATTTTCTGAATAGGTTCCAAAACTTCCTGCATTAACATCAACATTTCCTCCGATTGGTCTTGCTTCCGGTGCTTTCAACCGAATATCAATTACGCCTGCGGCTGCGCCCGTACCATACAGTGTGCTCAATCCACCTTTTAAAATTTCTATGGATTCCACATTTGAAATCGGCAAGTAGCGCAGATCAAACTCTGCGTTGATACCGGATGGATCATTCAGTGGAACACCATCAATTAGTATTAATGTAGTCTTACTTCTTCCCCCACGCACGTAGTACGAAATATTGGATCCCGGTGCGCCAAAGTTGCCATCGATTTGGATACCTGGAACCTCATTTAGTAAATCCGCCACTGTTTTACCAGCATTTTTTTGAAGATCTTCACCGGACAACTTTACAATTGTCTTTCCGGATTTCTCAACCGGCACATCGATTTTTGTGCCGATGGTAACTACTTCATTTAAGAAAGTGGTTTTCAGACTGTCTTGTGCCGACAGTCCGATTGAAATTAGTAGTCCTGAAAAGGACATTACAATTTTTCTCATAGCATTGTTTTTTTGGTTAAACACTATGAGCCCCAAGAGGAATGTGAGAATAAATCAGGTGCACCTGCTTACTCATCGCCTTTCACCCGAAAGCTCTGATACATGGACATCTTAAGGCAGGTCTCCTGGCTCTTCACATTGCTGATGCCTTCCCATCCTTGACAGAACAGTGGCGTTGGAGTTCAGCAATTCAAATTGTGAATCACAGTTGCGGGGACAGCTTCGGATTTATCTCATCTACGGAGATGCACCGAATTCCCTTTTAATCCCTCAGGCTTTACCGGCATGAGGAAACCAAAATTGTCTGCTGCAAACATAACAACTTATTTTCTAATATTGCACCATGCGGTTCGTGATAATATTGGTGTGTATTTTTTGTGTTGGATGTGGTTCAGCTACAAAAGAGAAAAAAAATGAAAGCGAAGATCAACCTTCCTTAACAACACTCAAGTATGCAACTGGTTTTACTGTTGCCTATCGTGATGGCGCAAAGTGGGTAGATGTTATCTATCCGTTTCAAGGTGCTGAATCCGGTTACTCGTACCTGCTTGTAGAAAAAAATCAACCCATCCCCGAGCATGATGCCACTACACGTGTTATCACCATTCCAATAGAAACAATTGTATGCACCTCCACTACACACATTCCATTGCTGGATTATCTGGGAGAGACGGATCGGCTTATCGGATTTCCTTCACTGGAGTACATCAGTTCTCAACCGATGCGAAAGCGTATTGACGCAGGACGCGTTCAAGAGTTGGGTGTTGATAAAGGAATGAACCTGGAAGTATTGGCAGCACTTGAACCTGCCATGGTAATGGGCTACACCATGAGCAGCGACTTTGGTCAATTCAAAAAAGTAGAAGAACTCGGATCACCTGTAGTAATCAACGCGGAGTATTTAGAAAAGCATCCATTGGGAAGGGCCGAGTGGATCAAGTTTATGGCGTTGTTCTTCAATAAAGAAAAAGAAGCCGATTCCATTTTTAACAGCATTGAATCCGAATACATGAAAACTGCTGACCTGGTAAAGAACATGGAATCTAAACCAACAGTGATTAGCGGAATTGTATATGGTGATGCCTGGTTTTTGCCGGGCGGGCAAAATTATGCTGCGAAAATCCTAAACGATGCCGGATGCAACTATCTCTATAGAAATGATTCAACCAATGGATTCCTTGAACTTAGTTTTGAATCCGTTTACAACGATGCAATTGATGTTGACCTCTGGATTGGCGTTGCCTCGTATAAAACCCTTGATGAGATTGCCCGTGCTGATCATCGGTATAAAAATTTAAAGGCTTTCAAAACAAAAAAAGTATACACGTACAATGCACGTATGGGTGCCGCGGGCGGCAGTGAATTTTTGGAATTGGGTTACTTGCGTCCGGATATAATTTTAAAAGACCTGGTCGGGATTGCTTATCCTGAATTACTCCCGGAATATCGATTATACTTTCACCGGCAGCTCGAGTAAATATTAATTCAATTGAACATTCCTATCTTTGTGGCATGCGATTGATTTTTTGGTGTACGCTTTTATTTTTTAGTCAGGTACAAGCGCAAGCAAACTCCTTTGATCTCTTCGAAGAGAATGGCAAAGTGGGGTTAAAAAACGAGCAGGGCACTATCCTTATTCCAGCACAGTACGATGGATTGGGGTGGACTGAGAAAAATTTCTTTGTTCATAAAGGTATAATCGGATATCGAAAAGGTAATTTATGGGGCCTCATCTCGGTTCAAAATAAAATAATTACCGAACCACACTTCGCTACGCTGGCACCAACAACGGGCGACCAAATAATTGCCAGCGCGAAAGAAAAACAATCATTTCTTGTTAAAACGGGTTGCATCGATATTTCCGGGAAAACGATCATCCCCTTTCAATATGACGGCATTGAATTGCATGGAATGCGCGCCATTGTCTACAATCGAAATCAAAACAAAATTCAATTCGGAGTCATTAATCTAAAAAATGAAATCCTGATCCCCATTCAATATCGGAGCATCATTCCTATCGGCAACTTGCGCTTTGCTGTGGAGAACTCAGAAGGAAAAAAAGCATTGTTCTCGGATCAGGGAAAAAAATTGACTGGTTTTAGCATCGACAAAATTACCCCGTTCAAAAAAGACTGTGCAATTCTTTATGATGGCAACAAACAAGGGTTGATAGATCGAAACGGAACTATTCGCATTCCCCTTGCTAATCAGGAAATAAAAATTGAAGAAGACGGTTCCGTTAGTGTCCGAAAACCTAATGGATGGAAAATCATGGGTTCGGACAACAGCATTTTACAGGAACTTGATGTTGACTCAATCAAGATACTTGCTGTAAACCGGTATGCGCTAAAAAACACAGACAGCGTTTCGCTTGTAGACGGTGACTTTAAGCCCCTTTCAAATCAATCCTTTTCTTTGATCCATCCTTTTCAAAATGAAAATGCAATCTTCAAACAAGCTGGAAAATTCGGACTTATCGATTTGAATGGAGAAATTTTATTAACACCCACGTACGATTTCTTACTTCGCGACCAAACACATTTCATTTCAATGGATACTGAAAATGGTATTGACCAATGGTCGGTAATAGACATCGAAGGAAAAAAAACCAATCAAAAAACGTATGACAAAATACTGTCCTACAATGGAAATTTTTATCCGGTAAAGAAAAGAGGCTATTGGGGCGCCATGAATACAGAGGGCAAAGAAATTATCTCCTGCGTTTTTGATTCCCTGATTCAAATAGCAGATCCATACCTGGTGGTGAAATTCCACAATCAGTATGGGGTAATTGACATGGAAGAGAATTGGCGTGTCATTCCACAACCTGATCAGTTGATGGTCGTGCATACTGATCGTTACCTGCAAACAAAAGGAAGCAACACGTACCTAAAGTCTTTTACTGGAAGGATTATCTATTTCACAGAAAACCCCATTGTAGCAAAAGACGATTTTCTTGAAGAAAAAATTTCGAATGGAAGTATGTGGCGGATTAATTTTGATGGGCAAATTGTCTACCGTCAGCTCCCACCGGATTCACCGTACGAAAAATTATTTTCCGAAACAGAAGGGTTACGCGCCATTAAAAAAAATGGACGCTATGGGTTCATCGATGACCGTGGCCGATTACGAATTGCCAACCGTTATGAAAACGCAAAACCTTATTCAGAAAAGTTAGCAGCGATACAAATCCTTAATAAATGGGGATTTATTGACCATGCTGAAAATATAATCATCCAACCGGTATATGAAAGTGTGACCTCTTTTGATAAAGGAACGTCCCTTGTAAAATTGAAAGGAAAGTTTGGGATGATTGATATTACCGGAAAGGTTTTGATCACCCCATCATTTGAATCGCTCGCCCCGCTTTCATCAGGACGGTTTTTGGCCACAAAAGAAAACCTTGTTGGGCTTGTTGATAAGAATGGAAATTTAATTATCCAGCCAAAGTTTGATGGCCTTGAAGATTTAGACAATGGTTTTGTAATTATTAAAAAAGATGAGAAGTACGGATTGATGACACTACAAGGTGTAAGCACAATCCCATTGATCTATGATTATCTTTCTTTTGATGCAATCAATAACCGGTACTTTGGATTAGAAAAATCAAACTGGAAAAAATCAGTCATTAAATAAAAAGCCCTTCGAAATAAACCGAAGGGCCTTTGTGCTGATCTTTCTAAAAAATTTACTTGCTCGGTGGCTTAGTTCCGCTACCGCCCTTTCCTGAGTTGGAAACCGAAGTGCGCATCTCCGTATCCGATTGAATATTCTGCATACGATAATAATCCATCACTCCAAGATTGCCACTCACGAAAGCTTGTGAAATTGCTTTTGGTATTTCCGCTTCTGCCTGAATAACATGGGCTTTCGCTTCTTGTGCTTTCGCTTTCATCTCTTGCTCTAACGCAACCGCCATTGCCCGTCTTTCTTCTGCTTTTGCTTCCGCAACTTTTAAATCGGCTGTTGCCTGATCGATTTGAAGTTTCGCTCCGATGTTTGCCCCCACATCTACATCCGCAATATCAATAGAGAGAATTTCAAATGCAGTACCGGCATCCAATCCTCTTGACAAAACAACTTTTGAAATCTTATCCGGATTTTCCAAAACCTCTTTGTGCGATTTGGCAGAACCGATTGAGGTTACAATCCCTTCACCAACACGGGCAAGGATGGTATCTTCACCAGCACCCCCTACTAATTGTGATAAGCTTGCGCGTACCGTTACCCGAGCAATCGCAATTAATTGAATACCGTCAGCAGCAACTGCTGCAACCCGTGGCGTGGTAATCACTTTTGGATTAACAGAAATTTGCACAGCCTCGAACACATCACGACCTGCCAGGTTGATGGCCGTGGCTTGTTTAAACGAAAGCGAGATATTGGCTTTATCAGCAGATATCAGTGCGCGAATAACATTTTGTACATCGCCACCTGCCATGTAATGCGTTTCCAACTCACGTGTTGTCACGGTTAATCCGGCTTTAATGGCCGTGATTAATGAATTCACAATTATCCCTGGTGGAACTTTACGAATCCGCATTCCAATCAACTCGATAATTGTTACGGCTACTCCTGAAAACCGCGCGGTAATCCAGAGCCCAACCGGCACAAAGTAAAAGAATGTAAAAAAGGCAATGATAAATATGATAGCTGCTCCGATGTATAAAATACCGTCCATAGTATATGATTAGTTTATTGGTTCTACTAAAATGTGATTTGAAGTAATATTAATGATTTTTATGCGTGTTCCAGCATCAATAAAGTTTCCAAGAGATGAAACCTCGATTTGTTTTCCTTTTAATTCTGCTTTTCCACGTGGGCGAAGTGCGGAAGTAGCTATTCCTTCCTGGCCAATTGAAAATTCCTGTAAGTCAAATTCATTCACCCTTCCTTCTACTACACTCTTTATAGAGAAGTAATCCCACGTATTTCCCCGCAATGCCCAATACAGAAGTCCGCCAAAGGCTGTTCCTGATATTCCAAAAATAAGCCAACCGGTATTGGGGCCGAAATAATTGAAGCCCAGTACGATTCCAACAATCGCCATTATCAGCCCCAATATCCCAACAATCGTAGTGCCTGGGATAATAATAATCTCCAACACTACCAGTATAATGCCGATGAGGATAAAGAATAATACTGTTAACCATTCCATAGAACCCTAAAGCTAAGAATTTGAAGCCATATTCACGATGACTTTTGACAGATTTGACATGCTTGAAACCTGCTAAAA
Source organism: Cyclobacteriaceae bacterium (assembly GCA_041746855.1). Classification (GTDB taxonomy): domain Bacteria; phylum Bacteroidota; class Bacteroidia; order Cytophagales; family Cyclobacteriaceae; genus JBGTGG01. Next base: position 4,631 of record JBGTGG010000113.1, on the reverse strand, counting down.
GTCAATTAGTAAGCCCGTGCAAAAAGAACCCTCCTGGAAGATGGTTTTCCGGAGAATATACAAGTCCCATTTTCCGCTTGTGCGTCATTTGGAATACAACGAATTGTGGCCTTGGTTTTCTCTTTTATTTTCTCCTCTGTTTCTGCGGTCCCATCCCAATGCGCAGATAAAAACCCACCTTTCTCTTCCAACACTTTTTCAAATTCTTCAAAGGAATCAACTGGCGTGGTCATCTCTTTTCTAAAAGAGAGCGCTTTGGTATAAATATTATTTTGAATGTCTTCCAACAAAGCAGGAATGTCGGTTGCAATCGCATCAAAGGAAATCAATTTCTTTTCTTTTGTATCACGCCTGGCAACTTCAACCGTTCCGTTTTCCAAATCGCGCGGGCCGATAGCAATGCGAACAGGAACACCTTTCAATTCATACTCCGCAAATTTAAACCCCGGCTTATGCGTGTCACGGTTGTCAAACTTTACAGTATATCCCGATTTCTTTAATGCAGATTTTATTTGATCAGCCTTTTCGGAAATGGCTTTTAATTCATCCTCGCTTCTAAAGATCGGAACAATCACCACATGGATTGGCGCCAATTTTGGAGGAAGCACCAAACCATCATCATCCGAGTGCGCCATAATCAACGCACCCATCAAGCGGGTACTCACGCCCCACGATGTTCCCCAAACATGTTCCAGTTTCCCTTCCTTGTTGGCAAATTGAACTTCAAAAGCTTTCGCGAAATTTTGTCCTAAAAAATGCGAGGTGCCGGCTTGTAACGCCTTCCCATCCTGCATCATCGCCTCAATACAATACGTATCGACTGCGCCCGGAAATTTCTCACTTTCGGTTTTTTTCCCTTTATAAACTGGCATGGCCATGAATTCTTCTGCAAACTGGGCATACACCCCCAACATCTGAAGGGTTTCATCCACCGCTTCCTGCGAAGTAGCATGCGCGGTATGGCCTTCCTGCCATAAAAATTCGGTGGTGCGTAAAAACAATCGCGTGCGCATTTCCCAACGTACTACGTTTGCCCACTGATTTATTAACAAGGGCAAGTCCCGATAGGATTGTATCCATTTTCTATAGGTACTCCAAATTACTGTTTCGGATGTTGGCCGAACAATCAATTCTTCTTCCAACTTGGCTTCCGGATCAACGATGATCCCGCTTCCGTCTTCAGCATTTTTCAAGCGATAATGCGTGACGATGGCACATTCCTTTGCAAAACCTTCCACGTGACTGGCTTCCCGAGCTAAAAAAGATTTCGGCACAAAAAGTGGAAAGTAAGCATTAACATGGCCAGTTTCCTTGAACATCGTATCCAGCGCTTGCTGCATTTTTTCCCAAATACTATAGCCGTAGGGTTTGATTACCATACAGCCCCGTACATCAGAGTGTTCGGCAAGGTCTGCTTTTTTTACTAACTCATTGTACCACAGCGAGTAATCTTCTTTTCGGCTAGGTAATTCTTTTGCCATTTTGGTATGATAATTGTTTCTTTTATAACTAGTTAAGTTGCAAATATAGCCGAATGGTGTGGCGTCAACAGGATTGAATTAAAAATTTACAGTCTACGTTAATATTTTGTACCTTGACCAAGCTTTTGTACGTTTTACCTTTTAAAGCAATCGTTATGAAAACCATGAAAATACTTACTCCACTTTTAGCAGTTGTAGCAACGCTAACTACTGGTTATGCTCAATCCGAGTATGATGATATGTACTTTACTGGCAAAGACCGCCAAAAGAAGGAAGTGAAAAAAGAAGAGGTCGTTTATGCGTACAATAGTGATTATTCAAAAAAGAAAAAAGCATCACAAGCTACTTACGTAAATCCTACAGATAGTTATTCCGCGAGAAATTTAAACCCGGAATATGTCGCGCGTGCGAATTCGAAAGAAGGACAGGCAAGCGATGAGTATTTTGTCAACAATTATCAATATGTAAACCCTGTTGCGAATAATTTGAATTCGTTCAACACAGGTTTTAACTCCTGGTATGGAAACAATTGGTATAATACCGCCTATTTCTCTCCTTTCATAAATAGTTGGAACAGCCCGTATTACAATCCTTATTACGATCCTTTTTATAGCTCGTTTCGCAACCCGAATCCGTGGGCAGATCCATACTTTCGTTCCGGATGGTCAAGTTCATTTAGTTACCACTGGGGATCCTCGTGGAATTACGGTTGGGGTCCAAACATGGGAATGGGCATGGGTATGGGTATGGGCGGCATGATGGGTATGGGATCCATGTATGGTAATCCATATTGGAACAATGCCTGGTGCCCATCTTATGGATATGGTGGCTTCGGTTACAGACCTACGGTCATCGTTGTTAATAACGCAGATTATAATACGCCCAACTACGGAAAGAGAAACACCCGTAGCAGTGCTACTACAACAGCAGCCAATGCTTCAAGAAGCAGAAATAATACGTATGTAAGCGACAATAGCAATAAAGGAACATACGGAGGTGGACGAACCACTACCGCTCCGACAACGGGGAGAAGTGTATCAACTTCTAATGGTTCAAATAGTCAGCCTGCTTACTATAACCGTTCTTGGAGAAGGGATGCTCAAAATAATTCCAATGCGACTTATTCAAATGGGTCTTCCTTCAATAATAACACTGGAACAAACAGTCGCTCTTATAATAGCGGAAATACAAACTCCAGGTCAAGTTCTGGCTCTATGTTCAACTCCGGTGGAAACTCATCAAGAAGTTCTGGAAGTACCAACTTTAATTCTGGAGGAAGCAGAAGCAGTGGAAGTAGTGGTGCTGGAAGTAGAAGCAGTGGGTCATCCAGTAGTGGCTCCTCTGGCTCCAGATCATCGCGCGGGAATAATTAATAACAGCTAATTTTCGTCAAAATACTATGAAGAAAATCTTCACTGCTATACTTATGCTCATTTCTCTCGGTGGCTGGTCGCAGAGTTTTGTTGATAATGCACTTCTTTTTAGTCAAACTTCACCGGGTGGTAGTGCACGCATCCAGGCAATTGGTGGAGCGCAGATTTCGTTGGGTGGGGATTTCAGTTCCGCATTATCAAATCCAGCTGGACTAGGAATGTATAACAGAACAGAAATTACTTTCTCACCGGGTTATACCTTATCAGATGTGTCTTCTTCCTATTTCGGGTCGCAAACCAAAAACTCCGAATCAAAATTTTACATACCGGGTGCCAGCATCGTATTTCATAAACCGGCTACATACGAAGGTGATTTTATAGGCGGTAGTTTTGGTTTTTCCGCAACACGCATCAATGACTTGAATTTGAATTATTCCTATACTGGTCAAAATAACAACAGCTCCATAATTGATTATTTTATTTACGATTCGTATGGCATTAACCCCCAAGAAATGCTGTATGGCGGTTCGTATTTTACTTCATTGAGCGCCCTGGCATATAATAATTACCTAACGGAAGAACAGGAACAGGTTCCCGGGGAAGATATTCAATACTTCTCATTGTTATCGCCCCTCGATTCAGAGATTAGAACTGTCAGGCAAACAGAAACAATTAACCGCCAGGGATCACAGTATCAATATTCATTTTCATATGGTGCTAATTTTAATGATAAAATTTTCCTGGGTGGCGGAATTGGTATTACCACCCTCCGCTATAGACTATCCCAAATTTATAGCGAATCCAACTTCTCCTTTAGCGAAGACCCTTCCTATCAGCCATTGGAATATTTCGAAATGAGGGAAGACCTCGAAATTGAAGGCTCCGGGGTTAACCTTACACTGGGATTAATTGTACGCCCCATGGACAATCTGCAATTGGGCTTGTCCTATGTGACCAGAACTAATTATTTACTCACAGATACCTACATGGCAAGATTAGAAAGCCAATGGAATGGTTTCGATTACTATGATGACGGATCAGTAATACTTAACTCAGTTTCGGAAGAATTTGATGAACCCCTCATCTCAGAGTACAATTTCTCTACACCGGGAAAGTTTTCACTGGGCGGCACGTACATTTCTAAAATAGGTTTCATTAGCACGGATATTGAGTTTGTAAACTATGGAAAAGGAAAATACTCTTCCAATATATACGACATATCGTATGAACCAGACAACGAAGATATACGCGCCTTTTATAAAACAGCAGTTAATTTTAGAATTGGCGGGGAATTAAGACAGGATATTTTTCGCTTTCGTGCAGGCTATGGACTCATGGGCGATCCGTATGAAAATAGTGATGGGTTTAAGCGCAACATCAACACGTATTCCGGAGGTGCAGGTATAAAAACAAAACATTTTTTTGCTGATGTGGCGGTGGTATTACGAAAACAAAAAGGAACCCGCTCACCTTATTCAACACCTGACTTTCCTACCCCGGTAGCCAGCCTGGATTTCACCACCACGAATTTTATTCTTACCGTAGGCGCTACTTTTTAAGCACTGTAATAATATCCTTTACGGTGATCTGATTTCCAACAACTGAAAACGTAGCACGCTTATAGATTGCCTCGCGGGAAGAAAGCAACGCTGCAAGTTTCGCTTCTAAGCCACCATCCTGAAGCAAGGGACGCGATGTATTGGTGCTGTTTCTTTTTACAAGTTCTTCCAACGGTACATCCAGATAAATACTTACACCAAACTGATGGATCACCTCC
>JBGTGG010000112.1:0-6872 GCA_041746855.1 Cyclobacteriaceae bacterium | reverse complement strand
ATTGATGTAGCCGAAAAATCAGACGACCCTGCCGATCTGCCGATGTGTTTTTCAATGATGAAAAAAAGGATCGGAACCATGGAAGGATTCATCAGGGAGGTAACGGATTACTCCCGAAATACACGTCTTGAAATAACCAATAGCGATATTCCGTTGCATGATTTCTTTAATCAGGCTTTTGATAATCTGGAGTTTTCATTTCCAAAAGGTACCCTGCGGCTTGAAAATAAAATCGCAAAAGGACTGACGCTCTATTCCGATCCCAATCGAATTAAAGTTGTTGTGAACAATTTACTTTCAAACGCAATAAAATATTCAGATCCGCAAAAAAGGGAAAAGGTCATTACTTGCAATGCTGAAATTGTTTCCGATAAAATTTGCATAGAAATCTCAGACAATGGTCTGGGGATAGAAGAAGAACACATAGAAAAAATATTTGAAATGTTTTACCGCGCTTCCGACAAATCAGAAGGATCCGGACTGGGACTTTACATTGTAAGCGAAACCTTGCAACGACTTAAAGGAACCATCAGTTGTAAATCAAAAATCGGAGCAGGGACAACGTTTACGATTTGTTTGCCTTTTTAAAAAGGTGAAGTAATCCGTTTAAGTAGTTTAAAGAAAATCTCACCTATATAGACAACAATACTTCATCCATAAATTGAAATGAAAATGAAAACCGTAAGCCTGGAAGTATTAACCAATAAACATATTGGCAAACGCGGCACGGCCAAACGCGAAGCATTTGAATACGCGTTGCGGCTTGATCTGCTAAGTGAGGCTATAAAAAAAGAAAGCAACTTTTAACGCTTCCCCACATAGGGCAGCACCGTTGCCTTTTCAGGACGAAGCATTTGTAAGTCCATTAGCTTTATATTCGTTGTGGCAACACGCTTGGACAACAAGAAACACCTTTATGATATTTCCCAATACGGGAACTTTTAATTACCTTTGACAAAATATTGGATCTTGAGAGTAATTGCTAAGAAGGTTCTCCGAGAGTTTTGGACAAAGCATTCGGACTGTGAACAACAACTTAAATCCTGGTATCGAGAAGCTGTAAAAAGTGAGTGGAAAAATACCAATGCAATAAAGAAGGAATATCCTTCAGCAAGTATTCTTGGAGACAATAGAGTTGTTTTCAATATAAAAGGAAATAACTATCGACTGATTGTTAAAATCAATTTCCACTATCAAATGATGTGGATACGATTTGTTGGGACACATAAAGAATATGACAAAGTGAACGCAAGTAAAATTTGATGACTATGAAATTAAAACCGATAAAAACGAAAAAAAATTACCAACAGGCATTGGATAGGCTTGCACTAATTTTTGATGCTAAAAAGGGTACTTCACAAGGAGATGAACTTGAGATACTAGGAATATTGATTGACCAATATGAAAATGAACATTTCCCAATCGACTTGCCTGACCCTATTGAAGCTATTAAATTCAGAATGGAGCAACTAGGATACACGCAGACTGATTTGGCGAAGGTTATTGGACTAAAAAGCCGTGCAAGTGAAATATTGAGTAAAAAGAGAAAACTATCATTGGACATGATCCGACAACTTCATGAAAAACTGAATATTCCGACTGATGTTTTAATTCAGGCGTATTAAACATTTAAGTCCTTATGGAGAATTAAAAATCCCGTTTGACTTTATCCAGGTAAGTTCTAATTGTTAGCCCTAACGCTTCCCAACATAATGCAGCACAGTCGATTTTTCTTTTTGAAGCAGTTGCTGCGCCATACTTTTGATTTCATCTGCGCTAACGCTTTTGATTAATTCGCTTTCCCGGTTGATCAAATTGGCATCTCCCGATAAAGAAGCAAAGGCCAATCCCATCGCCCGGTTCATCACCTCCGTTTCTCCAAACACAATGGTGGATTCCGCCTGGTTCTTCACTTTTTGAAGTTCGCGGTCCCCTACACCTTCCGTTAGCAATTGATCGATAACATCCAACACACCTTGCTCTGCTTCTTCAATCGATACGCCTTCCTTCACCCTGCCGCTAATGATCAGCATACCGGGATCAATCGTGCCCATTACATAGCTGGAGACAGAAGAAAACATTTCGGTTTCATTTACCAATTGGTTGTATAACCTGCTTGATGCCCCACGCCCAAGCATATCACTCATCAAATCAGCAGCATAGTAATTTTTATCAAACCTGCCCGGCATCGGAAAGCCCATGTACAGAGCATCGGCCGGAACATCCGCTTCTATTTTTAAGAATCGTCTTTCCGTTTGCGGAAGCTCTTCCGGAAGTTCCCTTTTCTTTTTCATTCCGGAAGGAATCGGACCAAACCATTTTTCCGCCAACGTTTTTACATGATTGGTTTCGACTTTTCCTGCCACCACCAACACCGCGTTGTTGGGAACATAATGCGTAAAGAAAAAACCGCGTACATCCTCCATTGTGGCCTCTTCAATATGGCTGATTTCTTTCCCGATGGTTGCCCATTTATACGGATGTCTTTTATAGGCCAGCGGTCTGAACTTCAACCAGACATCCCCGTAAGGTTGGTTTAAATAACGTTGCTTGAATTCTTCAATCACCACCTTGCGTTGCACTTCCAACACATTGGGATCAAACGACAAGCTCAGCATCCTGTCCGACTCCAGCCAAAACCCAGTTTCCAAATTAGCAGCCGGAAGTGTTAAATAATAATTGGTAATGTCTGTATTGGTGAAGGCATTGTTTTCCCCGCCAACCCGCTGCAAGGGTTCATCATAGTTTGGAATGTTGATCGATCCACCAAACATCAAATGCTCAAACAAATGGGCAAAACCCGTTTTGCTTTCATCCTCATCGCGGGAACCGACATCGTATAGAATATCCATTACTGCAATCTGTACCGTGGGGTCTTCATGCACAATTACTTTTAAACCGTTGGAAAGTGTAAACTCGTTGAATTGAACCATGGCGCAAAAGTAAACCTTTCGAGGAAATGTCAGACAACCGCTGTTTTTTTAAGTACAATTGCTATTGGCTTGAAAGAGTTAGAATAAAAAGCGAACGGATTTTAGGTTTGCGCGAGCCCAACTTTTAACTTGGCGCCACAATTTACTCGTATGCATTTCGATCGTAAAGACCACAGTGACAAAGTTTTAAAAAAGTTGTTCGAAGCACTTCTATTTCCCCGTATGATCGAGGAAAAAATGTTGATCCTGCTGCGGCAAAATAAAATCAGCAAATGGTTTAGCGGGATCGGTCAGGAGGCAACTGCTGTAGGCATTACGCTGGCACTGGAGGCAGATGAATACATTCTTCCGATGCATCGGAATCTTGGTGTTTTTACCGGAAGGAAAGTTCCGTTTGATCGCTTGTTTGCACAGTGGCAGGGTACGATGAAGGGATACACCAAAGGCCGCGACCGTTCTTTTCATTTCGGTTCGAACGAACATCATATTGTAGGGATGATTTCCCACCTCGGCCCCCAAAATGGAATTGCCGATGGCATTGCGTTGGCAACCCAACTTAAAAAAGAAAAAAAAGTCACCGTGGTTTTTAATGGTGATGGCGGAACAAGCGAAGGCGATTTTCATGAAGCCATTAACACCGCAGCCGTTTGGGAACTGCCCGTAATTTTTGTAGTGGAAAACAATGGCTACGGCTTATCGACACCGAGCAGCGAACAATTTCGGTGCAAAAGTTTTGTTGATAAAGCCATCGGCTATGGGATGGAAGGTGTGCAAGTAGATGGCAATAATATTTTGGATGTTTACGATACCGTAAAAAAATATGCGGCCAGTATGCGAGAAAATCCACGACCGATTTTATTGGAAGCGATGACCTTTCGTATGCGCGGACATGAAGAAGCATCCGGAACAAAGTATGTTCCAAAAGAACTCATGGAAACGTGGGCAAAGAAAGATCCGATTGAAAATTACCAGCGTTTTCTTCTCGAAGAGAAAGTGATTGATGAAAAGTATATTGAGGCGCTTCGCCAGAAATTAAAAAAAGAAATCGACACCGGAATACAAATCGGCAATCAGGAAACGTACCCGGAAGCAGATACCCAGCGTGAGTTGGATGATATGTATGCTCCATTTACGCAACAGGTCATCACTCCTGCTTCAGAAGCTAGCTCAGAAAAAAGATTTATTGATGGGATCAGCGATGCCCTTCGGCAAAGCATGGAACGGTTTCCGGAGTTGGTATTGATGGGACAAGATATTGCCGAGTATGGTGGCGCCTTCAAAATCACCGATGGTTTTGTGGCACAATTTGGAAAGGAACGCGTACGCAACACACCTCTTTGTGAAGCGGCTATCGTTGGTGCTGCGTTGGGTTTATCAGTGAAGGGAATGAAGTCCATGATGGAAATGCAGTTCGCGGATTTCGTTACGGAAGGTTTTAATCAAATCGTAAATAACCTGGCAAAAATCCATTGGCGTTGGGGACAACCAGCTGATGTGGTGATCCGAATGCCAACAGGTGCCGGCACTGCTGCAGGCCCGTTTCATAGTCAATCGAATGAAGCATGGTTTTTTCATACACCGGGATTAAAAATCGTTTATCCCTCCAATCCATACGATGCAAAGGGATTATTGAACGCAGCGCTCGAAGATCCCAATCCGTATTTGTACTTCGAACACAAGGTTTTGTACCGCTCCATTAAAGATGTGATTCCTGATGATTACTACACCGTAGAAATTGGAAAAGCAAAACTGGAAACGGAAGGTGATAGTCTTTCCATCATTACTTATGGAATGGGTGTGCATTGGGCAAAAGAAATCATGCGTGAACTTCCGGATGTCTCCGCTGACATTTTGGATTTGCGTACGCTACTTCCGTGGGATAAACAGGCAGTAGAAGAAACGGTGCAGAAAACCAATCGCGTAATTGTTCTCCATGAAGATACACTGACCGGTGGAATTGGTGGCGAGATTGCCGCATGGATTGGGGAACATCTATTCCAACACCTGGATGCTCCGGTGATGCGGGTAGCAAGTTTGGATACTGCGATTCCATTTGCACCAACGTTGGAACAAAATTTCCTGGCAAAAGGAAAATTGAAAGGAAAGATTGAGGAGCTTGTTAATTACTAATTTTAAAATTTCTGATTGCTAATTTAGTATTGAAGTGTGGATGTTTTACCGCTAAGACGCTAAGGCGCAAGGTTTCGATTTTATCGAGAAGCTAAATTCATTTTTATTTTACTCACTTAGCGACTTTGCGCCTTGGCGGTAAAATTTAATTCATCATAGAATTTCTTTCTGCCATCAATAAGTGTTAATATTATCATTATTGATAATTATTTTGACTGCGCAATTACAACTCATCAAAGACGATCCATGGCTTGCCGCGTATGAAGGCGATCTCACTGCACGTCATCAATATTTCCAAACGAAATTTCAACCGATTCTAAAAGCGTACAAGTCGTTAAAGGCTTTTGCAAGCCGGCATCACGAACTTGGTTTTCAATACAACGAAAAAGAAAAAGGTTGGTGGTATAAAGAATGGGCCCCGGAAGCGCAGCAACTTTTTTTAATAGGTGATTTCAACGATTGGAACCAAACTTCACATCCACTTACAAAAGACGAAAAAGGTATCTGGTCAATTTTTATAGTAGATGAAAAAGGTGAACCTGTTTTAAAGCACGAACAATTACTAAAAGTCCGGATAATAAATAAGCGCGGTGAATCTACTGATCGGATTCCAGCGTACATAACACGCGCAGTGCAAAACCCGGAAACCTATGACTTTGCCGGACAAATCTGGGAACCGGAAAAACCGTTCCGCTGGACGGACAAAAAATTTGATCTGTCAAGAATCAACCATCCTATTATTTATGAGTGTCACTTAGGCCTCGCGCAAGAAAAAGAAGGTGTTGGCACTTTTCGGGAATTTGCAGAGAACATTTTACCACGCATCCATGCATTGGGTTACAATTGTATTCAAATGATGGCGATCAAAGAGCATCCGTATTACGGATCATTTGGTTATCATGTATCAAATTATTTTGCGCCTTCTTCTCGCTTTGGCGCACCGGAAGATTTAAAGTATTTAATCAACAAAGCACACACCTTGGGGATGTCTGTGATCATGGACATGGTGCATTCACATGCCGTGAAAAATCTGGCAGAAGGCTTGAATGATTTTGATGGCTCGGGCCACCAATATTTTCATGAAGGCGGTCGCGGGTATCATACCGGATGGGATTCTAAACTTTTCGATTACGGAAAAGAAGAAGTCCTGCGATTCTTGCTTTCCAACATTCAATATTGGATTGAAGAGTTTCATTTCGATGGGTATCGATACGATGGTGTTACCTCCATGTTGTATCACCACCATGGCGATATGGTTTCATTTGATCATTACGATAAATACTTTAAGGAAGGTGTTGATTGGGATTCTATTGTGTATTTGCAATTAGCCAACACATTGATTCACGAATTAAAACAAAACGCCATCAGCATTGCTGAAGATATGAGCGGCATGCCGGGAATGTGTCGATTGGTGAGCGAAGGCGGGATTGGTTTTGACTATCGGTTGGGGATGGGTATTCCTGATTATTGGATCAAGTTATTGAAACACACCCGTGATGAAGACTGGAACCTCAACGAATTGTGGAGTGTGCTGAGCAATCGTAGGGATAAAGAAAAAACTATTGCGTATGCTGAATCACACGACCAGGCACTTGTTGGTGACAAGACACTAGCCTTTTGGTTGATGGATAAAGAAATGTATTGGCACATGTCGGTTGGCGATGACAACATTGTTATTGATCGTGGCATAGCGTTACACAAAATGATCCGATTGATCACCAGCACCGTGGGCGGTGAAGGCTATTTGAATTTTATCGGCAATGAATTTGGTCATCCGGAATGGATCGACTTTCCGCGGGAGAACAATGG
>JBGTGG010000111.1:0-2600 GCA_041746855.1 Cyclobacteriaceae bacterium | reverse complement strand
TCGCTTCCCTCTGTAAAACCTACGATTTGTGGTTTCATATTGATGGCGCGTATGGTGGACCGGCTGCCATTCTTCCAGAACTTAAAGAATTGTTTTCCGGATTAGATGATGCAGATTCAATTGCGTTAGATCCGCATAAATGGTTGTACAGTCCACTGGAAGCGGGGTGCACATTGATTAAAAACCCAAAGCATTTAATCGACACCTACAGCTCACATCCTGAGTATTATAATTTTAGTAAAAATGAAGGAGTACCCGCGCGTAATTTTTTTGAATTTGGTTTACAAAATTCACGCGGATTCAGGGCACTGAAGGTTTGGATGGTCTTACAACAAATTGGAAAGAGCGGTTATCGGGATTTGATCCGTAAAGACATTTCACTTTCGAAACTATTGTTTCAATTGGCAGATCAGCATCCTGAACTGGAAGCCGTTTCACAAAACTTAAGCATCACTACGCTGCGCTTTTTGCCCACCAATATTCAGGACCAGGAAAACAAAAAGAAATATTTGAACACGCTTAATGAGGCATTGCTGGATGCACTCCAGAATGGTGGAAAAGTATTTTTGTCCAATGCAGTCGTCAAAGGTGCGTATTGCTTACGCGCGTGTATTGTAAATTTCAGAACCACAGAAAGGGATATTCATGAGATTATTGAAATCGTGGTGACGGAAGGAAGAAAAATGCACCGTACAATGCAAGAGCAATCATAGCCAAGCCATTCCGGGTATACCTGCTAACCAATTATATAAAAAAGCAATTTTTGGATAGTAATCCTATTGTGATGTGTTCCAGAGGGGTTAAACTTGTAGCGCAAAACCTCACCTTATGAAGCCTGTTTATTTCATCCTGCTCCTTGTTGTTTTTTCATGTGCAAATCCTAAACCACCGCAAACCGAACAAGACCGTTGGCAAGCGCAAGCTTCTACCATTGAAATTATTCGCGATGATTTTGGGGTTCCACACATTTATGGAAAGACAGATGCAGATGCAGTGTTTGGTTTATTGTATGCACAATGCGAAGATGATTTTAACCGCATTGAACAAAATTACATTTGGGCAATCGGCAGACTGGCAGAAGTAGAAGGGGAGGAAGCGATCTACAGCGATCTTCGTGCGCGTTTATTCATGACTACAGAAGAGGCAATCGATTATTATGAAAATAGTCCGGAGTGGTTGAAAAAATTATGCGATGCGTTTGCGGACGGAATCAATTATTATCTATACACCCATCCTGAAGTAAAGCCAAAACTGTTGACACGCTTTGAACCCTGGATGCCGATGTTTTTTAGTGAAGGTTCTATTGGTGGAGATATCGAACGAATATCCACACGGAGAATAAAAGAATTTTACGATTCGATAAACCCAATTGCAGCGAACACTATTCCGGTAAATGTATTGAATCTTGCCGATGATGAACCACGCGGATCAAATGGCATTGCCATATCGGGTACGTTAACCGAATCTGGAAAGGCGATGTTGCTCATTAATCCACATACTTCTTTTTTCTTTCGTGGGGAAGTGCATGTAGTAAGTGAAGAAGGGTTGAATGCGTATGGAGCCGTTACCTGGGGACAGTTTTTTGTATACCAGGGTTTTAATGAAAAAACAGGTTGGATGCACACTTCAGTTTATACCGATCGGATTGATGAATTCAAAGAGACCATCGTAAATACAGATGAGGGCATGAAGTATCAATACGGAGAGGAATTGCGTCCGGTCGAAGAATTGGAAGTAACATTGAAGTATAAAGAGGGTGAGAAAGTAAATGAAAAAACTTTTCCGGTGTACCGTACCCATCACGGACCGATTACACAAAAGGCAGATGATCAATGGGTGGCAACTTCTATGATGTGGACACCGATTGAAGCACTTATTCAATCGTTTACCCGCACGAAGCAACATGATTATAAAGGTTTTCGGGAGATGATGGACATTCGTGCAAACTCCTCCAACAATACGGTGTATGCAGATGCGGATGGAAATATCGCCTATTTCCACGGGAATTTTATGCCGGTCAAAAATCCAGAAATAGATTATAGTAACCCGGTTGATGGAAGTGATCCTTCCACAGACTGGAATGGCTTGCACACAGTCGATGAAATGATCACACTTTTCAATCCGCCAAACGGCTGGATTCAAAATTGTAATTCAACACCGTATACCAGTGCCGCGGAGAATAGTCCGAAGATGAGCGACTATCCTCATTACATGTCCGTCAATCAGGAAAATTATAGAGGCGTGCATGCAGTCAAAATTTTAAAAGAGGCAAAAGATTTAACCTTGGATAAACTCATTGCTTTGGGCTACGATCCTTACTTGCCTGCGTTTGAAGTGATCATCCCGGGATTGGTGCAAGCCTTTGACCAACATCCCGATAAGTCATTGCAAGTGCCGATTGAAGTGTTGAGGAATTGGAATTATAAAGTTTCGAAAGAATCGATCGCGATGTCGCTTGCGCATTTTTATGGGATCAACTATTTGCGCGAGGGAACTATTCCGGATACGCTTAATGGAATGGAAAGAATACAATACATCGGAAAGAATTCACCGGAACAAGAGCGGCTGGCTGTGTTGAAGAAAACAGTTGATCAGCTAAC
>JBGTGG010000110.1:0-7008 GCA_041746855.1 Cyclobacteriaceae bacterium | reverse complement strand
GATAAACGATTGATCTTGTGTGATTTCAAAATCAATCTGAGGATAATCCTTTTCGAAAACTGTTATTGCATCCCGGATTTTCGGCACCAATTCATTCATTCTTGCTTTTGCTTGCTTATGCACAGTAATCACAAGCCCTTGCTTACCATTGAAAAAGTGATAGCCTACGGGGGCTTCCGGCACAAAAGTTACAGTGGCCACTTCGCTCATTTCAATGACTGTTCCTCCTTCCAATATCACGGGCAAACGGTTTATACTTCCAGCATCCTCAAGCTGATTAGCAATCTTTATAAAATATTGATACTGCCCATCCTTTACGGATAACCCGCCAACATTTTCATTCGCCTGTTGGATGGTTTGCATGAGCGAAGAAACAGACAAGCCCAATGCCGACAAACGGTCTTGGCGGGGCGTGATTTGTATAACACCGGATTGCTTGCCATTAATATCCACAAGGGAAACCCCTTCAATCTGTTCAATACGCTTGCGGATAACTTTCTCTGTTAACTCTGATAGTTGCAGATAATCTGCTTCTTCCGTAGGCACAACCTGTATGTTAACAATGGGGATATCGGAGGTATTGATACGAATCACCTGCGGACGGGCGAGATCTTTGGGAAGGGAATTCGTAACCCGGTCCAGCTTTTCATTGACATCGATGTATGCAAGATCCATCCGGGTACCATACTCAAAAGTAAGGTAGAGGATGCCGTTATGATTGGAGCTTACACTTTCCAAGTCCTTTAATCCATTGAGGGTTGATAGATTCTCCCGGATAGGGCGAACAATATTTTCTTCAACAGCTGCAGCAGGTGTATTGGGGTATTGAAGTTTCACAACAATTTGAGGAACATCAATACTGGGAAGAAGCGAAATAGGCACTTGCTGTAAAGCCAATATGCCAAACACAATCAACACAGAAAAAGACATCAATACCGCTATCGGGCGATGGATTAGAAAACGGATCATGTCTAAAGATAAATGAAAAATTTATTAGAAGGAACTCTCAAAAAATGATAGTTTACAACAAACAGAAATATAATAATGAATGAATTAGATTCACAGGATGGTATACGTTAAAATTAATGGATTGTCAGACTCCTGATACTCACTGAATATCATGATCGTTCTTTACTTTACCTTGTTGCAGCTGGGATCTTGCTTCGACTTTATTTATTAATTTAAAGTTCACATCAAAAAAAGTAAGGGGTCCAGCGATGGAAAATTGAATATAAAGGTGCTGTCTTTTCTATTGAAAGCGTAATTCCATTCTCCAAATGCCTCCAATCCATAAAATGTAAAATAACTGAATAAATTTTTATCACAACTAAAAGTTTGGTCCTACTTTAGCTTATATCTAACCCATACAAGTGTTTCATTCTCAGTGGCAGCAATGCGTTGTCTCCAAAATGAATTTTCATCCAGTTCCAACTCTGATGAATAAAAGATCTGAGAATAAAATCCAGAAGCAAAGGTTGCAGGATATGGCAACATGCCATCCTCAAGAGTCTCCTTCGAAACCTGAATATTTTGAACCACTTTCGATTCAAGATCATACACAACCAACCGGGGTTCCATCATTCCCCACATATAAAAAAATCGAATATTATTTTTCGTTTCCGAATATAAATTCGAAGTAAAAGCATGTGGTGTTCCAAAAAGTTTTTCTTCTATAAATGCAAAATCCTCTGATCGCCAGTATTCCTCCGGAAATTTATGATCTCCAAAATCAATGTGCACATGAGGAGTAATCTTCTTTGAAGAAATTTTGTATACCATTTCCGTAAAGGGTTCAGAAAAATGAATCTCAGATCCCGATTGAGTAAAATGGTTCGGAAGGTAACTCTGCCTTACCAATGGATAATCGGTTGCCAGATGGATACTGGATGAATCCATGTTACGATCTACTACCTGAAGAAAATTAAGATTTCCTTGTCCCTCGACATCCGCTGCCAGTAAAAACTGACCATGATCAATTGCTTCCATGTTGGTAAATACCGCATTAACCATGCGTTTCTCTTTTAAATCGTGGTTATCTAAATCATAAATCAAAATGGCACTTTGTCGCGGATCATTAATAACGATCTCCCTTCTCCTGACATCAACCAGAAAGGAATTGATACTCTGATATTCGCCTGGTCCCTTCCCAAACCTATCAAATTGATTTTTAAAGATTAATCCGTTAAAAATTAAAATTGTTGTTCGATTTCCTTTATTCACCAGAAACAGATCCTCCCCATATTGTTTCAGTTGACGGATTCTCCCTAATACTAAGCTATCCGGCACTATCAGATGATTAACCAGTATCGTATCAGTTAAATCAAGAATATCCCTTTTATTTAATTCCGTGGGATTAACTTTTATTACGGGGATTTCATCAGCTAATTGCTCACTCTTGCATGCCACGATTGCCGTTGACAAAAGCCACATTAAAAACTTTATTCTCATAAATAACACTTAATTTTCTTCCATAATCGGTGCATCATGTGCCAACTGCAAATTATTACTAACGATGACCATCTGATCAACGGTGATGCCATCTTTGATTTCAACTTCACTTTCCATTCCCACGGTAACATAATTCCATTTCGCCAGTCCTTCCTCTAACGTGAACACTACTGACTTTCCACGAGAGATTTTCACGAATCGGACATGTAATATTTTCTCAATGGAGCATTGCGGCTGTGCGAACAAAATAAATACCAAAAAAGTTATCAATACCCCTATCGGGCGATGGATTAGAAAACGGATCATACCTAAAGATAACTTAAAATGAGTGTTCTATTCCAACCTTTAAGCTGAAAGTCCGAAAAGAAATTTCATTTTTATCGAGATAAAAACCATTTCATATCTTTTTATTTCAATTCAATATATCAGAACCCATATTGAAGAATATTTTCCCTAATTAAATTTCGATTGCTAACGGAAAGGGTATCTATTTCCCTGATTGTTCCATTTTCCAGGTAGTAAATAAGTGGGTGATCCTTTAACAAACCTATCCGGATCGGCTTGCTTTCCTTGTCAAGAATAACATTTTCATCTGGCTGGATTGCATAGCCATGTGGATTATATTGAAAGGCAAAAACATAGTAAATACTTCCCTTATTAAACGAATTTTTTATTTTAATAACTTCGTCAGTACATGAATTGCAACCGTCAAGATCACTAAAAATAACTACTACTTTTCGATCCTTGATAGCAATCTTCTTACTTTCCATATAGGAATGGAGATTGTCCTCTAACTGCTCATCATAGTTTGATTGACTACAGCCCAAAGCAACTAATAGCAAAGAATTGAAGAAATTTTTAATCAAGTGGTTTGACTTTATACAAAGTATAAGATAAGTGATCTTCAACATATTCTTTGTTTTTAGGATTTGCATTTGAGATCAGCAATCCCTCACGGGTTACAAACATAGAACGAAAGTGTTTGTCTTTCTCTATTAGAATTTCACCCCGATAATTAAACTCGGTATCGCTTATGATGATGGAAAAGTCCATCTCATTAATATCTTTAAGTTCACCATTGGCATGATGGGGGTCTGTAGGTGGGTAATAGATCGTATAATAAAGATCTCTGTACTTATCAAAGACCATCAAAAAATACCACCCTCCACTTAAAATGCCTTCCATCTTATCAGCTACTTGTTTACCATCATGTTTTCCTTCCTTCACAGCTTCTTTGTGAAATTTACTCTTTCGATAGTAATGAATGGTTTTTTCGGTTCGTATATCAGTTCTTGCAATAATGGGCAAAGCCCCAAAATAGGATATCAATGAATTACTGTCGCCCAATGTTAAATGTGAGGAGGCATGCACAATGGACATCGGAAATCTTGTTACGGCATGGAGATACTTTGAAGAACCCTGTTTTGAAATTTTACTTTCTAGGTTTATCTTAATGAGCGTGGCTGAGTCATATTTAAAAACAGGATAATACGGAGGTATGTAGGTGCAATACAAATCTTGATCATAGACGGCAAAACAATTCGCCATGCCCACGTTAGAATTTATCATAAATAACTTCGGCAATGCATATTCCATTCTAATAGTCCCTAGACTATCGATAAGGTAGGTTATGTGTTTTGGAGGCGAAAATATGTAAATAGAATCCAGGGATTGAACATAGGGGTATGAAACACGGGCAATACTTCCCGGTCCATCTGTTGGGTAAACGAACCGGTTTTTACGTTCCCCATTGGTAAGGTCGTAAATATCCAGGCCATTGGTAGCTGCATTGTAATGGATAAAATACTCCTTGCCCTCTTCCTCATAATAAACTGGATAAATTATTGGATTGTGGGTTATGGAATCAATCGGTATTCTGATAATCCTATCTTCTACCAATGTAAGGTCTATTTTTTCATTACCTTCAATTCGCTGAATATCCTCTAATGTGGCTGTTACCAAAAATTCCTCGGTAAGTTCTTGTTTGGGCTTTTCACATCCAACCAAGACTCCCAATGTATATATCGGGAGTAAGTGAAAAACGATTGATTTTATCATGAGTTTTTTGATAACACAATTTTACTGCTAGATTTAGTGGTGGGGTAAAGTATTTAGTTGACATATAAAAAAGCCTTCTGAGAACCTTAGAGGGCTTAGATTTAGTTTCAACAGCTTGGACAAGCACAATCATTGCCAACATCTGTACAATTATATGTCGCTGGATTGTACTCTCTTGTTGAGCAATAACCAATCTCACAAAATTGTTCTGGTGGGCATTTAGGATCACAATCTGATGGATCGGGTTCATTAGCACTAGCTCCAAGTGTGGAAAGAAAGACAAATAAGATTGCAACAATAATCTAGAAAGAATTAAATTTTGCTTTCATTTTATTTTGATTTTTAACCTTCTAAAAAAAACTAACTCATGTGCAAAGTGACTTTTGAGTGTAATACTAATTATGGCTTAGTTGCAATCTCAAGGTAGGTCCTAGTTATCGCATCTTGCGAAATATTTGGAACAAAAAAATGGGTTGCTCTATATGAATTCGAAGATAAAAGTAGATATGATTGCTCTTTAATAGGCCATTTATTTTCAAAATCACCATATATTTTAAACTGTCGAAATCTTTCATTTATAGATCTAAATTCCCTAGGTATATGATACGAAAATACACAAATGACGTTTACACTTTCTGATTTAGTTAACTCTTTTAGTAATTCAAATTGTTGTTTTACACATTCAATACAATCTCCGCTATTGAATTTATAAATTAAAAAATCTTGATTTGGAATAGTTAATTCACTCAATTTTAATGTGTCATAGTTCGAGGATAAGAGTTTGACTTCTGGATCAACTTCAGTGTCACCTAATTTTAGCATCGTTATTATTTGATTTGTCAATATTTCCTGCACTTCTAGACAATCCTCTCCTTTATTTACTATTTCAATAATTGTTTGATTTTTTTTGAAATCGCATAAACATGATAAAGGATTGCACAACTTATAACACCGATTAAAATAAAAAGAATTGTTTGTGAACCCCGCATTAGAATTCTTTTAATTTAATTTTCACAAGTAGTGGGTTATCATCAATACTTAAGCTATCAATACGGTTAAATATATATTGTGAAGAGCCATTAATTACACTCAGATAATCAGATGCTTCAATAAATCCATACAAGTAGTTTTTATCTGAAAAACATAGATAACTCGGTGCGAACCCACTTACAGCTACTTTTCCTACTAGAGCTTTTTTCGTCTTTTTTGAATATAAAGCTGCTCTAATCCTATCAGTTTGGAAAAAATTAAAGTACAAATAATCATCATTCTCTATTACATTATTAATTCCTAGTATATAATTCGTTTCTCTTAAAATCCTATTGAATTCAGTATTGTCTTCAAAAGACTGTTTCAGAATTCCTTCTGGAAGACTATTCTCTCCGAAATTGATATGGTATTTTTCTTTGATAGTGTTATCCTCAATCAAATGGATTGTATATGAATCATAATCTGGAGGACGAGTAATATAGGTATTTCCATAAGGAGTAAAATACCTACTCTTAAAAGTTTTCATCCTTGAAGGAAAATATTTGTTAATTATTTTTCCTCGATTGTCCAATACAAAAAGACTAAATTGTTTGTGATCGTTATTCTCTGTTACACCGAAACTGCCAGTCCAAAGATAGAATTTATCATTCGGAGCAAGCGCTATCTCCACTGCATTTATATACGTGTCATCCGTATCAGTGTACGAGAATGGGATATCCAATTCGTGGTCACCATTTACATTAAATTTGGATATTTTATTGTAATCAAGTATATAGATATTCCCATCCTTATCAACATCAAAACTACGCATCTCGTTAATCTCACCTGGTCCTTGTCCTTGTTTATTAAACCTCGATATAAATTTTCCATTAATATCGAAAATTAAAAGATCGCGAATCTTACTATCATAAATATAAATTTTGTTTTGAGTAAGCAATGTTTTTTCGATTTTAGCAACCAAACTCTCAGTTGTCAATTCAAGTCTTATAACTTCTGCCTCTTCCACTATATCTGACCAAGGAAATATTTTAGTGGTATTTTCAGGGATGGAAACTTCCTCCGAATCAGTTTCAATTAAATCTTCGGTATGATTACTATTGTTCTTGCACGAAAAATTCAAAACTACTAAAAATAGTAGTAGTGATATGCGTACTAGAATGTTAGAGTAACTATTACTAATTCCTTGCATATAATTAAATAGGTTGTTTATAATTCAAAGATTTTATATAAAAAAAAGGAAGCCCCTCAGGTCTTCCTTTACTCTTTTTTAAAATTTTAACACCATCCGCTAGTACAGACGGAATCTTGGCAAATAACTTGGCCATTCCAACAATCAATGTCCGCACCCCAAGTACCATTAGGGAATAGACACCAACCGCATGCTCCTTCTTTATCCGGAGCCGGCACATCAGCCTTTGTCTCTAGTGAATTGGTTAACGCAAAACAGAATCCTAATAACAGGGCAATCATCAAAAATTTTATTTTTTTCATATTCATTTATTATATATGAAC
>JBGTGG010000109.1:0-4957 GCA_041746855.1 Cyclobacteriaceae bacterium | reverse complement strand
GCTGAAATGGGTATGGAGCAGGATCGGGTTGCCATTCCGTCCAAATGAATAGTGCAGGCTCCGCATTGCGCAATGCCGCAACCGAACTTGGTTCCCGGTAAATTGAAATGATCCCGTATCACCCATAGCATTGGGGTATCTGGTGAAACATCAACTTGTTGTTTCTTGCCATTGATTTTGATTGTGAATTGTGCCATGCACTAAATTTAACAGTATTTAAAATGGCAAGCAAACCGTTCATAAATCAGCCTCTGCTACTCATAGAACTTCCTTAATTCACCAAAATACATGGTATTCCATCCTTCGATAATGTCCTCATAATCATCATCTGGAATGTTGGTATGGCGCAGTTCAATGGAAGTTCCTTTTGGGTCTGGATGAAGTTTGATGGTGACGATTGATTTTTCCTCCTGATCACCGAAGTACCAGTGCTGTACTATCTTTTTATTTTCCTCAAATTCTAAATTCATTCCCGAAATGTTTCCTTCCCAAAGCGAAAATTCAGTATTGGGTTCGGTGCTCATCACGGCTTCTTCTCCCGACCATAATCGGATGGTAAGCGGATTTGTCAACGCGAGGTAGACGAGTTCGGGTGCTGCAGGAATGATGTAATATTTTTTGAAATCTTTCATTGCGAATTTTCACTACGTGCATTGCTTACTTTCATGTAAGGTTATCGCACCATTTCACGTAAATAAAAGCATTTTAACGGGATTAAGTATCTATATTTATTGGATGGCTTTTAATAGGATTTAAAAACCTATAGTTAACATGATCAACGCAAATATAAATTGGTATAAGAAAGCAAAGCTTATCCTCCCACTGATAGGGCTATTGGTACTGGTTTCTGTAAAGGCATATTCTCAAGTCTGCTCTTGCCCACCTATAACTGCGTGCGGGGCGTGTTCAGGTGGTTTAACCAGCCTTACACTTCGATACAATGGAACAGGGCCAAAAACTATTGAGGCTAAGGATAAGGAGAAGAACGAAGTGCTATTCTCTGGAATATTGAATTCGGGCGGTATTTTCTCAATTCAGGGATCACAGTCTAACGGAAATTTTAAGGGTAATAATATTGAAATCAAGATAAATGGGGTTAAGGATGTAAAATTTAAAAGTAATTGTGGAGGAGGTACCTCAATTTTTGTGGGAACTGTTTTGGGAAGTTTTACAGTCACTGCTGGTACGAGTGCAAATGGTGGGGCACTTTGTTGTGAAGCAGGCATTGGTGATACCGAAAAACCAGTTATTGAAAATTGCCCAACAAACATTATGGTTCAGGTTAACCCGGGAGATTGTCTCAAGGCCGTATCATGGCAAGCACCCACTTCAAAAGATAATTGTGAAATCTCAAGTTTTACAAGCAATTTTTCTCCAGGCGCAGTATTTCCGATAGGCGTTACGCAAGTAAAATATACAGCAAAAGATAATGCAGGCAATCAAGCTGAATGTAAGTTTAATGTTACTGTTGTCGATCCGGCACTGCCGGAAGGAGCAGGCTGTCCAGACGACATTATACAAAAGGCGGATGACAATGGCACCGCAACGGTTAGCTGGATAGAGCCACAAGCCACGGCATGCAAAGACGTTACGGTTACAAAAAGTCATACACCGGGTAGTATTTTTCTTATCGGAACAACGCAGGTTACCTACATCTTTACATCGGATGGTAAAACTTCCACTTGCGAATTTGGTGTCACAGTAACATCAACACCCAAAGATTTTCCACTTGAAATTAGTAAAGCCATAACTCCGGATGGGGACGGTATCAATGATGTATGGATATTAAAAAATATTGAAAGATATCCCGACAATTCCATTATCATAGTTGATCGGTGGGGCGGTACAATTTATACCGCCACGGGGTATAATAATGGCAACATCTTTTGGGACGGTAGAAATCAAAAGGGTGACGTGGTGCCTACCGGAACTTATTTTTATTCAATTACTATTCGCGATGAAGGTTTAGGATACACCGCGCAACAAAAAGGTTTCGTTGAGGTAGTACAATAAGATGAAGAATTGTAATTTAATTTTCTTCCTTCTCTTTTCTACTGTGTGGTTACAGCAACCCACTTTGTATGCGCAACAAAATCCACAGTACACGCAATTCATGTTTAATAATTTAGTAATTAATCCCGCGTACGCAGGAGCAGAAGAGGCGTTAAGCATCACAGTGCTCAATAGAAACCAATGGACAGGAGTAGAGGGGGCGCCAACTACACAAAGTTTGGGCGCCCATTCACTTGTATTTAAAGATAAAGTTGGCGTGGGCATAACCCTTATTTATGATCGCATTGGCGTGCATAAAAATTTGCGTGCGTTATCCAACTATGCCTATCACATACGTTTGAAAAAGGATGCAGTTTTTTCATTTGGATTGCAGGCGGGCGTGCAAAATATTAAAGCGGATTATGGCTCCTTGGCAGGAATTGGGAATGACCCTAAATTACTAAACGCGGTTAACCAAACTCTTGTGGATTTTGGGTCAGGAATTTTTTATAGAAGTAAGCGGGTGCAAGCTGGAATTTCAGCAAGCAAGCTCTTATCAAATAGTATACAATTTAATGATTCACTTAAGAGTGTTTTGAGCAGCACGAATGTATTTGGATATGGACGGTACCAGTTTACCTTAAATGAAAAGGTGCAATTGGAGCCGGGTGTGTTTATCAAATATTTTCCAAATACCCCTTTGTCGTATGATGTAAATCTAAACATGGTATATGCACGTGTGTTAACAGCCGGTTTTTCGTATAGAAAAAGTGAATCGATTGCGCTGGTGTTGCGATTTCAACTTACGTATCAACTCCAATTGGGATATGCATATGATTATCCGATTGGTGATGCCAGTCAACTGAGTAGTGCTTCGCATGAAGTGATGCTTCACTATGTGTTTCGTTCTGTCAAAAAGAATGTAGCTTCTCCAAGATGAAAAAATCCGGGATCATATCGCTTTTAGTTTTACTTCTGATTGCTCCGGCTTCCCTTGGTTATGGCCAGTCTGTATTCGACCTTGTTCAAAATCAACAAAAAGTTGCCGATGAAAATTTTGATGATCGAAATTATCCAAGTGCCATTGAACAATATCAAAATCTCATCAAACGAAATTCTAAAAACCTATCCAATAATTTTCGCTTGGCGCAATGTTATTATTACACGCGACAGTTTGAAAAATGCGCATCAATTTATAAAAGCTTACTCAAGGAGCATGAACCAGACTTTTCAGTAAAGGACATGTATTACTATGCCGAGGTGCAAACAACACTCAAAAATTATGAGGCTGCAATTTACGGATATCAATACTGTCAGAAGAAACAACCAGATAATTTGATTTTGGCTAAGAAAATCTGGCGAATCAACAACATTCAATATGTGTATGAGGACTCTGCACATTACCTGGTGTACCCACTTCAAATAAACACTCCGTATTCCGAAATGTGCCCGGCTCTGCTGGCAAATCAAATTGTGTTTGTGGGGAAGCGGCAAATGTCAAATTTTCTCAATCCGATGGATGCTAATTCAAACACTCCTTTCTACAAACTTCTTACCGTTACTGTCAACCATAATTTATATACCCCAACCGATATCGGAACCAATGCGAACTTCTTTTCAAATGAAATTAAGGCAAAGTTTAATGTAGGGCCAGCCGCTTTTTACAACAACGGAACTGCGATGGTATTTGTGGAGTCATCACTTCATGCCAATGCCAACGGACGTACGACATTGGGGTTGCAGTTTGCGGAATTGAAAAATGGTAATTGGAAAAGAAGCAAAGCGTTCCCCTTTAATAGCGACCGATACTCCATTAGTGATGTTGCCATAAATGAAACGGGAACAATGCTCTTTTTTTCTTCCGATATGGTAGGCGGTTTTGGTGGTAAAGATATTTATGTGTCGTTGTTTGAAGAGGGCAAATGGACGAAGCCCGTTAATGCCGGGGAAAACATTAATACACCTTACAATGAAGTGTTTCCCTACTGGCATCCTTCCGGGTCGCTTTATTTTTCTTCCGATGGACATCCAGGTTTGGGTGGTTTGGATATTTTTAAAATCCCGCTAGGCAAAATAGAAACGGAAGAGCCTGAAAATATTGGATACCCAATGAACAGCAGTTATGATGATTTTGGGTTGGCGATGGATTCGCTGGAACGCAATGGATATCTTACTTCCAATAGAAAATCCGGTGGTTTTGATGATGATATCTATGGCTTTGATGTCGACTTGCAGGTTTATCCGTTTACCATTACCGGGATTATGAAATACAAAGCGCACGCATGGAGCGATTCGTCAGCCATTAATATTTGGCCAAATCAAAAATTCCAACTGGTGGACAGTCAAAAGGATGTAATATTATATGAGCGATCAACCGATACAGAAGGAAGGTTTTCAATTGATATTCCATATTTTAGTCGATATTTCATTCAATTGGTTGACGAAGCGAATAGTGTACACAAAGTAAGTGTCGATATTCAAAAACATAAAGCTGAAACAACGGAACATGAAATCGTCATTGTGAAGGATATCTTTAGCAATAAAAATGAAGAGTAGCCCATGCAACTTGAATAGGCAAATCGCGGGAAGTAAGCCGGGCATAATATTGCTGCTATTCCTGCTTTCTGCTATTCAGGGATTTAGTCAGGAGGAACAATCGGTGCAGGTAAAAACTTTTGACACCAATCTTCAGGTAGTTAAGAATATTTCTTTATCCATAAATGAAAAAGAATACTTTTTAGTAGGCGAGAAAGGGGTGGCGATAATTGCATTGAAAAGTAATGAGCTCCCGATTCAGTCCATCCGCGTGCGTGATGAAAAATTGGAAACAGCATCCTGGAATTTTTCAAAGGGAATTTTAGAAGTCATTATTCGGCCTAAAAGCTATACCGTATATCATTTTGCTTTACGATTGCCAAATGGAGCTGAGCTGCCCGCTTCAACTGTAACGTTTGCCGGATTAAAA
>JBGTGG010000108.1:0-9613 GCA_041746855.1 Cyclobacteriaceae bacterium | reverse complement strand
GGCGGATTGATGGTTACGGTGTTTGGAACAAAAATTACATCCGCGGTTGCATAGGTCGGGCATCCATCCGAATCCA
This sequence comes from Cyclobacteriaceae bacterium, assembly GCA_041746855.1. Lineage (GTDB taxonomy): Bacteria > Bacteroidota > Bacteroidia > Cytophagales > Cyclobacteriaceae > JBGTGG01. The sequence continues at coordinate 9,537 of JBGTGG010000108.1, read as the reverse complement.
AAATAGGGGACTGATTTAAGAATGTGTTTAAGGGGCGGTTTGGACCTGTGGTACATTCACCGGTTGAGAAAACTAAATGGTGTTTCTGTTGAAATTGCGGTACTGTTAAGTCATCATTTATATTGACATTAAAATACCCGTGTTGATTCCACACTTTTCTCGCGGGTACCCATGCTTCTAAGTTCGACTTAAACGCTCTAACCTGGCCTTTCTCCGCATTGGTCCAATTGTTTATATCATCACTGTTGTTTGTAGCACAGGTAACACAAATTTCTGTTGAGCCATCACCATCAACATCCACAACAATGGGGTAATCATTGGCTGTTCTGGATTTGCAAATCGTTTGGGTGTTGATAGTACCATCCCCGTTAATGATATAGAGGTTTGTTTCATCCCTATAGACAATTTCAAAAGCACCATCGTTATTGAAATCAAAAACAGTAGTACCTGTGAAACCCGATGTTCCTTCCGAAATGGCCTTGCTCCAAAGCAAGGTCAAATCATCCCGCAGCGCGAACAATGTTTTCCCGGAAACAAAGGTCGTATTTAATTTTCCATCACCGTCAATGTCTGCGATGTTGAGGCGGCCTGTTCCATGCAGCCAATTGTTGGCTGGTTTATAGGTCTTATAAGTATTATTTTTTACATCCCAAAAGAAAATTGTGGTGGCTCCGGTGGTTGAACCGCTTGCACCATTTGTCAATACGTCTAAGAAACCATCCTGATTAAAATCGGCTACACTTGTAGAACTGGTAACATACCCAAAAGTTGATTTTTTAGGAAAATAACTGGCCGCAGCCGGAATTGATTTTGCTAATGTTAAACTTCCACCATTCGCCACTCGTGGAGAAAGGTTGACTGCATAGATGCGACCACCCAATACCAATTCAAGCCCCGCACAGTTTGTGCATTCAGCTGCGTCTAAGATATCAACGGCTACTGGTCCGGAATCAATCGCGGTCCAGTCACCAGAGCCCTTAACTAAAATTGTTCCCGTTTTTGCATCCAGTATTTCATTCCTGTAATAGAGTTCAGCAAGTCCATCATGGTCAAAATCTGCTAGTCCTAAGTTAAAGGGCTGACCGTAGATTTGAACGGTCCAATTTTTAGTGGCCGTGCAACTATAGGAAGACATGTACCACTTATTCGATTGGAATTCTGCAATAAAAATTTCGGCACAACCATCCCCATCGATATCTGCAATAGCATGATCATAATACTCAGCAGCTCCCGAGATACTTCCGGTATATTTTACTGATAAATCCTGACCATTCAGGATGTATAATTTCTTATCGGCTGGATGTAGTGTAACCATTTCTGGGATTCCGTCACCATCCAAATCCCCTACTACCATTCTACCAAGTGTAAAGGTCGTGCGATTCGGAGAGGCTGCCCCAAGTTTCATCTGGAACTGCTTTGGATTGGTGGGCACAACCTGGCACAGTTTATCCTGGCCTACATAAAAATCTTTACAAATTGAATTGGAAAAACAATCGCCATCAAAGCAATCGATAAAACCATCACCATCATTGTCGATACCGTCACCACAGTTAGACTCCTGACCAAAAGCTATGGTCATAGCGGAAACTACGAGTAGTATTGTAAAAAGAAATCTCATAAAGCCGAACTACCTAAAAAAATATGGATGCAAGGTACCCAAGTGGAATTTTAAATAGTTTCACTAAAGAGGTCTGCATGTCAGGTGTAATAATTAAGTGATATTGTTAAAATTAAAATCGGTTAAAACAGGAACCTTTACACTGCTAAAATAAAAGACCGTCAACCTCCATGATTATTCGAATTCCTTCACTACTTCTCCTACTTTTTATAATCGGCATCGTGAACGTTCAGGCACAAGTTGTAAGGCTTGGTGTAAAAGCAGGACCGCGAATGTCGTGGATGAAAATTGATGACCCGAAACAAAAGGAAATTGTTACTGTAAAGCCTGTAATTAACTACACGATTGGCGGGGTTGCATCATTCAAAGTGAAAGACCGCTATTTTCTGCACACAGAATTAAACTATACCACCAAAGGAAAAATCTCAATTGGAAAGGTTGATCCACTGCTTGATGATCGTGTTACCTATCATTATTTGGAAATACCTGCTTTGTTCAGCATGCAATTTAAAGGAAGTACAAAGAATGAGAAGCAATTCAAATGGTACCTCGGCATTGGCCCAAATATCTCCTATTGGTTGGGTGGGAGCGGTGTAATAAAAGCGAGTGATTTGTATGAAAACAACATTGATCAGTTAAGATATTCGCTTTCTTTCGGAGTCCGACCAACAGCGGATTATGCAGATGAGATGTATGTTGAAGATGCTAAGCGGTTTCAGTTTGGATTAAATGCTGGCGGTGGTATCCTTTTGGAACCCGGGGGGAATCGAAAAATCATGGTTGATTTGAGGTATGAATTAGGACATTCCCAGCTCGGAGGCAAAGGAGACTTTCTAATACCTACCGACTATGATGATAATTTAAAAGCCCGCAATATGGGATTCACACTTTCGGTGATGTACCTCTTTGAGTTTAATACGAGTTCTAAGGTCCGCAACCGGGGCAAGAGCACGATCAAAAGATAATTACGCGTACATCGCTTCCTTCTGCGCGGCTACCTTTTCATTGGCTGCATACTCATCGTACGTCATCAACTTATCGATGAAACCATTTGGAGTGATTTCAACAATCCGGTTGGCAACGGTTTGTGTAAACTCACGGTCATGGGATGTAAACAATACCGTGCCCGGGAAATCTTTTAACCCATTGTTGAAAGCGGTGATTGATTCAAGATCCAAGTGATTGGTCGGCTCATCGAGGATCAATAAATTCGCACCTGCCAACATCACACGCGACAGCATACACCGTACTCTTTCACCTCCCGACAATACACTTGCTTTCTTGAATACTTCCTCACCCGAGAAAAGCATTTTACCCAGGAAGCCACGAATGAAAACTTCATCTTTCTCATTAGGGGAAAAATCACGAAGCCAGTCGAGTAGGTTATTATTGTTTCCTTCAAAGTATTTTTCATTGTTGCTCGGCAAGTAAGCAGTAGTAATGGTTTGCCCGAATGTGAAAGTTCCGGCAGTGGGTTTCAATTCGCCTGCCAATATTTTGAAAAATGAAGTTAGCGCAACACTGTCTTTACTGAGGAAGGCAATTTTGTCGCCTTTGTTCACCATCAAATCGAAATTCTTAAAATAGGTTTTATCTTCAGTTTGGTAGGAAAGATTTTCGATTTGTAGAATCTGATCGCCCGCTGTTCTGGTTTGTTGAAAAATGATTGCCGGGTATCTCCGTGTGGAAGGTTGAATATCATCGAGGTTGATTTTGTCCAACAACTTTCTTCTGCTGGTGGCTTGTTTTGATTTCGATGCGTTCGCGCTAAAGCGGGCAATGAATTCCTGCAATTCTTTTTTCTTCTCTTCTGCTTTTTTGTTTGAAGATGCACGCTGTGTCAATGCCAACTGGCTCGACTGATACCAGAAGGAATAGTTTCCGGTAAATAGTTTGATGGAGTTGAAATCAATATCAACAATGTGTGTACAAACCGTATCCAAAAAGTGACGATCGTGGGAAACCACAATCACGGTGTTTTTAAAATCCAACAGAAAATCTTCCAGCCAGCTAACCGTGTGAATGTCCAGGTCGTTGGTAGGCTCATCCAAAATCAGGATGTCCGGGTTACCGAAAATTGCTTGCGCTAACAACACGCGTACTTTCTGATTACCACTCAGTTCTTTCATAAGTTGGTAATGCGTATCCTCACCAATGCCCAGTCCGCTTAAAAGCGCTGCGGCATCCGAAGTGGCATTCCAACCGTCCATTTCGGCAAACTGGGCTTCCAGTTCAGAGGCTTTGATCCCATCTTCTTCAGAAAAGTCGGGTTTCTCATAAAGGGCATCTTTCTCGTTCATGATTTTCCACAACTTGCTGTGGCCCATCATCACGGTATCAATCACGTTTACTTCATCAAATTCATAGTGATTCTGACGAAGGACCGTCATCCTTTTTCCCGGTTCAATGCTTATATGACCTGAGTTGGCATCGATGTCCCCGGCCAATATTTTCAAAAAGGTTGACTTTCCGGCACCATTCGCACCAATTACACCATAGCAGTTTCCACCACTAAATTTGATGTTGACCTGGTCGAAAAGGACACGTTTCCCGAATTGAAGAGTGATATTGTTGGCAGCGATCATAAGTGTTGAAAAATAAGCTGCAAAGGTAAGGATTTCTTAGGCGAAATGACAGTGCAGCTTCAAAGATTGGTATTCAATGGTTTGCGTAAATGTTTATTTTAAAATCACCTGCGCAAACCATCATATATTTTTTGATACACCAAAAAAGATACATGGTTCCTGACTCAGTTTTGAAGTGTGCTATAGTATTCAACCCTGTTAGGGTTGTGGGTAAAGGTGGTTTAGAATCACCACATTTCATGTGGTGTTATTGCTATTGAATCCCATCAGGATTGAGGCGGAGCAATTACCGTCCTCAACTGTAATAATCTATTAATGCCAGAAGGAATCCCAGCTGGATTCAATATTACTAGCCCCAGATAAAATCTGGGGTAGTAATGAAAATTAAAAGCAGAACCACAACGTGGTTCAACAAAATCAACCAAAATATTTTTCCCGGACAACAACTTCAGCAATTGCAAAATCACTAGAAAGTATACATGGTTTCTGAGTCAGTTTTGATGTGTGATAGAGTATTCAACCCTGTTAGGGTTTTGGGCTACGTTAGTTCGTAATCACCACATTTCATGTGGTGTTATTGCTATTGAATCCCTTCAGGATTCAGATGGAGCTGAGATTACCCTCGTTAGTCTGCAATAATCTAATATTGACTTGCTTGAACATTGGAATCCCGGGAGGGATTCAATATTACTATCCCCAGATGAAATCTGGGGGCTAGTAAGTAATTAAAAGCAGAACCACAGCGTGGTTCAATAGACGTGTTTTCGCAATAACAATTAATTAATGGGCAAACTCACTTTCGTATCGCCCCAGGCCAGGTTCATAACAGGGCCATCAGAAAAATTGATCGTGAATTGCTCCAGTTCTTCATTGGTTTTTGAAACAGAAGCCTTCGCGCGCAATACATCTTTCGTTTCATCAAAAACATCAGAAAAACCAACGCCCCAATAGGCTGTGTTTGAGTTGAATGCAACAGTCCATTCAGCATCTCCCGGAATTGTATAAAGCGAATACGTTCCAGCCTTTAACGTTTGGCCGCCAATCTGTACATCTTGATTAAAGTTGATTTCGGTTGCATCATTTGCACCGGTCCGCCATTTTTTGCCGTTGGGAACCAACGCCCCTTCACCTCCGAAGAGTTGTCTTCCTTTTTTATAGGGTTGGTAATACTTCACTGTAATCTCCAAACCATCTTCATCTTTGTATTCTGCTACATCAGCAGGACTATGTTTTTTGGTGGTGAGAATTGAGTAGGCGATAAATCCAATAAGGACTACCAGCACAATACCGACTCCGATTAAGATTTTTTTTAGCATGGGTTGTAGGTTTAAGTTGTGAATGTAAAGGATTCACTCCTGATTTTTTGGTCACAGCAGGAATAATTTGCTAACTTACCTCTGTATCAAATAGTTCGTCATGCAAAAAATATTTTACAGTCTTCTGGTTGTTCTTTTCCTCACTTCATCTTCCTTGTTTGCCATCGATCCGACAGACACGCGGTTACTTTCACAACCTGCCATTTCTGCTACACATATTGCCTTCATTTATGCCGAAGATTTGTGGGTAGCCAATGCCGATGGTTCGAATCCAAAAAGGTTAACCATTGATGAGGGGGTAGAATCTAATCCTACATTTTCTCCCGATGGAAAACTCATTGCCTTCAGTGCGGAGTACGATGGCAATGTAGATGTTTTTATCGTTCCGGTAACGGGTGGAATCCCCACACGGCTTACGTGGCATCCCGGTGCCGATGGTGTCCGCGGTTTTACGCCAGATGGAAAATCGGTTTTGTTTATTTCGCAACGTTCGGTTTTTACCAATCGCTATGCACAACTTTTCACGGTGCCCGTAACCGGAGGTTTTCCAAAGCAACTTGCTATTCCCAACGCCTATTATGCAGCCTATTCACCCGATGGAAAACAGATGGCCTACACGCCAATATCACCCAGGTTTCAGGTTTGGAAACATTACCGTGGTGGTACCATTTCAACGCTATGGCTGTATAATTTTTCGGATCATGGTGTTGTTAAAATCCCGCAACCAAAGGAAGGATGCAACGACATCAACCCGATGTGGGATGGCAATACCGTTTACTTCTTAAGTGACAGAAATGGTGAGTTTAATCTTTATGCGTATGACACCAATTCGAAAGCCGTTACACAGCAAACCGACTTTAAAGATTTTCCAATCCTGAATGCTGATATTAAAAATGGAAAAATAATTTTTGAACAAGCAGGATATCTTCATACCAAAACGGGAAGTGCAGCTTCACAAAAAATGAAAGTTGGAATTTCTACCGACTTGCTGGAATTGCGCGAGCGCTATGTGAAAGGTGGTCAATACATTCGCAGTGGAAATATTTCACCAACCGGTGCACGGGCTGTTTTTGATTTCAGAGGTGAAATTGTAACCGTGCCCGCTGAAAAAGGGGACGCGCGAAACTTAACACAAACCCCGGGCGCTCATGAGAAATTTCCTGCCTGGTCGCCTGACGGAAAGTCAATCGCGTATTTTTCAGATGCTTCTGGTGAGTTTGAATTGTTTATTCAATCACAAGATGGAAAAGGAACACCGCGTAAATTAAAACTAAACGGTGCCGGTTTTTATGCTGATATCTTCTGGTCGCCCGACAGTAAAAAAATTAGTTATGTAGATAATAGTCGGGCACTTTATGTTTTGGATGTGGCTTCCGGAACAAGCAAGAAAATTGATGCAGATGAAATGTATACTCCCGGCATCTTCCGCCAATTGCATGGTGATTGGTCTTCCGATTCAAAATGGATCGCCTACAACAAAGTACTGGAAACCAATTTCCGACAAGCGTTTGTATATTCTGTTGATCAGGGAAAATCTCATCCCATCAGCGATGGACTTAGTGATGTTTCGGAAATTGTTTTTGACACCGCTGGAAAGTATTTGTATTTCCTTGCGTCTACGGATGCAGGGCCGGTAATAAACTGGTTCGACCAGTCCAATGCCGATATGCGCTACTCGAATTCAATTTATTTGGTGACGTTGCAAAAATCTACCATCTCACCTTTTGCCAAAGAGAGTGACGAAGAAGAACTAAAGAAAGACGAACCGAAAGAAGAAAAGCCTGATCCTAAAAAAGATAAAAAAGAAGAAACGCCCTCACCGAAAATCGCCAACATCACCATTGATTTTGATGGATTGCAAAGCCGCATCATTGATATTCCGTTGAAGGAAGGAAATTATTATCAGCTCGGTGCAGGAAAAGAAAATGAAATCTTCTATATCGCTTCCGGTGACGGTGGAAACAAAGTCCATAAGTATGATATCAAGAAGCGAAAGGATAGCGAAGTGCTGGATGCGGATGCATTCACCATTTCCGCTGATAAAAAGAAGATGCTATACTTTAAAGGAAGTACCATTGGTATTTCAACCCTTGGTGAAAAACCCGAACCGGGAAAAGGAATACTCGATGTAAAAAGCATTGAAGTGAAAATTGACCCTACAAAAGAGTGGGTCAATATTTTTAATGAAGCCTGGCGCATCAACCGCGATTATTTTTATGATCCCGGTATGCACGGTGCCGATTGGGTAGCGATGAAAAAGAAATATGAGCCCTTCTTGCAAGACCTTTCTTGTCGCGGTGATTTGAATCGTTTAATCGAATGGATGTGCAGCGAGTTAGGTGTAGGCCATCACCGTCTGCAAGGCAGGGGAGATCGCCTTGGCAATCCGGAACGCGTGGGTGGTGGATTGCTTGGCGCGGATTATTCAATAGCTAACAATCGCTATCAGTTCAAAAAGATTTATGGTGGATTGAATTGGAATCCTAATTTACGCTCACCGTTGACCGAGCCCGGCATCAATGCAAAAGTGGGCGAGTATATCCTTGCGGTAAATGGAAAAGAAGTGACAGCCGATCAAAGTATTTTTAGTTACTTCGAAAATACAGATGGTAAAATCGTAGAACTCACCATTGGCCCCAACACCACCATGAGTGGATCACGCGTTGTGAAAGTCGTTCCGGTAGGAAATGAATACGGTCTTCGTAATCGTGATTGGGTTGAAGGAAATTTGAAGAAAGTAACGGAAGCAACAAACGGACAAGTGGCGTATGTGTATGTACCAAACACTGCCGGACTTGGACATCAATATTTCAAACGCTATTTCTTCCCGCAAGCCAATCGCAAAGCCATCATTGTGGATGAGCGTTTTAATGGCGGTGGACAATTAGCTGATTACTACATTGATATTTTATTGCGACCATACCAGGCGCATTGGAATTTCCGGTATGGAAAAGATTTGAAATCACCGAGCGCGAGTATCCAGGGCCCAAAGGTGATGATCATTGATGAGACAGCCGGTTCCGGTGGCGATATGTTGCCGTGGATGTTCCGCAAGTTTAATGTGGGTACGATTGTTGGCAAACGCACATGGGGCGGACTGGTTGGTGTGTTGGGCTTCCCGGAATTTATTGATGGCGGATCCGTGACCGCACCGAATGTTGCCATCTGGACAAAAGATGGATTTGTAGTAGAGAATGTGGGTGTGCCACCCGATATCGAAGTAGAGCAAACACCAGTCGATGTAATAGCTGGCAGAGATCCGCAGTTGGAGAAAGCGATACAAGTTGCATTGGATGAACTGAAGAAGAATCCGCAGGTTGATCCGGTGCGGCCAGCGTATCCGGTGAAGGTGAAGGATTAGAAGTTGTGAAAGCACGAAAACTACTATTATTGTGTTATGCCTACAGTTTTGAATGTAAAAGGTTACAAGTTCAAGTTCTATAGCAATGAAAACAATGAACCGGCCCATGTCCATGTTACAAAAGCAGGAGGGAATTCTAAGATTTGGCTTCGTCCTGATATTGCAGAAGAATATAGTTATAACTTTACAGTGAGGGAACGAAGGGATATTATGAAACTGGTTGAGCTGAATTATGAAACTTTAATCAATAAATGGGATGAGTACTTTGCGTAGGAAAAATTTATCAAAGCCTGTAAGAAATAAGAGAGCTGCTGATCCTTTTGATCAATTGATTTTTGAAAAGGGTTTAAGAATACGGCATGTCCTTTTGGATCCGGATATGGATTTACTAGTATTAATATTGAGCAATGGTATTATTATAAAATCCAAAATATCAGACTTTCCAAAGCTAAAAAAAGCAAGCGCTAAAAAACTGAACAATTGGGAATTAGTGAGTGATGGCATTGCAATTGAATGGCCCGAGCTTGATGAGGATCTATCGTTGAAAGGTTTTATTAAAAGCACGTATATGAACCGAGCGCTGCGTACACTAAAAGGCAATCAAGAGAATATTTTTGTGTAGCCATTCTTTTGGCTTTCTTCCCCGCAGAGTCTCCC
>JBGTGG010000107.1:0-1955 GCA_041746855.1 Cyclobacteriaceae bacterium | reverse complement strand
TAAACTGCTGCGTTGGGATCGCTACCGCGAATGGATTTGATAAATGCTGAAATGATATCGTAATGCTGTTCCCCGCTTTTATCGTAGATGGCAATTTTCTTTTGCGCCACATTCATCACTAACGCATCATTCACTATTATTTTTTGATCAGGGAATGATTCAACGATCAGTTCGATAAGATTCAAAAGCTTGCGTGCATCACCCCCCGACAAATTAAGCAGCGCCTGATGTTCTTCAATGACGATTTCATGCTGGGAGGTTTCTTTATCACTTTTCAAAACATGTTCAACGAGTTGAAGGAGTTCATCTTCTGATAATGGTTTTAATACATAAACCTGACAGCGCGAAAGCAAGGCGGAGTTCACCTCAAAGGATGGATTCTCCGTGGTCGCGCCTATCAACGTGATCGTGCCTTTCTCAACCGCGCCAAGCAAGGCATCTTGTTGGGCTTTGTTAAAGCGATGAATCTCATCTATAAATAATATAGAGCGGGGTGCATGTTTTGCTTTATGAATTACTTCGCGAACTTCTTTGACACCTGCGTTAATGGCGCTTAAAATATGAAAGGGTTTATTGATTTCATTGGCGATGATATTGGCAATGGTAGTCTTACCAACCCCCGGTGGTCCCCATAAAATCATAGAAGGAATATTGCCTGCCCGTATGGCTTGTCTGATAATCCCGTTTGGCCCCACGAGATGAACCTGACCAATCAGGTCGTCCAGCCGATTAGGGCGCATACGTTCTGCTAAAGGTGCGTGAGTAAATAAAGACATTATAATTGCAAGAAAGCGACAATTGCATTCACCACTAGTGCAACAAGCATGAAAAGGGAGAAAATTCCATTCAGGAGGAAGAATTTTACGGTGGTTTTAAATTTCCCTTGTTGGTAGACTCTCCGCATGGCAACCCACAGGTAAACCTGGATGCCCAGAAAAACGATAATTGAAGACCAATCCATTCCCGGAATTAGTTCGATCAGTAAAGAAGCTATCCCTACCAGAAAGAAAAAGTTATAGAAGTAAATGGTAAACACCAGGTGTTCGGTATAAAAGAAATCCCTTCGGATGTAAAGCAGTTTTAGGATGAGCGCAAAAATTGGGAGCAAAAAGAAAAATGCTTTTGGCGAGTGCGAAAGGAAAGCTGCGGTGAACGCTTTGTTGAAGTCGTCTTTTCTTCCTTTGTATTTATCATTGATTTCGATTTCTCGGTATTGGGCCATGCGTTCAATGAAGTTGTCGCGTTTATCTTCTGCAAATGTTAATTGGATGGAGTCATATTCTTGCTTCGATTTGTAGGCCATGGATCCCAGTGTAAAAATTTTTTCCTCCGATTTTTTGATTTTGTTTTTTATTGAATCAGGAAGGGTCGGGTCATTCAAGTCGAGGTCTTTAATATTCTTTTGTTTACCGTCAATTTCTACTGTGCTTTTGGGGTGAATAACATTGGTATCTTCCTCTGGAAGGGAGAGGTATAACAGGAAAAACACAAAGCTGATAAAAACATACGCACGTGCAGGGTGGTAGTAGCGTTCCCTTCGTCCGTTGTTATACTCTTTCACCAGAAAGCCGGGCTTGCTCAACAAGGTCCAGCCCGTTTGGAAAAACTTGGATTCAAAACTGGTGAACGAGCCGATGAAATTCATGATCAGTTCACCTAGCGTTTGCCTTTTGGGGATATCCTTTTGGCCACAGTGCGGACAGAATTTATCGGTTAGTGGAGTGCTGCAGTTTAAGCACACCCGGTTTTCATTTGAAAGATCGGCTTTGCCAGCCTGTTCAGCATCCACCATTCCCTCCGAAAGGGGAAGGGATTTTTCGAGTTCGTCCATCTATTTTTTTATACACAAACAAAGTAAGTAAAGAATATAGAATTGGAAAGCGAAGGTGTTACCTCATTCTTGGCCATTACTATTGGATTGGGATTCCGGTTATTTTTGGCGGGGAGAGAGCAGA
>JBGTGG010000106.1:0-14099 GCA_041746855.1 Cyclobacteriaceae bacterium | reverse complement strand
AATTCGCGGATGTTACCGGGCCACTGATACTTTTGGATTTTGGCCATCACCGATTTCTCGATCGTGAGCAGTGGCTTCTTATATTTTTTACAAAAGCTTTTCAGAAAGTGCTCGGCTAGCAATGGAATATCTTCTTCGCGTTCGCGCAAAGGTGGAACCCGTATCTCAACAGTATTGATACGATACAACAAGTCCTGACGGAATTCTTTTTCGGCAATCATATCATATAAAGGCATATTGGTGGCGCACAATAATCGGATGTCGATGGGGATTTCCTGGTTCGACCCGACCCGCTGAATTTTACGTTGCTGAATGGCGGTGAGCAATTTAGATTGAAGTGGGAGGGAAAGGTTTCCGATTTCATCGAGGAACAAAGTTCCACCAGAAGCAATTTCAAACCGGCCGGGTTTGTCTTGCCGTGCATCGGTGAAGGCACCTTTAACATGGCCAAAGAGTTCGCTTTCAAAAAGTGTCTCCGTGATCCCGCCAAGGTCAACGCTAATAAACGCATTGTCTTTTCGAGTGGACTTGCGGTGAATCGCTCGCGCCACCAATTCTTTTCCGGTCCCATTCTCACCAAGGATCAAAACATCTGCATCGGTGATGGCAACGCGTTCAATTAATTCGCGGACACGCATGATGGCCGTTGATTCTCCAATGAAATCAACAAACGATTGGTCAACATCTTCGCTTAACTTTTCGCGAACGGCATTCGCCTTCTGCAATTCCCTTTTCGATTTCCGTAATTGAATTGCGGAATGAATGGTAGCGAGTAGCTTTTGGTTTTTCCATGGCTTTAAAACAAAATCAACAGCACCTTGCTTCATGGCTTTCACTGCAATGTCTACTTCCCCATAAGCGGTGATTAAAATAACAACAGAATCCGGATCCGTTTTGATGATCCGATCCAACCAAAAGAATCCTTCATGACCGTCATTGACGCCACGTTTGAAGTTCATGTCCAAAAGGATGGCATCAAAAGTATGCTTTTGTAATAGCGTTGGAATTCTTTCCGGATCGCTTTCAATAAGGATGTCTTTGAACTCTTGTTTTAAAAACATCCGCGCTGTTTCGAGCACATCCGTATCGTCATCGATAATGAGTATTTTCGCTGAATCCATTTATTTCAGTTTTTCCAAAGCTAGAATAGTGTAACGATATCAACTAATCGAGTGTATCGTTTGCGATACATTAATTTGTAAATTAGCACATAAAACTATTGAATATCAGTTATTTACGATTTTGGTACAGCTTTCGCCTGACTGTGTAAAAAAATAAAGCATGATCCGCAATTATCTGACCACAGCCTTTCGAAATTTCTCGAGAACGAAGTCGTATACGGCACTCAACGTGCTGGGACTTTCGGTTGGGGTCACCGCCTGTATTTTGATTTTTCTGATTATCTCTAATGAAGTTGGTTTCGATAAATTTCATACGAAATACAAAAATATTTATCGCGTGGTGCGCGAATCAACCAACGCTTCGGGTGTAGAGCATACAGCGGTTACACCGTATCCGTTTACAAAAGCTTTTCGCAATGATTTTGATGATGTATCGGTAACGCAAATACATTACCAACGCAACGATTTGTTGACCATCGGAAATGACAAAAGAATAGTTGATGATATTCTCTTTGCCGATTCTTTGTTCTTTGATGTTTTTGATTTTGAAGTGGTCTCTGGAAATCCATCCATAGCCCTTGGCCAACCCGGAGCAGTTTTCCTTACAGAATCATTGGCTGAAAGTTTAGGACCGATTGATCCGGAAGCTAAAATCATGATTGCCAATGAAATTGAAATTTTCGTAGCCGGAATAGTTAAAGATCCGCCAGCAACTTCCCACATTCAGTTCTCCATGATTGTGTCAATGCCCTCATTCGATTCTGATTACTTAGGACTTCCAATAGACGAATGGGGGATGTCTATTGCAGGTTTTAGTTATGTGGTATTGCCGGATGTGATGAACGTGGAATCTGTAAATACGCGTTTAAAAAGTTTGATAAACAAAGAACTAAAACCGGCCGATGCAGAAAAACAACATTACTTCCTTCAACCTTTGTCAGAAATTCATTTTAGTGAATTGTATCCGGATAACCCGTCCGGTATCACGAGTGTCTCTTCCAATAACTTAGTCGTACTGGCAATTATTGGTATTTTCATTTTGCTGGTGGCCTGTATAAACTTTGTGAACCTGGCCACTGCCTTGGCGATCAGAAAGTCGAAAGAGATTGGGATACGGAAAACATTAGGCGCGCAAAGAAATCAATTAGTTACCTACTTTCTCGGTGAAACTTTTATACTAATTCTGATCACTGTTTTTATCTCACTTTGTTTGGTGGAATGGGTGTTACCGTGGCTGAATGCATTTCTTGAAAAGTCGATGGAGCTTGCATTGTTTACGAGCCCGCAGATCATGATATTCCTTGTTATTTTAATCCTATTTACCACATTCTTATCGGGCTTTTATCCGGCAATGATCCTTTCTGGATTTAATCCCAACGAAGTACTGAAGAATAAAATCAGTGGTACGCGTTCTTCCGGAGCTTTCTTGCGAAGGGCATTGGTGGTCTTTCAATTTTTCATTGCCCAGGCATTGATTATCGGAACCATTGTAGTTTCGCAACAGATGGAATACTTCAAAAACAAACCGCTGGGTTTTGATAAGGAGTTCATTATAGATGTTCAAATGCCTGACAATACCAGCACGAAGATGATGCAGTTTAAAGAGCGACTGGAAACCAATCCCAACATTTCAAATGTTAGTTTTTCGGTGGGATCGCCTTCCAGCGAAAACAATATCAGCACAACCTACTTTCTTACAGAAAAAGGACGTGATGAAGAGTTTGATATGGGCTTAAAAGTTGCGGATCGAAACTATCTGGAAACATACGGGCTCAAACTCATTGCAGGCGAATGGTTTTCGGAAACACAAGAGAAACAAACGTTGGATGAAATCCCTGAAAAGGAACGGAGCTACGTATTGGTGGTGAATGAAACTGCCGCCAAACAAATGGGGTTTCCCAATCCAGAGGATATCATCGGCAAACATTTAACCATTGGCTTGAATAAGATCAACGCCCCGGTAATAGGCGTGGTGGATGACTTTCATATCGCCTCCCTTCATAAAACCATCGACCCGGTTGTGATTATTAACTATCCCTATTTCTATTTCAATGCGGGCCTTCGTTTGCAACCCAAAAATATAGATGAGACTTTATCCTTTGTAGAAAAGAACTGGAAAGAATTATATCCGGATTACTACTATGAATATTCTTTTCTTGATGATGACCTTGCAGAATTTTACAAAGCGGAGGACAGGCTTTTTACATTGTTTTCAATTTTTGCCGGTATTTCAATTTTTATTGGTTGCCTTGGGTTGTACGGCCTCGTTTCTTTTATGACCACACAACGGATGAAAGAAGTAGGCGTTCGTAAAGTATTGGGTGCTTCCGTATCGAATATCGCCCTTTTGTTTTCAAAAGATTTTTTAAGGCTGGTGTTGATTGCATTTGCTATTGCAGCCCCACTAACCTGGTTTGCGATGAACCAATGGCTGCAAACTTTCGCCTATAAAATTAGTATCGGTTGGAATGTTTTTGCCATCGGGATCATCATCACCTTAGTATTGACTTTTATCACGGTAAGTTACAGATCGATCAAAGCTGCCCTGGTCAATCCTGCCACCATTATCCGAAACGAATAAGATTATGTTTAGAAATTATTTTACTTCTTCTGTTCGAAACATTTTGCGGGAACGCTACTTCGCAGTGATCAATGTGGGGGGATTGGCACTTGGCCTGGCCGTGTGTTTATTGATCACAAGTTTTATCCGGTTTGAAACCAGTTATGATAAAACACATCCTGATCTTGATCAATTATACCGTGTTGATCAGACGTTGATTTGGTCTCCGGAAGGAGGGATCATGAGTTCGAGTGGGCCACAGTTAGCGCATGTGCTTCGTGAAGACTACCCGGAAGTAGAAAGTGTTTTGCGCATTAATACACCTGGTTCTTATTTGGTTAGGCATCAACAAAAAGATGGCGAGGTATTGGCGTTCAATGAAGACAATATTTTGGGAGCGGATTCCACATTTTTTGAGTTCTTTGATTTTCCTTTAAAAGAAGGTGATCGTACAACCGCGCTAATGGGCATTAACAAAGTTGTAATCTCTTCTGAAGTGGCTGCAAAGATTTTTGGAAATGAACCTGCACTGGGAAAAATTCTACTGTTTGGTGATGAAAAAATTCCGGTTGAGATAACAGGGGTAACGAAACCTCAACCCGATAATTTACACTTTCATTTTGACTACCTAATCTCCATGTATACAAACCCGAACATCAAGCAATTTGATTGGAGTTGGATATGGACACAGATGGTAACGTATGTTAAATTAAAGCCTGAAACCTCAGCAGCTTCATTCGAAGAGAAGATTCAGTCTATAGTTGATCTCCATGTGAAGCCCTCTTTTAGCAGTCGCATGGGATTGGATTTTGATGAGTTCATGCGGGGTAAGGGAGACTGGAAGTTTGAGCTGATGCCGGTTGAAAACATTCACTTGTATGCCGGAGATAATAGAATTGGTACGGTTCGCGATATTAAATATTTATACATTTTTGGAATTGTGGCATTGTTCGTATTGATCATTGCGATCATCAATTATGTAAATCTCGCTACCGCTCGGGCGCAGTCGAGAGCCAAAGAAGTAGGAGTAAAGAAAGTGCTGGGAGCGTTGCGCCACAACCTATTTCTTCAATTTCAGCTGGAGTCGATTCTGCTCGCAATTGTATCTACCGTTTTAGGATTAGGAATGTTGGAGTTGTTGCGTATCCTGATATCTACCTTTTTTGATTTTCAATTGAGTTTCTCAGTTTGGAGTGATCCACTGCTTATTTGGTTGGTTCCTGTTTTTCCATTTTTTATTGGAACATTAGCAGGGTTATACCCATCGATTTACCTTACATCCTTTCAGCCTGCTAAAGTATTGAAGGGAAGATCATCGGGAATGAAAGGAGCAGCCATGCGAAATGGCTTGGTAGGTTTTCAATATGTCATTTCGATTGTATTCATGGTAGTTACGGTAGTGGTGTATAACCAGCTTGAATTTTTCAGGAATACGGATTTAGGTTTCGATCGCGAAAATGTGTTGGTGGTAAACAATGCAGAAAAACTGGGCAATAAGTTAGTTTCTTTCAGAGATGAGTTCAGCCAGACATCAGGAGTTGAAGTAGCTTCTATTGGTATGGCCGTACCAGGAGCTGGTTCCTTTGAGGATATTTTTGGCAATGAAGGCGGCACAACCCAAGTATCGATTAGTCAGGTGAAAATTGATGAATATTATTTTGACGCATTGGGATTACAAATAGTGGCCGGTAGAATGTTTGAGAAAGAAAGACCATATGATATTTACAAAATCATCGTTACCGAAATGACAGCGAGAGTTTTTGGTTGGGCCAATGAAGAAGCATTGGGGAAAAAGATTGGGTCTGATGATGGGTACTTGGAAATTATAGGTGTTGTTAAAGATTATCATTATGCTTCCCTTCATAGGGCCATTGCTCCCGCGATGTTTACACATATTGATTCACCTATTTGGGGAGATAGGCGCTTGGTGGTGCTGAAAGTAAGAAGTGGTGAAACTCAAGCTGTCATTGACGCAATCGAAAAAAAGTGGAAGGCAATGAGTAATGTTGGTATTCCCCTTAACTACTCTTTTTTAGATGAGGATTGGGAACGTCAGTATCGAGAGGAAGTTCGCATGGGCGGTTTGTTTTCTTTGTTTACTACGTTGTCAATTTTAATAGCTTCGATTGGATTGGTTGGTTTGGTGACCTATGCAGGTGAAAAACGCAAAAAGGAAATTGGTATTCGTAAAGTGGTTGGTGCGTCTTCATCACAAGTGGTGATGTTGTTGAATAAGAATTTCACACGCCTGATAATTATTGCGTTTGTGATTTCAGTTCCGATAGCATGGTACGCAATCAATCAATGGCTGAGCCAGTTTGCCTATCAGGTAGAAGTAGGAGCGTGGCCCTTTGTTTTTGCCGGGATTGCAGTCTTGCTGATTACTTGGGTAACGGTGAGTTATCAATCCTTTAAAGCATCACGCATTAACCCTGTGGAAGTATTAAAAGCTGAATAATATAATGATCAAAAATTATTTTCTAATCGCGTTTCGGAATATAAAGCGAAGCCTTGGCTATACGGTTGTAAATGTGTTGGGATTGGCATTGGGCATCTCGTGCAGTCTCGTGCTTTTTTTAATGATCAATTTTCTCATCAGCTATGATGACTACCATGCCAATCGGGATCGGATTTATCGGGTCGTTACTTCTTCATCTTATCAGGGAAAGGTGAGTTATGGAACGGGTGTTCCTGCTGTATTTCCCGATGCATTTGAAAAGGAGATTTCCGGATTGGAAAATGTGCTGTTTATATCGGGTGGTCACGACAATACCATCATCATTGAAGAAAATGGAGAGAAGCGAATATTTGAAGAGAGTCAAGGGATGGCATTCACCAACTCTAACTATTTTAACTTCTTTGATCGCAAAATTATTTCCGGTGATCGCTCAGCACCGTTGAATGAACCGAATAAAGCTATCCTATCGGAATCCATGGCGAAGAAATTATTTGGTGATGAGAATCCGATTGGTAAATCTTTTAGTTTAGATATGCGCCATGAGATGACCGTGGCGGCTGTGATGGAAGACTTTCCTAATAACACCGATTTTCCATTTCATGCTTTATTTTCTTATAAGACCATCGAAGAAGAAAAAGTGAAGCAAGGTTGGACGAGCACGTATAGTGATGATCAATGTTACGTTATGCTTTCACCAGGGGTTTCGCCTGAGCGCCTGAAACCGTTGATGAAGGACTTTGACATTAAATATATAGGTGAGAAAAATGCAAAAGAGATGTCGCGGGACTTGCAACCCATGAGCGATTTTCATTTTAGTAGTTTATATACCAATTACAACTTTAAGACCGTCAGCCGGGAATCCATATGGGCCATGGCACTGATTGGTATTCTTTTAATTGTTACAGCATGTATCAACTTTGTTAACCTCGCTACTTCGGTTGCTGTAAAACGTTCGAAAGAAGTGGGCATCCGAAAAGTATTGGGCGGTCAACGTTTCGAATTGATCGCTCAGTATTTAAGTGAAACCCTTATGATTACAGCCCTAGCCATTTTGGTAGGAACCGGTTTTGCCGAACTTGGATTGATCAACCTGAATTCATTTATTGGATTGGATCTTCATGTAAATGGCAATGTGTTGCAGACTGGAATTTTCCTGGCGGTGTTGTGGGTGGTTGTTGGGCTTTTGTCTGGTTTGTATCCTGCGTTTGTGTTATCAGGTTTTCGGCCAGTTCAGGCATTAAAGAATAAAATATCCAATAGGGGTAGTGGTGGATTTCTTCTGAGAAGAATTTTAGTAGTGTTTCAGTTTTTCTGCTCACAATTATTGATAATATGTACAGTTATCTTGATAAGTCAAATGGAATATTTCAACAATAAAGATTTGGGTTTTAATAAAGAAGCGATTTTGATGATAGCGTTGCCTGAACCACAAAGTGTTGAAAAGAAGCATGTACTAAAAAGGGAGACCGAACGTATGGCGGGTGTCGAAAGCGTAAGCCTGTGTATGGCACCACCTTCAAGCGGATCGGTTGCCGTAACTGATTTTACTGTAGCGGGCATTGAAGGTCAGTTTTTGACGCAAGTAAAATTAGCCGATGCTGAATATTTTAGTTTATTTCAATTGGATCTACTTGCAGGCACAACCTACCAGCCCAGTGATACGATGAATGGTTTTGTTGTCAATGAGAACTTGGTGAAATCATTGGGATTGGAAAAACCGGAAGACATTGTTGGCCGGAATTTAAAACTCTGGGGAAAGACCTATCCCGTAGTGGGTGTGGTGAAAGATTTTCACACGATGTCGCTGGATGAGGAAGTGGGGCCTACTATTATTCTTTCGCAAATCAATGATTATCATGAGATGGCGGTTAAAGTAAATACTCATGATCCGCTTTCGCTGGTGGCTGAAATTGAAAAAGCCTGGGGCACACAATACGATAACTTCCTTTTTCATTATCAGTTTTTAGACGAACAAATCGAAGAGTTCTATCAAAGTGAAAAAAAGATGACCACATTGCTTTCCATATTTTCAGGCATCGCTATTTTTATTGGATGCATTGGTTTGTATGGATTGGTTTCCTTTATGGCTTCCGAGCGCGAAAAGGAAATCGGTGTTCGTAAAGTGTTGGGTGCTTCTACTTCACAGATACTAGTGTTGTTCTCCCGCGAATTTGTGCTGTTGATTTTTATCGCTTTTATTTTTGCGGCACCCTTGTCGGGATACACCATGGGAAAGTGGCTGGAGAAGTTTGCCTACCGTATTGAGCTAAGCGCGTTTATGTTCATAGTGGGGATTGGCGTTACGTTGTTGATTGCTTTGGCAACCGTGAGCTACCAGGCCATTCGTGCTTCATTAACCAATCCGGTGGATGTGTTGAAGGATGAATAGCTAGTCCAACTTTGTAAATTCAACTAAACATGAATTATATTCAGTTTTGTAAGGCTACCCTTTTTTTTGAAATTTCCGGAACTTTCCCATGCCGTAGGCATGAAATGTTGGTAGCTATTAGATTAACATTATATCTGAGTGCCGTAGGCACGCAATATTCAAACATGATAAAGTAGGACTAGGGATTGGTATTGAATTCCCCAATGTGCCATAGGACACCACTGGGATCGTGTAGGAAGAACTCATTTCCCCAATCATTGCGATGAATTTTCGAAATTCGAACACCTTTATACTTTTCTTCCAGGTTGAGTTTCGTTAGTTGATCCAAGTGATCTTCAAGATTCTCAACTTCCAAAAACAGCATCGAATTATCGACCCAATCTTTGACAAATGCATTTTGTAAATAAAAACCGAAACCTTTAATCGAAAGGAATGACATTTTACTTTCCGGTATCTGAAATTCATTAAACCCCAGGTCAAGGTAAAAATTCCGGGAGGTTTCAAAGTCCTTTGCGCCTATGAATGGGCGTATCGATTTAATAGAATATTCCATTTGCGCTTTTGAATTAATTACTAAGGTATTGGTTAGTGTGATGATATTCAAATAAGTTTTGGTTTCCTATTTTATGAAGGGAAGCTATGACAATGAAATAAAAGTGTTAAGGCGTTGACCTTGGATAGGAATGGATATTTGAAACCGCGTTTTGTGTTTCTTTATTATGGAATGTTGGCAAGGTATTTCTATCTTGTTCTGTATGAGTTACCTTCAGGAGTTATTATCGGATCCAAAAACATTTTTTTGGGTTTTTGTTTATCTGATCGCATTATTTACAGCGATCCGTGTGATCATGGACACGCATAGTTCAACCAAAACAGCAGCCTATATTTTATTGATCCTTTTGCTTCCGCTAATCGGCACGATCGTATACTTCACATTTGGCGTCAACTATCGTAAAGCGCGGCTCTACCAACAGAAGCAAGTGGGCAATGAACACTTCTTTGACGAGTTAAAGCAAAATATCGTAACCGATTCAGCGCAGTTGGTATCGGATAACCGGGAACTGATTGGCCATCATATTGATTTGGTCAATTTGCTGATCAAGGATTCGTATAACAAGGTTACTAAAAATAAAGTAAGCCTCCTGGTAAATGGAGAACAGAAATTTCCGGAAGTGGCGCGTTGTTTGAAGGCTGCACGAAACCACATCCATATCGAATATTATATTTTTGAAAACAGCGGAATCGGAAATTCCATCAAAGATATTTTGATTGAACGCGCAAACGCGGGTGTCACCGTAAGGGTAATTTATGATGCGTTTGGTAGTCTTGGTTTTCGGAAAAATGTCAAGCTTGAACTTGAATCACACGGTGTAATTGTAAAACCCTTTTATCAAGTTCGGTTTCCAGTTCTTGCCAGCCGCATCAATTACCGAGATCATCGCAAGATTATTGTAATTGATGGAAGCATCGGCTTTACCGGAGGCATCAATATTTCAGACCGGTATGTAAACAGCGGTTCAAACCAACTGTATTGGCGCGATACGCACGTCAAGTTGGAAGGAGAGGCGGTACATTCCCTGCAATACCATTTTCTTTCCAACTGGGCTTTTTGTGCAGACGAGCGCTTGCCGTTTTCGAAAGCACTCTTCCCAGCGTTGCCTTCTGTTCCTGCCCATGATGAGCTGGTGCAAATTGTATGTAGTGGCCCGGACCATAAGCGTGCGAGTATTATGTTCGCCTATTTTACGGCTATTTCCATGGCACAAAAGAATGTATTTATCACCACGCCTTACTTCATACCGAATGAATCAATCTTAAGTGCTATTAAGAAAGCAGCATTGAGTGGGAAGGATGTGCGATTGCTGGTACCGTATACTTCTGACTCACGTTTTGTCGATGCGGCTTCACGATTTTACTTTGCCGACTTACTGGAGGCTGGTGTTAAAATCTACCGCTATAAAAAAGGTTTTATCCACAGCAAGACGATGGTAGTCGATGAACATGTTTCGTTTGTAGGTACCGCCAATATGGATTACAGAAGTTTTGAAATGAACTTTGAAGTGAACGCGGTAATGTACGGGAAGAAGATGAACGGAAAATTAACAGATGAGTTTTACAAGGATATAGAACACAGTGAAATATTGGATGTTAATGAATGGAGAGACAGGAGTGCATTCATAACCTTCCTTGATTCGGTGGCGCGGATAATTTCACCAGTGTTGTGATGTAGGAGGGGTTTGTCGGAATGCAATCTATTTGTATTATTTTTGGTGTGAATTCAGTTTGGTGGATGAAATTATCAATATGGGCATGAGGATATTAGTTGTAGATGATGATCCATCTTTTAATGGGTTAGTGAGCAATTATCTCGAACGACAAAACTTTACGACAACATCTGTTTACAGTTCCAATAGTGCGCTTACGGAATTGGCCAGAGAGAAATATGATCTTGTGCTGGTAGATTACAAACTCCCTGGCATGGACGGATTGCAACTTATCGAAAGGATAAAATCAAGTTACCAGGGTTTGCCGGTAATTTTAATTACAAACTATGCGGATATACGTGTAGCGGTTGATTCAATAAAACTTGGTGCCTTTGAATTTGTAACGAAGCCTGTCAATCCGGATGAACTCTTGAAAGTTATTGGCCTGGCCCTCACCCGGCCTGAAGGTAATATCGAATCGAAACAACAAAAGGAAGATATAAGTGGGTATGTCATTGGAAAGAATTATAAGACCAGCCAACTATGGAAGCATATTACAGTGGTGTCCCCGACCAAAATGAATGTACTGATCATTGGCGAAAGTGGTACGGGCAAAGAACACATCGCGAGGACGATACACAGCATGAGCAGGCGGAGCGGTGGGCCGTTTATAGCTGTAGATTGTGGTGCACTTTCCGTTGAATTGGCCGGAAGTGAATTTTTCGGTCATGTCAAAGGAGCCTTTACAAGTGCAAATGTTGAAAAAAAAGGCCTGTTTGAATTAGCGCATGAAGGAACCCTCTTTTTGGATGAAGTTGGAAACTTACCTCATGATATACAAGTCTCGTTGTTGAGGGCAATACAAGAAAACTCCATTAAAAAAGTTGGCGGCAATCGGGAAATCCATGTAGATGTTCGGTTGGTGGCTGCGACAAACTACAAATTTGACATAGGTGCGGATGAAAGCCGCTTTCGAAATGATTTGTACCACAGACTTAATGAGTTTGAATTGCACGTACCACCTTTACGGGAACGCATGGATGATTTGGATGAATTCTGTGATTTTTTTATTCAGCAGGCATGCAAAGAATTAGAAAAGCCAACGATGGTTATTTCACCTGAAGTCATGGAGATTTTTGAAGCTTATCACTGGCCGGGCAATTTGCGGGAGTTAAGAAATATTATACGAAGGGCCATTTTGCTCGCTTCCGGAAATGAAATCACACCGGAGGTTTTACCAGTCAACTTAAAAGACGGGCAAGGAAAAAAGCAGTTGGATAAGACCATTCCACAGGATTCAGTTTTACAATCAACCGGACTCAGCATAAAGGAACACAACAAGGAAAAAGAAAAGCAGTTGATCGTGGATGCACTTGTGAAATACCGGTACAACAAAACAAAAGCTGCAGATGCTTTGAATATTGACAGGTCAACCTTGTATTATAAAATTAAACAGTATAAGATTGATTGTTGATCGCGTTGCTACTCACCGTAAAGAACAATCAATCCGTATATTTTACAATCAGGTTTCCATCCTCAACACTTAGCCCCTTGTCAACCAACCTCTTCTGCTAGCGGTTGCAATTGCATAAGGTGTAATCCAAAACAGGGCAAACGTATGGAATATGCCATAGGTATACGCCCAAACAGATTCCGCAAAGGAATGCCTTCTTGCAAAGAAAAGGGCGGGAATAGATGAAAAGACCAAAATGCTAAGCAATGTTGAACTGATAAAAAGCAGAGGATGGAGCACTACAAAGCCCAACATAATCAGCACCATTGGATAAGCCGTAATTACCCTAAGCCATTGGTTAATCAGAAATAATCGTGTACCAGTTTTTGGACCTTCCCGGAAATCCGTAAAGGCAAATTTGCTCATCATTATATTTTCCCGCACATTGCTCCGTTCCCAACGAATAAACATTTTGTACAGGTTTTTATATTTTTCAGGTGTATCAGTCAATACATATGCATTGCTTTGGAACTTCACCTCATACCCTTGCTTCAAAATCATATTCGTCATGGCGCGATCTTCACCAATGTCGGAGGGTTGCCCCATAAAGGTTTGATTGATCCATTCAGGCAAACAATTCATTACGGCATTTCTGCGGTATGCCGCCAATGCACCGGGTGTACACAATACAGATCCTAAAACACTTTGGGCGGATCGAACAAATTCGAAACTGAACACAAAGCTCACGCTGAGCATTTTTGGTATGATGGCAACTTTGTTGTTAAGCACTTGTACATTTCCTGCAACAGCACCACATTTCTCATTTTCCGCAAAAGGGCTCACCATGTTCCGTAACGTATCTTTTTTTACGATAGAATCACTGTCGACTGTTATAAAAATATCACCGGTGGCCAAATGAAAACCACGATACAATGCATGGCGCTTCCCCATATTTTTTGGTTGCTGATAGATATCGACCCTTTCTCCCAATTGCTGTTTGGCCTTTTTCATCCATTGCCAGGTATTGTCTTTGCTGCCATCATCGATGCATATCAATTGTAGTTTTTCTGGGGGGTAATCGCTTTCAGCAAGGCTTTTCAAAGTTTTCCACACCAGCTTGCCTTCATTATAAGCAGGTACAATCACCGTACAGGTAGGCAACTTGTCATCTGAAACGGATGGTATAGGTTTGTAGCGTTTGTGCAAAACAAAAACATACACGAGAAAACACAGCCTGAATGCCAACAGTGTTAGGGAAATAATAATGAAAGCCTTTCCAAGGGTTGTATCCATTCTATCCAAATGAAGGTCATGAAAAGACGGTTGTAGCTCGTATACCAATACAGCTGCACCAAATAGAAGAAAAAATGTACTAAACAAAACCAGATAATCGAGCGGGGTCAATACTACGCGCGCGATTTTATGAAGTAAGTTTCCTTCCGTTACCTTTTCTCCCGGCTTCAAAATGCTGGCCTTTTCTATTAAACTCTTTCTACTCAATACCCCCACAGGAGTGTTCAACAATTGTGAAATTTTCATAGATTCTCTCATTTTTGTGACTGGTGTTGCTCATTGGTTGCCAACTACTGTGCCACCTGCGTTATCGTGCATAGAGAGTCCTTTTGCAGGATTTCATTCCAACAAGTTGTTGGATTTTACTACAATCTGAGGTGGGTAATGTGTACTGAAATTTACAGGTGGGTCACACAGACCGGATGCCTTGACGCAATTCGGAAAGGATAGACTCAAGCAATGGCAAGAGGGAACTGGCTTCTTCAAAGGCGCGGTCTTTCTTTTCTATTTCCGCGAACACTTCGATGGAATGTAAGCGTTCACTCAAATCCATTATGCCAATCTGTTCACAATTTGATTTCAACTGGTGGGCCATGCGCCCAAGTTCTTTCAGATCGACAT
>JBGTGG010000105.1:0-22435 GCA_041746855.1 Cyclobacteriaceae bacterium | reverse complement strand
CCCGGAAAGCAAAGGATCTATTCCTGTAAAAAAATCATCCGGAGGAAGACCATTAAATTCTGCTGCCCACAATGCTTTATGGCCGGCAGAACAAACCCCGCGTTTCAATTGGTGTACATCATCTCCTCCAGTTAACAAATACGGTATCCAATCGCAATGCTCAACCCAGGAATAGCAAGCCTTTTGAACTTCCTCATCTTCCCGCAGAACATGAAGCAACTTCGCCCAAAACCATTCGGATGAATAAATACCGCCTACAAATTGCAGATAGTTGATATCAAATTTTTCTGCATGTACATTGATCTCTGCAGCTTCTTTAGTTGCGGTATGATCTTTCCAAAGCACAAACATTGCATTGGGATTTTTTTCGAATTCTGGAGTGAAGGATAAAGGAACTCCTTGTTTATTTACCGCTATGGGTGTGGAACCCGTGGTATCAATTGAAATTGCTTTTAGATTTTTACGCGCTGAATCCCCCGCCATTTTTACGCACTCTTTAATCGTAAATTCAAGACCTTCAATATAATCCAGCGGATGCTGTCGAAATTGATTCTTTGATGGATCACAAAACATCCCACTTCGCCAACGCGGATAGTGAAAAACGGAGGAAGCCTTCTCTTCCCCAGTGGATGCATCCACTAATATAGAACGGACAGAATCCGTCCCATAGTCAACCCCTAAAACATAAGCCTCCATACCAATTTCTTCTTAAAATGACAGTTAAATCGATTGAATTGGAGGCCAATATACAATAATATTCCAATAAGTGTACATATAACAGTTATTATAATACGGGTAAACACAGCGTTTAAGGGGTTTAATTAAGTTTATTTAGTCGATAAAATCGAATTGCTGTCATCAATCCTATGAGAGAGAAAAAAGCAAGAACTAAAAATACGAATTGATGTCCCATAACACCTGGAAACCTGTCAAGAAAAAAACCTGACAATGGACTCATAAAAATATCGGGCGTAAACCCAATAAAAGAAATGATGCCCACTACTGTTCCCGTAGTAAACAAAGGGACGTTTGCTTCTTGCAGCACAGCGAAATACAAAACCCGCACGCCATACACACCTATCAACATGGTGGTGAATGCAATGGCTACAGCTCCAATAGAAGTACTCACTAACCCAACGCCCATTGCAAGTCCGCCAATTAAATTCAGCGTGAAGCAAGCAATAATAATCTTGGATCCAGAAAACCTATCCGCAAAATAACCTGCAGCAATCGCAACCACTACACGCATCCATAAAGCAATGGTGCCCACAGTTGCTGCTTCCACTTCAGTAAAAGAAAGGACATCTTTTGCAAATAGCGAAAAATTATCAGTGATTTTATATCCCACATACGCACATACGATGATAACAGCCAACATCCATACAGCAGGTGTAACCAATACCTTTCGAAAGGTTGAAAGAGTAACGTATATTTCAAATTCATTACTCCTCTTTACAGGAACAAAAAACCAAACAAGAATGCCGCTTAAAAAAGTCACACACGAGGCAAAAAGAATTACATATCCAAAAGAATCGCTTCGAACTTTTTCAAATGATGGTCCTTCTTCCGGAAGGAAATAGGAAAAAATAACAACGGAAATGGATCCCAATAACGCTGCGGCAACTCCTCTGCCTGCTTCCAGAAAACCAAAAGCCCTACCCTGGAAATGGCTTCCTCCCCATTCGCGTGTGGCACGAATAAGTGCTGCCCAAAATAAAAGTATGGTAGTGAGACCCCAAAAAGCATACAACCCATACACAATCTGATTGGAGGGTATTGTTGCAAAAAGAATCCCGCTTACACCTGTAAACCACAATGCAAGCGCCATTAAGTTTCGTGCCGCAAAACGATCAGCAAGGGGGCCACCAAAAAAATACGCTACCATGGCCACGATACCATAGAGGGAAAAGAAAGCACCAAGCTGTGTGTTGCTGATCTCGAAAACCGCCAGTAAAGTAGGCCTGAAAATTCTGGCAATTACAAACGGAAGAAAAAAAATTGCCTCACCCGCCAGAATAAGTGCCAGTAATGTAGAAAGTTTTTTTTCCTCAGGTGGTGATTCCAACATTCACCAGGTTGCTATTGTTTTACTTCAATGGCATCGTAAACAATTACCTTATCCCATAGATGGGAACAATCATCAATGAATTGCTGATGTAAAGGATGTTTTTGATAAACATTCTGGCCTTCTACATCCTCAAAGAACATAAGTTCGGAAACACTAAAGCTATTGTCAACTACATCCCGCTTTTCAGTGCTGGCAGGAAGACCAATTTGAAGGCCTTTAATGGTTTCAATCTTTCGAAGGGAATTCAATCCCGAAATCAATTTCGCAAGGTCTTCTTTTGATTCCGGATTTTTCAACCAAAAAAAGACATGATGGGAAAGTACATTAGTTTTCGGTTTCTTCTTTTTCGGAAAAGAGAAACTCGTTAAGGCGGTACCGATTGCTGTCAGTGTTATAATAAATTTTCTGCGATTTTGATTTTCCATTGCATTCATATTGAGAGTTGTAAAGCTGCAAATATTTTTGAAAAGACACTATCCGTTTTGAATTAATCCTGTAACGAATAAGTTCAATTTCCTTAGTTTCGCAACCATATGATAAAAACCTTACGACTTTTTGCGCTTTTAGAAGGGATCAGTACCCTCCTTTTATTTGGTGTGGCCATGCCCCTCAAATATATCTGGCACTACGAAACCATTATGTTTCCTGTGGGATTGGCTCACGGTGTTTTGTTTTTGGCCTACTGTTTCCTGGTGCTTGTTGTTACTTTTGAATACAAATGGAAACCTTATATCACATTTGTTTCGCTTCTAGCATCGTTGGTTCCCGGAGGTACGTTTTACGCGGATTATAAATACTTTAGGAAATTCTCTTAACCAAAGAGATCAAAGTAGATTTTAAACACCAAGCGGGAAGTACCAAACTATTTAAACTTTCCTCCTCCAAATATGTTAGCTTCGTAACAAAACCTATTCCATGGAAAATCCTGCTCGTGTTACACTCGATATCAATGTGGGTGCTCCTACATTTGAGTTAAAAGATATTTTCGACAGAAACATCAAGCTTGAGGATTACAGAGGTAAAAAAATTTTTATCGGATTCTTTCGTCATGCAGGATGCCCGTTCTGCAACCTGCGGGTTCATGCGCTTCAGAAAAAACATCTTGAATTGCAGGAATTGAATTTAGAAATGATTTTCTTTTTTGAGTCGAAAGCCAAAGTATTGTTGTCTAGCATTTTTCATAAAGAGGTCTCTCCTATTCCCTTGATCGCAGATCCTGAAAAAATCATGTACCAAACCTATGGAATAGAAACCTCCGCAGCCAAGTCAACCAAAAGCCACCTGACTTCTTTCATCCAAACTGCCATCAGAGCAAAGATGAAAGGGTTACCGATGCACATGATGGCCGATGGAGAATCCATTAGCACCATGCCTGCTGAATTTTTGTTGGATGAAAACCTGACTATCCGCAAAGTACACTATGCCAACGGTCTCAATGACCGCCTGAGCATGGATGTCATTTTTGATTTCGCTAATTCCGGAAAGGTGTGATTACGATATTTTTCGAATCGAGAGAGTTTGCAGTTTAATTACGGACTTTGCCAAAGTCAGAAGAGAACGGTAAATTGTTTCTTCATTTAAGTATCCACCATGATCGACAGGCGCAATTTTATAAAGAAGTCAACCTTGGCTTCTTTTTCTACTTTACTCGGTGCCCCTTTGGTATTTGCTGAGAATATTCCTGCTGGATATCTTCCTTTATTTTTGGATCAGGATGATCCGGCTTCCCCTTTCGGAAAGCATAAAGACATGACGGTATTCAACGACCGTCCCTGGAACATTGAAGCAAAAGCGCACTTGCTTGATGATGCTATTACACCTGCTTCAAAAATGTTTGTCCGCAATAATGGAGTGATACCAACAGCATTAAACGCTTCAACCTGGATGTTGACCATTGATGGTGAATCGGTAAAGAAACACAAAACTTATTCACTCCAGGATTTAAAATCCAAATTCAAACACTATACTTATCAGCTTACACTAGAGTGTGGTGGTAACGGGAGAAATGAATTCAACCCTCCTGCAAAAGGAATTCAATGGACAATCGGTGCGGTATCCTGTGCTGAGTGGACAGGCATTCGGCTAAAAGATATTCTAACGGATGTAGGGATTACAGAGGATGCTGTTTATATAGGATACTATGGAACAGATACCCACCTGAGTGGTGATCCAACAAAACCTGTGATTTCACGTGGGGTTCCAATTTCAAAGGCATTACAAAATGAAACGCTCCTCGCTTTTAAAATGAATGGAGAAGATGTCCCCATTGAGCATGGGTTTCCATTACGATTGATTGCCGGAGGTTGGCCGGCTTCTGCGTCAGGAAAATGGATCAATCGCCTTTCTGTTCGAAACATTGTACACGATGGCGCTAAGATGGTGGATGGCTACCGGGTGCCTTGCCGTCTTGTTGCACCGGGAACTGAGATTGTCCATGAAGATATGTGCATCATCGAATCGATGCCGGTAAAATCAGTGATTACCTTTCCAAAGACTGGAGCTGTTATCAATGAGTCTCGTGTGCTGGATATTCGTGGCCATGCGTGGGCAGGTGAATTAAATGTAAAAGAAGTTCATTATTCCATCGACTATGGTGCTACATGGAAGCAATGTAAACTTCAACCAGCCAAAAACAGGCTGGCCTGGCAACGATGGGAAGCAAACATTAAATTTCCTCAAAAGGGATATTATGAAGTTTGGGCGAAAGCCACGGATAGCGAAGGTAAGCAACAACCGATGGTGATACCCGGTTGGAATCCACAAGGATATCTAAACAACGCATGTCACAGAA
Organism: Cyclobacteriaceae bacterium; assembly: GCA_041746855.1. Classification (GTDB taxonomy): domain Bacteria; phylum Bacteroidota; class Bacteroidia; order Cytophagales; family Cyclobacteriaceae; genus JBGTGG01. The sequence continues at coordinate 17,576 of JBGTGG010000105.1, read as the reverse complement.
TCGCCATCAAAGTTGTGTGAAATGGAAGATCGAAAATTACTTCAGATCGTTCAAGCAATTTTCCACTTTACAATACTGGTCTTAGTATTAACTGTTTTGTTGGGTGCAGTGGGAATTTATCTTCACTATAGTCCGAAACCATTGTTCACACAAAAAACTAAAAGCACTACAATTGAAGATGGATCAATTACAGAAATTTTCACAGACAGCATTCACAACGCAACAGGCTTTATCCAAGGTGAGCACCTGGAGTTGGTGATCGAAAATTGTACAGGGTGTCATTCTTCCAAGCTTATTATTCAAAATAGGGCCTCAAAAGAAGGATGGATGGGCATGATAAAATGGATGCAAGAAACACAAAATTTACCCGATTTAGGCGAAAATGAAGCTAAAATAGTATCCTATCTTGCCACTTACTACGCCCCTGAAGAACAAGGAAGAAGGAAACCCCTGACGGAAATCCAGTGGTATGAATTGGAGTAATCAGAAGCACAATTTTGGAGCAAAACAGGCAATACAATAGCTAAACGCATTTTTTGGGAGAAAGCGCAAAATACCCTAACTTTAGGTTTTAATAAAATTTTTTAACAATGCATAAAGGAACAGTAAAATTCTTCAATGAGTCTAAGGGATTTGGATTCATTAAAGAAGAAGGCTCAAACAAAGAACATTTTGTACACGTATCAGGATTGATCGATGAAATTCGCGAAGGTGATTCTGTAGAATTTGAACTGCAAGAAGGTAAAAAAGGATTGAATGCTGTAAACGTGAAAGTAGTTTAAGCGAGGCCCAAACTTTTTTTAAATCCCCAAGGCTAAAAGCTTTGGGGATTTTTATTTAAGTGAAAATAAAAAAAAACCTACCCTTTTGAGGTAGGTTTTCTTTCTAGGTATATATGGGTTATTGATCCCCTCCCAGTAGTTTAATTTTTTGATCGATTGCCCGCTGTTTGGCATCTTCACCAAGGTAATAATAAATGTTGCTCAATTTATCGAGCACATCCATTTGAGAATTGGCATCTTCTGTTTTTATCTTCTCAGCCTTTTCCCAATACGGAAGAGCAATTTTATATTTTTCAACGAGTATTTTATCAAGTTCCAACTTCTTCTTTTGATCGGCAGCAGAGATACCAAGCGATCCTAATTCTGCTCTTATTTTCTCAGCTTCTATCAAATATATTTGTGCTAAATAATATTGAGCCTCGAAGTAGGTGGGATCAATCTTTAAAGCAGCTTCATAGTTCTTTTTGGATTCTTCCCAGTTCTCAAGTTTCGAATTCACATAACCCAGATAGAAATGCAGAACCTTGTTATCTGGTTCGCTCTTGAGCGCTGATTCCAATCCTGCTTTTGCCTGGTCAATCTTTCCTAAGTCTATCAATAGTCCGATCTCAACTTTAGGGAAGTTTGTATCCTCTGGAAACTTCTGCCTTGCTTCTTTTACAGTTGCCAACGCTCCCTCCTTATCATCCTTTTGCTGGCTATAGGTGTTGATCATGATTGAATAACCATCCGGTGAAGTTCCTCCCTTTTCATAATACTTCTTCCAGTATTTAATTGTACGGTCAGAACTTTCCAAAGCGTTACTTACAATTCCCGCATAGAAATAGGAAGTAGTATCTTCAGGCATCACCAACATCACTTTTTCAAAGTCTTCAAGTGCACCTTCTAAATCATCCTCCTGATATTTAGATGCTCCTTGATTTAAATACGTATTGGCAAGAATTCCGATCTGTTGTGATCGTAATACGGGTAATCCGTTGGCATCATTAATAAAATATTCATTTCCCTTTTTACCCAACTCATCTGCTTTTTTAAACGACTCCATTGCTGTTGCAAGGGGATTGTCTGCCAATGCTTTATAACTTTCATTGGAGGTTGTGTCAAGTGATGCATACACCAGCCCGCGATAGTACCAAGTTTTTCCATCGTTCATGGTCTTTTCGTACGTGGTGGCGATGTCGATCATTTCCTTAGCGGACGCCAGATCACCATCTTGCCAATATTTTAGTACTTTATTCAAATTTGGCTTCACTGCTTTTTGGGCTATTACAAGCGAAGGAAGCGCCATCATTAAAATTAATACAATACGTTTCATCTTTTTAAATAGTTAAATTATTCTTGTTTAGGTTTATCGTCATTGTTTGTTTTATCGTCTTCTTCTTCAATCCTTTCGATTTCTTCTGGTTTAATATATTGGATTTTTGCCACCGAAGAAATACTGTCTTCCTCATTTAATTTTATCAAGCGAACACCTTGCGTGGCACGTCCCATAACCCGAAGGTCATCAACGCGCATACGGATGGTGATGCCCGATCGGTTCACAATCATCAGTTCGTCTTCATCTTCCACTTCCTTAATCGCAACAAGCTTGCCAGTTTTGGATGTTACATTTAAGGTCTTCACTCCTTTGCCTCCTCGTTTCGTTAAACGGTAGTCTTCTATGGACGAACGTTTACCATAACCATTTTCAGAAACTACCAACAAGTTGGTTTCCTTATTTGAAATACACACCATGCCGATCACTTTATCGGTTGGGGAATCAAGTGTAACAGCCCGTACACCAGAGGCAGTACGGCCCATTGGGCGAACATCTTTCTCGGAAAAATGAACAGCCTTGCCTTCCGTTTTTGCTATCACGATATGGTTCTCCCCGTTAGTCAACGATGCGTTGATCAGGCGATCACCATCCTTAATCGTAATGGCATTGATACCTCCTACGCGTGGCCTCGAATATGCTTCCAATGCTGTCTTTTTAATGGTGCCATGCTCGGTACAAAGAATCACAAAGTTGCCGTTGATATATTCTTCATCGGTAAGGCTTACAATCGGAATAATCGTCCGGACTGCATCACCGGGTTCAATATTAATTAGGTTTTGAATTGCCCTTCCTTTCGATGTCTTTCCTCCCTCCGGGATTTCATAGACTTTTTTCCAGAATACTTTTCCTGAATCCGTAAAAATCAATAGATAGTTATGGGCACTTCCAATAAACAAGTGTTCTGTAAAATCATCTTCTTTTGTAGAAACGCCTTTTGAGCCAATCCCTCCTCTTCCTTGTGTTCTATATTCTGATAAGGAAGTCCGTTTGATATACCCTTGATTCGATAGTGTGATGACCATCTTTTCATTTGGAATCATATCCTCCAGGGTAATATCATCTTCGCTGGCAACTACAAGGGTTCTGCGATCATCACCATAGCGCTCTCTGATTTCGGCAAGTTCATCCTTAATGATTTGCATGCGGATTCCTTCGTTGCTCAGAATCTCATTCAATCGGTCAATCAACGCTTTTACTTCTGCATATTCCTGCTGGATTTTTTCGCGCTCAAGTCCGGTAAGGCGTTGCAAACGCATTTCAAGAATTGCCTTTGCCTGAATTTCTGATAAAGAGAATCGTGTGATCAATTCTGTTTTTGCAGTATCCGGATCTTTCGATGCGCGGATAACCGAAATCACCTCATCAAGATTATCAAGTGCAATTAAATATCCCTCAAGAATATGCGCTCTTTTTTCTGCTTCAGACAATTCATATTTCGTCCTTCTAACCACTACATCGTGACGGTGTTCAACAAAATACTTTATTAAGTCCCGCAAGTTCAAGGTCTGTGGCCGGCCTTTTACAAGTGCCACATTGTTGACACTAAAAGAAGACTGAAGTTGGGTATACTTGAATAAATTATTCAAAACGATATTTGGAATAGCATCCCGTTTCAAATCGTATACGATCCTAAAACCATCGCGATCTGACTCATCGCGGATATCGCTGATACCCTCTATCTTTTTTTCATTGATCAGGGCCGCAGTCTTCTCGATCATGTTGGCCTTATTTACCTGATAAGGAATCTCGGTTACAATGATCTGATCTTTACCGTTCGCCTGCGTTACAATTTCTGCTTTGGAGCGAACAACAACCCTTCCCCTTCCTGTTTTTAACGCATCATGAACGCCATTGTAACCATAGATAATACCTCCGGTTGGAAAATCGGGAGCCGTTACAAATTTGATAAGCTCTTCAACCGTTATTTCAGGATTATCAATATAAGCATGTATCCCATCTACAACTTCGCGCAAATTGTGTGGTGCCATGTTTGTGGCCATTCCCACAGCAATTCCACTGGAACCATTCACTAAAAGGTTCGGGAGTTTACCAGGTAATACAGACGGTTCTTTTAGCGAGTCATCAAAGTTGGGCTGAAAATCAACGGTATCTTTGTTGATATCAGCCAACATTTCATCCGCTATCCTGCGAAGCCTGGCTTCCGTATACCGCATGGCTGCCGGTGAATCCCCATCAACCGATCCGAAGTTTCCCTGGCCATCCACAAGTGTGTACCGCAACGACCAATCCTGGGCCATCCGCACCATGGTGTCATACACGGAAGAATCCCCGTGCGGGTGGTACTTACCTAAAACCTCCCCGACAATCCTGGCTGATTTTTTATATGATTTATTGTAGTTGACCCCTAACTCCTGCATTCCAAAAAGCACCCTTCGATGCACAGGTTTCAATCCATCGCGTACATCTGGTAATGCTCTTGAAACAATAACCGACATCGAATAATCGATGTAAGCGGTTCGCATTTCATCCTCAATATTGATGTTAATTATATTCAGCCCTTCTGGTTTCAGGCCTTCGGTATCTTCTGCCATTTAAGTCAATTAATTTCCTTTTTTACGTGCTTTTTTAAGCCCCGCAAGATACCAATTTTGGCTATTTTATGTAAGGAAATAAGCGGCTAATATGGATTAAGTTTCTTTTTATTTTTCCCCTTGTATTTGATCAATTTGGGGTGGTTTTCGCCATAATGCGGATCCTGTTTTTTGTAGATGGGATGCACCCGGCTCCGGTAGTTTTTATTGCCGTGCGAATGGTTGATTTGAACTTTGCAATCCTTATTGTAACACCTCCTTAATTCCGGAATTCGGTAGGTGGCCCCGACATTAATATAAAATGCGTTGAATTTATGGTTAATGGTTTGATTCGCTTCCGGCATTGATAATTTATATCCCTTGATTTCAAAAGATGGCCGTACAAATAGCCTGAAATACTCTGACATATCCCGTTCAACGGTTGCACCAAGGTTAAAATAAACGCCTCGCTTGATCATACTCTTATCAAACTTCTTCCCCATGGAATAACCACCAATATTCATGTCCATAACAAGGGAATACTCATAATACCGGTAAACTGTAGCGCCTATGCTTCCGAAATATTTTTGAAGAAAATAATTATTTGCCTCCGGTGTCCAGGAATTGATTTCATCGCCATAATTGGTTGCGCTAAAATCCCCCACGTGGGCATATTCAATCGAGTATCCTCCGCCTATTCGGTACCGGTCAAATTCAACGTGCAACGTTGCTTTAAGTGGAATGTTAAACCCTTTCGCTTTAAATCTTAATGCTGTGGTGTCGCTATTGACCAAAAATGTAGAAGCATCCTGAGTATTGGTGGCCGACTCAGATTTGTTGAACCAGTTCGAATAACCTGCCGTAACATCCCCACTCGTAAAAATTTTAGGAATAGAATCTGGTTTTTGAAATACACCAAATCCGTCAAGCTTATGGCTATAGTACGTTCTACCATAGCCTGTACTTAACCCAAACGTTACTTTGGATAATATGACCCTCAAGAAACCAGGTCCCTGCCGATCTACATAAAAGTGGTCCAATGGAATACTTGCACTTTTACCCTCCTCCTTCTGTGCGTATACAGCGGTGGTAACAATAAGCAGGAAAGCAAGCGTATAATAGCGTTTCAGAAATAATACCGGTTAAAAAATCAAAAATAAACCTTCTAAACTAAAAAATATAACATTCTCATTAACTGCTATTTAGAACTAAAGATAAAGCAAATATCTCAGCATTCCAGCTATCAATACCGCGGGTATCCGGATTCTAACGAAGAGAAAGTATGGAAAAGTGTTTCACCCGCAGCTGGTTCATACTTAAATGTATAGGTGGCTGGCGCTCCATGGCCTGGCGATAATTTCAATTCCACCGTGTTATTTCCCCTCTCCATTGGAATGCGCGCGTACGAAATGCTATGTGGCAAGGTCTGCCAATTTCGGGTGTCAGCCTTCTCTGTAACCGCATTGATCAATCCCACCAACGCACCGAGTCGCTCATCCTCCCTTCGAATGGTATGTTCGGTGGTTTTTTTCAGCGCTGCTCGTAACAACCCTTTGCCAAATTCCAACATCATCCGCTGGTTAAGACTGTAAAATGCTACTTTGTTTACGTCTTCCAATAGCTCAAGTTTGTATTGTCCACCTGCAGATTCGAGTATGCCGCTTTCGTAAAAAACCGGTCGCTCCAAATAGCGCGGAAATGCAACCCGAAAAACTTCCAGGTTCGTCAGGTTCCTTCGGTCATTATCACCATCCACCTGAAAAGGAAAGCTCAATCCCATCTCCGGATTGTTAAAAACAATCCAATTGTTTTCCCGTTGCTCCATAATAAAATTAATGCTCCATTCACCCTTTACAGGAACCAATCCATTATGCCAAAAAAACACGAGACTTGCAGTCGGTACTGACGGTGAATAATCCTGCATCGAAAACTTCTCTTTGTAAAATTGTAGTTCGTCATTAAACCCCATCCATGCAGCGGTATTCAACAAATCAATTTTCAACTGGTCTGGAATATTCATCCCGAACATTTCGCTATAATCTTCTTCATACACCTCAACAGCATTTCGATACGCAATGAAAGCATTATTGTAATCCTTTGTGGATTGATAAATCACGCCCATCAATGTGTGGATAAAAGCATCGCGCTGAAATTTATTCCCACTTGAATATTTGTCATTTAATTGCTGGAGCCGAATGTTTAAGCGCCTGCATTCCACTAACGCTTCCGAAGGCTTTCTGAGTTTTAAAAAATTAAGGGCTTTGTAATACAACACAAACAGGTGTTCATGGTCTTCGCCACCATAGGCTTTTAAATTGGGATTCGTGAGATAAGTAGCAGCCTCTGCCACATAATTCTTTTGAAAATCCTCACCATAAAGAAATGCTTTTTCAAAATAGGAATTGCTCTCTTCATATCTGCCTAAAATTGAAAGCAACAATCCTTTATCTGCATAAAACAAAAAACGGTTACGACCGGATCCTACATTTTCATTATCGCCTAAAATCTCCAGTGCTTGATGCAAATCCCCATTACGAAACTCGTGATGAAAATCCTGGTTGACCTGATGATAGCTGGCGCAACCAAAAAAGAAAAGAAGAATTAAAAGGTAGCCAAAACGCATCATCACCTATCAATTACGGACAACCTTTTTAATCTCATTTTGCCCAAACCAGATACGCTTGTTTGTTTCAATATCGGTAAGGTATAAGCTCGTGACATAATTCACTACCTTCTGTGATCGGAACACATCGGTTTCAGAAGTCATCTCGCCAAAGAGCATCAGGTCCGCTCCAATTTCCTTTCCAAATTCAGCTACGGTTTCCGGATCAGCAAAATCCTGTTGTTGCAAACGCTCGACTCTCATTTTATCACGAAACTCTTCTGATTCCACAATATCTGCCGTGCCTGAATTATAAATTGCCAACTCAATTTTCTTGATGTAATTGCTGGCATCAATATGTTCGGTGGTTTTGTTTTTAATGATCCCCACCACAATCGCAGGCTTGTTTCCTTTTTGTTTCGCGTATTCAGTGAAATTGGAGGATTGCAATAAATCGTTGATCATTTGATCGGCAACCATGCGTGAATCCGCATCATTCCAACGGCCACTTAGATCGTACGTAGCATCCGGCTGAACGCGGGTTACGCTCCGGGTCTGGCAAGAAACAAGAATAAACAGGAAGAGGACAAATCGAATCATATCATTACAAATATGGTCATTTGCACCAATAATCTTGCCGAGGTTTGGTGATGCTTTTAAACCGTTGTGCTTTTCAATTGACGAATAACTTCCGTTGGGTTCTCCGCGCTAAAAACAAAATTACCGGCTACCAACACATTTGCTCCCGCATCCAGCAACAATTTTGCATTGGAAGCACTCACCCCACCATCAATTTCGATCAAGGCGTTGCTTCCTGAAGATTGAATCAAAGCCCTTAGTTTTCGAACACGCTCATACGTATGCTCAATAAATTTTTGAGCACCGAAACCTGGATTGACCGACATTAAACATACCATATCAATATCCTGAATAATGTCTTCTAAAAGTGAAATGGAAGAATGTGGGTTAATAGCAACCCCTGCTTTGCAACCCAATGATTTTATCTGTTGAATGTTGCGGTGCAGATGGGGACATGCTTCAATATGCACTGAAATAATACCCGCCCCTGCATCTTTAAATGCTTCAACATAATTTTCCGGATGGACAATCATTAAGTGAACATCCAACGGTTTCGTAGCATGCTTTTGAATTGCCTTTACTACCGGTATTCCCATGGAAATATTGGGAACAAATACACCATCCATAATATCCACATGAATCCAATCGGCAACACTATTGTTGATCATTTTAATTTCGCGTTCGAGGTTGGCAAAATCAGAAGCGAGTACAGAAGGGGCAACAATAGGATCCATAAATATTTGTTGGTGAAATAATCCGTGCAAACTTAAGAAAAGTGTACGACTACTCCTTCACCAATTTGAAATTGAAAGATCGGTCCTGATACGTTAATTGCAATATATACAACCCGGTAGCCAACGCGCTATAATCTGCCTCGTAGGTCCTGTTGAGCCAATCAAAATCAATCACACGTTCTTCTTTTAACTGCCCTGTGGAAGTGAACATGCGGAGCAAAACAGAAGGAAATAATTCCGGGTCGCTGGGGCGGATGGTAACGGTTTCTATAAAGGGATTGGGAAAGGCAATAAAGTGATCGGTCTGGTTGATGCTGTTTTTCTCCAGGTAGTTTACAATTGCTTTAAAATTAGGAATCCCATAACCCATTAAGTTATCAGGGTTGGCACCTTGGGAAGAAGAAGCACGCACTGCATCGATAAGTTCTTTATTGGTCAGGTCCGGATATTTTTGCCACACGCCTGCTACCACACTGGCCACGAACGGTGCTGCCAACGAAGTGCCACTGGAAGCTGTCAGGTTGCCACTGGAATTGATCACGGAAGTACTCGTGCCCATGGCCATCACATCCGGTTTAATCCTTCCGTCCGTGGTTGGCCCTTTTGAACTTCCTGCGGAACGAGTACCTAAATAATTTACATTACCTATCGCCAATACATCCTCACCATCCGATGGAGCCGTGATTATTCCCCACGCAGAAGCACCATCATTCCCGGCACTACTCACGATCACCATTCCCCTTTCAAACGCAGTCTGTGCCGCCTTTGTAATCACGGCTGTGGCTCCATCCATATCCGCCTGTGTATAACTTATGGAAGGAGGATCAAACGTATTATAGCCCAATGATGAAGTAATAATATCGACACCTAAACTATCAGCGCGTTCTGCTGCAAACAACCAGTTGTACTCTTCAATCCTGTGTTCGGTGGCCACGTCTTCCGTAATGTATAATTGATAGTTCGCGTTCAACGTGCCGCCAACAAAAACACCTTCCTGATAAGCTGCCATCGTTGAAAAAACACGGGTGCCATGATCATGGTATTGGAAAACATTTGATTGGTTACTCACAAAATCAAATGATAAGGATAAATCGACTTGATTGTTTGAACGAAAATCCTCAAAAGCACTCGCTGTGTTCACGCCTAAAAAACCCGCATCGAAAACGGCTATCAAAATTCCTTCACCGCGCTTATTATCGCTGTGCATTTCATCCAACCCAATCAAGGAGAGCTGTGCTGCAGTTGCTGATCCGAGATCTTCTTCGTCATGCATATCCAATTTTGATGCATACCTTCCATTGGGGATCAGCTTTACACCGGGCGCAACCAATTCAACACGATCCACAAAAGAAAGTGCTTCAATATTTGTAATCAAGGATTCATCTCCCTGAACCAATACTCCGTTCATCCAACGGGTTTGATAGAAAACATTTACGCCCGTAGCTTTAACTCCGGTTACATAAGCCGGATTCACAGGCAAATCAATATTATCAATGGCAATCCCTTGCTTCGTTCTTCGTTGAATTGATTTCGCAGTTAAAAATTCTTCAGGAGAAGAAATTGAATACGGTGTACCGATTTTATCCGCAAAGAAAACCATATACCGGCCTTCTTGTCCCCACGTAAAAAAGGAGATTAAAAATAATCCAACAATCAATTTGAGTTTAGTTGATGCCATATTCAATCAACCGTTGACTAAAATCGATTCCGTTCTTTATTTTTTGCTTGCCAATGTCTTCAATGGGCAGCGTGTAATAATTCAGTTGCAAAATTTTCTTTTCGATCAACCCTACATCTTTTGCATATACCTCACTTCGCTTGTCCTGAAACACAATAAAGTCCTGATTGTCGCTTTGCATCACGGTAATGGTTTTCGGAAATTCAGGAAGTCCTTCAATCGTAAAAGGTTTCTTTACTTGAATGGCTTCATACACATCCTCACCCAGCGTATTAAACGTATTGCCATCCCACTCTCTATTCTCGCGTAGCGGAAATGACAACTTCACAAAACTGGTGTTCCCTTCTTTCATCACCGCCCGAATAGCAGAGCGTTTGGCCGACCATGTATCTTCGTATTCCCATGGGTCACTTTCAGTTGCCCGTGTACTTCTATAAAAAACAAACTGAAGATCACCCTCAACCGTTTCGAAAGCATCCACGGTTTCAATCTTTAATTGATAAGTGCTGACGTGTGGCGGATCCAATTCAGAATAGCTGGTTTGGTCAATCTGATAGATTAAGTAGCGGCCAATTTCCAGCGGAAAATAAGCAGACTCATCCTCCACAACGATTGGATTCTCATCACAACCGACCAAAAAGAGCAATCCAAAAGCAAGAAATTTAATTGATTTCACCACCTATACTGTGTTTTCAAGTACATTCGCGTCCTACACAAAACGTAATCACTACAAAGTTATTTTTTATTGGTGAATAATCAGTTATGGCGTTAAAAAGGATTGTTAAAGTAGGAAATATCACGAATTTAAGTGAAGCCCGGTATTGTTCAGGAATGGGTGTCGATATGTTGGGTTTTCGGGTTATTGAAGGACAAGAAAACCATTTACCTGCCGCTACTTATCAGGAAATCAAAGGTTGGATCGCAGGGCCGAAAGTTGTTGCCGAACTATATGGATTGATTGATGCTTCAGTACTAGACAAAATAATTGAAGACTATCAGCCCGACTTACTTGAGGTAAGCGCAAAAGAAATTCCGTACTTACCAAAAGATTTAGCGATTCCTATCCTCTATTTTGGTGAGGTCAATGAAAGTTTGAATCACGTAAAAGTTGAATTCGTGATTAGGTCGGCAGAGGTACCGGAATCAATATTTCCAGTTCTTTCACCGTGTGCAAACGAAAGTGAACTAGCGGCTATCTTACAAAACCCATCCATCAAAGGCATTGTGTTGAAGGGATCACCCGAAGAAAAACCGGGACAACAAGATTATGATCACCTTGCGGATATCCTGGAAGCTTTGGAAGAAGATTAAAATTCACATAAGATATTAACCACTTATTAATACCCCACAGATTCTTCGGTCGTCCCTCCCTCTGAATGACGGCACTCGTTTTGGGCATGTCACTCAGAGCGCTAGCGAGGAGTCTTTGGAATATCCAAAAACCGAAATCGCAAATATTTTATAGTCTCACCTTTCTCTGCAAACATTTCTTCATATCTCGTTTTGATATCAAAACATTCCGGTCGCAAAGGCGATACATACACTTCATTCGTGAATTGAAAATCCTCAACATCGTTTCTTTTTTTCACTTCTTCAACCGTGTATTCATATAAGCCGGTATTGTCAGTCTTCAATCGCAGATAACCTCCTGGTTTCAATAACCGCTTGTACATCTCCATAAACCGCGCGCTCGTCAACCGCCTCTTGGCATCACTCAAGCGTGGGCGTGGATCGGGAAATGTAATCCATATTTCATCGATCTCTCCCGCATCAAAGAAATTTTCGATCATTAGAATGTGTGTCCTTAAAAAAGCAGCATTCGTAAGGTTAGCTTCGAATGCCATCGAACTTCCTTTCCAAATACGATCCCCCTTTATATCAACACCGATAAAATTTCTATCAGGAAAACGGGTTGCTAATCCTACCGTGTACTCACCCCTACCACACGCCAGTTCCACAGTGATGGGTTTATCATTTTTAAAAAATTCAGATTTCCATTTTCCTTTGATCGTTTGATAAATGGGCTTGGTAGGCTCCACTACATTTTCACGTTCCGCAATAATCCTGAACCGCTCTAACTTTCTTTTCACTACGTTGATTTATAAATTTTCAATTTCCGCCACCACAAATGTACTGCCTCCTATAAATATTAAGTCCTCTGAATTTGCTGAAGCTTTTGCTTTTGCGATCGCTGCGTTTACATCTTTTACAACCTCGCCTTTTAGTCCAATTGCCTTTGCCTTTTCATGCAAAATGTTCGCGTCCAATGCCCTCGGTATAGTTGCTTCGCAAAAATAATAGGCAGCCTCTTTCGGCCAAAGCTTTAAAATCGCTTCAATCGCTTTGTCTTTTACCACTCCCATTACTACATACAACTTTTTATGCGGGGTTTTTCTAAGTTGCTCCACCACCATTTTTATTCCGTCTTCATTATGGCCGGTATCGCAAATCATCAACGGCTTTTCAGCAAGTATTTGCCAGCGGCCCTTCAGATTGGTTTGCGCAATTACATTTTCAAGTCCGTGAAGAATGTTATTTGAATTAATGGTAAACCCCTTGGCTGACAGGATTTCCAATGCCATCATCACTCCGGGAATATTCTTCGTTTGGTAGTTTCCTAACAAAGGGATTTTCACATCTTCAAATAAGAATTCATTCCCCCGATACAGGGAATAACTATGGTTTGATTGAATGGCTTTATAATGGTCTCCAAAATAGAGTGTACTATTCGCTTCCCTCGCGAAACTTTCAAATACCTTTTCAATACCCAATTGTCTTTCGCTAATCACAACCGGAATGTTTTTTTTTATAATCCCTGCCTTTTCCTTCGCTATCAATTCCAACGTATCCCCCAGAAATTCTGCATGATCATATCCAATATTGGTAATTACGGACAATTCAGGAGTGATCACATTCGTGGAATCCAACCGGCCACCCATCCCCACTTCAATCACCGCTATATCAACTTTTTCCTTTTCGAAATATTGAAAGGCCATTGCAACGGTGATCTCAAAAAAAGAAGGGTTCAGTTCTGTGATCAACGGGTTTATCGTGTTGACAAAATCCACAACAAATTGCTCACGGACTTCTTCTCCGTTAATCCGGATACGTTCGGTAAAAGATTTTAAATGTGGTGAAGTGTATAATCCTGTTTTATACCCGGCTGATTGCAATACTGAAGCCAGCATATGACTGGTAGATCCTTTTCCATTGGTGCCCGCCACATGGATGCTTTTAAAACTATTTTGGGGATTGCCTAACGCTTCACAAAGCTTAATGGTATTGATCAGGTCTTTTCGGTACGCAGCTCCACCCAAGCGTTGAAACATGGGGAGATTGCCATACAGATAAGCTACTGTTTCGGGAAATGAATGGAACAAAGCCTAATTATTAATTGTCAGCGGATAATTATCAATTGGAGATGCGAGATTATTCCAAAATTAGAAATTAGACAATCAATGTTCGTAATTATTTTGCTCGGATAATAAACGTAATCTTTCCTTTTGAAAGAGGAGGAACTATTGCCCCAGATTTTTTACTGAATGTCAACTTCTGAATAGCTTCTCTACACGCTCTTTCAGCATCAGCACTTACCGTTTTTTCAATAGTCCTAATAGAACGAATTTCGCCTTGGTCGTCAACCTCAATTTCAAAAACAATTCTTCCTGTCTGATTATCCGAGACATTTGGTCTGGGTATTTCATCCCAATCCCATCCGGCAAGGTCTAGACGTGGTCCATTACCTCCACCACCTGGTTTTCCGTACATAGCATTAGCATCAACACTGCCTTGTGGACTTCCTTTATCACCCGCTTTATTTGCATCATCTCCCTGACTTCCGGCTTCTCCTTCTTTTCCCTTTGAAGGTGGCTTATATCCTAAACTAGGATCAGGTTTCTTCTCAACCGGCTTAACTTCTTCTTTCTTAGGCTCAGTTTTGGTCTCAACAGGTTTTTCGACTGGCTTCTCTACCGGTTTTTTGACTTCTTCTTTTTTCTCTTTTACCACCACCGGGCTTTCCGTTTTATTGGGTATTTCTTCAACAGCTGTTTCTGCTGTTTGCTCCACTGCTGTCTCAGGAACGGATTCTTGTGGCACTACTTCCTCAGGAGTGGACTCTTGCTCATCATTATTAGTGGATTCATCACCTACGGGAACCTCCGGTTGGATATCACCGCTTCCTTCACTGTCCGTACCAAAATTAAGTTCGATTCCATACTCAGGTAGTGGAGGATCAGGAGCTTTCCAGGCAATTACAAAAAGAAGAAGGATCAATAGGATTCCATTCACACCAAGGGTGGTGAAAAGGGCAATCCGTTTGTTCTTCTTTTCGTTTTCTTCGTACATGTTATTTTGGCTTTGTTGCCGCTACTACTTTTGCCTCTAATTTGGTAGCAATTCCAGCAACGTATATAAAGTGCTCGTATGCTGTTCCCTCATCAATATGCAATACAACAGCCCCACCCGGTGCCGCTAGTTGTAACTTCAATTCCCCCTCTAAGGTTCCCTTTGTTACTTTCTTATCGTTTACGAAATATTGTAGATCCTTGGTTACGGTAACTGATACCTTTTGGGTTTCAATCGAACTTGCAGCACTTGTCGGTAAATTTACCGGTAATCCTGATGGTGTTACAAAAGAAGAAGTAAGCATAAAGAACACCAATAACAGAAATATTAAATCTGTCATGGAGGCCATATTAAAGGCCGGGTCAACTTTATTTTTGGATGAGAGATTCATGTTATTTAGGCTCTTGCAGAAGGTCGATAAAATCAATCGAGGTGTACTCCATCTTATGCACTACCTTCTGTACCCGGCTTACAAGATAATTGTAGGCCAGATAAGCGATAATCCCAACAATCAATCCGGCTACGGTCGTGATCATCGCGGCATAGATTCCAGAAGAAAGCAATTTCGGGCTAACCGATCCTTCCTCTTGTGCTATCCCGATAAAAGCTTGCACCATCCCGATTACGGTTCCGAGGAAACCCATCATTGGTGCAGCCCCGGCAATCGTTGCAAGTGTAGAGAGATTCTTCTCCAACTTGAATATCTCTAGCTTGCCAATATTTTCAATCGAAGCTTCTATCGTCTTTAATGGACTGCCAATTCTTGAAATCCCTTTCTCGATCATGCGTGCAATGGGGGTATCATTTTGTGAACACAAAAGTTTTGCGCCATTCACATCCCCACGCAATACAAGTCCTTTTACAGAACTCATAAATTGATCGGGGTTTTCATTTGCTTTGTTAATGGTGAGCAGTCGCTCGATAAACAGGTAAATGGCAATAATCCACAAGATCGCCAATGGAATCATCATCCATCCACCTTTTAACGTAAGTTCCCAAACTGAAATAGCTTCTTGTGCAACTTCTACAGCTTCCGCTGCACTTTGTTCAATTTGTGCTAGTATCATCAATAGTTTAAAAAATTAAATCCTAAAAAAATCAATATTTAATTACCCAAACGCCATCGCCATACTCGCCTTTCAGATTGTCGGCTTTTGATTGGGCATCGGCATAGGTATCCCCATCATCTACGGCCATTCTAAAAAACTGTACATTTCTAAAGGGAGGAATGATCCGAACATGGGCACCGTTTTTACTTAGTTTTTGTGCGTTGTCCATCAACAAGTCATCATCAATGGCACTGGCAACAACAACGTAGTAACGCCCGGTTCGCTCGGATAGTGTTTCAATAACGCCTTCTTTTGGAGCCATTGCATTGGCGAGTGAATCTGCTACCCTTCTTTCTTCCGCGAGTTGTTGCTCCCGAAGTTGGGCTGCATTTCTTTCTTCTTCAAGTCTTTTCTCTTCTGCTTGTCTTTGGGCAAGTGCCATTTGTGCCTTCTCCCGATCTTGTTCAGGCTTCATCACAAACAACCAATAGCCACCGGCAGCAAGTGCCAACACGATGAGTATACTAATTACTATTGCGCCAACGGGCGATGATTTTTTTTCTTCCCGAAAGGAATAGGAATACGGCTCACGAACCTGCTCTGGTTCTTCTTCTTCCCGGTCAGCATCGAATCTGAGCGTTTCTTCTTCCGCGCTGGGTTCTTCAATTCTTTCTTCTACTATAATGGTTTCCTCAACCACTTCTTCAGGAGGCTCTTCCTTGGTCTCTTCTCGGTGGATGGGTTCATATTCTATTTCAGGCAATCCAAAGGTATCGTCAGCATCATTGACATTGTGAATGCTTTCTTCGTCTGCTTTTTTCTTCTTGGCCATAGTCGGGTTAATTAAATATGGGTAAACTATACAAAATTAAGCGAATTTTCGAGGCATCCAAACTTGTTTCCATCCTCCATCAAAAGCTCCATGTCAATCCTCCCATAAATTGAAAACCACGTACTGGATAATTTAAATATAATGGATACTTACTTCCTGTGATATTGTTGAACTGTAAGAACACGGAGAATCGGTCCGAAAAAATATATTCTACACGTGCGTTCAAGTCAAATGCATTTTTCAAATCGATTGTCTCAGTAGTTACCGGATCAAGTGCTTTCATGCCGCCTTGCGCGATAATATCAGCTGTCAGGATTATTTTATCTACCAGGTTATATGAAGAGTTGAGTGTTAACTTATAGGTTGGACGATGCCATGCTTGTGCAATTTCTTCCGTATTGTATGTATAGTAATCCGCCCGGAATATAAACTTCGCTTTTCCTGTTTCTGCAAAGTTGATTGATCCAAAAAGATTGGTTCGCTTAGTGGTTCCCAGATCATATACAGTTGTAAACTGCGCCTGATCGTTCTCATCATTAATGAAGTAATACGGATTTTTCAACGCAGCATACGCAACCCCTCCACTTACAGAAATCTTTGTTCCTACCCTTGCGTTTACTCCCGCCTCAAAATCAAACACCCGGTTGGTATGATAAATTGGTATGTTGGGTCCTAACCAAATATTTTCTCTCGTCAATGTTCCCAAGGATACCTTATCCACTCCACCGGTTATAGATCCAACAAAATCTACAAAGGGAGTGAATGCATAGGTGGCGCGCACATCCGGATATAAATGAAAGTTCTTGTTGTCGATGGTGTCATTCTCATACGAAGCTACAAAGCCAGCGCGAATTTTTAAGTTGTCCATTGGTTTGAACCAAAACACCGGATTGATGTTTAACAAATTCCGTGGAGTTGCTTCCACCAGTGCATCCTTCCGGCTAATGATGTTGTAGTTCGCATCAATCAACACGCCTTTATCTTCCGAAATTTTATACGAAGATTTGAAGGCCAGATCAACATCGGTTTCCCGGGCATCAAACTTATCAAAGATGTAATTGAACTCAGCGCCCAATGAATATTCAAAATCTGAATTTTTGGTATTGCTTAACACCGTTCCTAAC
>JBGTGG010000104.1:0-23993 GCA_041746855.1 Cyclobacteriaceae bacterium | reverse complement strand
TTTGATGTGCGACTGCGAACTACTTGTAACATACCAGCTATGCAGCGCACATCAACTGTACACTACTTTAGAACAATAAATACCGGGCTATGAAAAGGTATTCATTAAATTTGGCTAGGTATGTTTACGGATTATCATATTAAATTATTATTGATTCAAATCAGTGACGCTATCCTGGCGTCCTGATTTGAATCTTTTTTAATAGACCAATCCTTTGTTAAACGCCAGCATTTCGCGCGGCAATTTTAGTTCTGAAAACTGTTGAAAAGATTGTTTTATCTCCTGATCTGGCCACAGGATTGAAACTTCTTGCATGCCTATTCGATATACACCCGTATATAACGTACCAAATGATTTTTCAAAATTTGTATTATAGAGTGGGGGATGAAGAAAGCGGGACACCATCGATGCCTCTGTTTCAAGATGGGTGTGCAACACTTCTTCTAAATATTTTTTTCGCTCCACTGTAGCGGTCAGTTGTGCATACTCAACCCAGTCGATGGACTGTTGATGATTGGTTACTACCGCATCATGTACGACCACGGGTTTTCGATCAGGTGAGAGATAAACAGTCGCGAATTTTCCTGACGCATCCAACAAGGTTACATTATAGGCCATGTGTACCGGAACGCGGGAAAGAATAGCAATACCTTCTTTTACATTGTTGGCAGTTTCCAATACATACCGGATCACGATCGGAATCCCAAAACCATTACCGGTAACTTTTCTTCCGCCAAAGGTTAAGGAAGCTGCAAGACCACTCGCGTTCATGCCATCCAGTAATCCCCACGTACAATCTGACATGCCAATAACAGGCTGCAACCAATTTGAATACAGCATCACTCCTTCAAACATTTTGAAGCTGTAATCGTAATTTCGAATGAGAGCAGGTGAATCTTGTGTCCATGCTACTTGCGAGCATCCCGACATATACGAGGGTGGTGTATACATGCTAAGAAAGCGTGCCTCAAGATCGCCTCCACCTGCTAATGCAACGAGCTTCTGATATATCGGTATCAACTCGGGCATATGTTTTTTTAACTCGGTTTTACAAGTTAGATAACCTTTACGTCCATGATGACCATCCGATAAGAACCAATTTTTATAATACGGCCAGGTTCGATCAAACAATGCCTTCCATTTTTCACCGGGTTGTTCTTCATGAATGCAATTAAATGTGAAGCTCATATACGATAGCTAAACAAATTTGAAGCCACCAATTTCAGTATGCTTTGGTGCGGTTGGCGCCAAGGGTTCTGCCGTGTACATACTTTTTATTGCATTGATCCATTTCTCTGCCCGAGGACGAAGTTTGAAGTCATCCGTCATCAACCTTCCCCGCATCACCACAATTCCCATGTCTGCACCTTCATAGAAATAGTCATTGCTTCTGCTAATGCGTAGAAAAAACGCCTCGCTTTCTGTTTCAACCGCTCTACGATGTGTATCCATCCGCGAGAAGGTAAGCGTGCCGTCCGCATTCATGATATAAATTCCAGACTTTGGTGCTTTAGTAATAATCTTCACTTCCTTTTCCGTGTATTTGATAATCAATTGTCCCCATGAATCAATGTTCTCAGGTTTAAACCACCGATTGTTAAGCGCCTTCACATTTAACTCATACGGTTGGTCCATCCACTCCAATACATGGAACATGAACAGCGGCATATCTGATAATGCAAATACCGCATGATTGGTAATAGAGCTTGCTCCTGTAATACGTGGGTTGAGTTCGCCCAGATATAGTTGTTGATTGTCTTGATCAATTAGAAAATCCAATTCAAAATACCCCTTGTATCCTTCTTTTCTTAATTGATTTCCAAACAACTGTGTATACTTTTTGGCTTTCGCGCGAATTGCGGGTGTAAAGGCATCGGCATAGATTTCGTTTCCGCACCATCCACCTTTGTAAGGGGTGAGGTCTTTAAAGCCGACCAGTTCGGTCATCAAAGGCGCCACAATTGTTCCATGACGGGTTACGCATGCTTCGATTGCTGAGCCTCGGCAATTGATGCGTTTCATTACCTTCACCTCTTTCTCCTTTACAATTTCATCCGCATATTCTTCCCATTCTTTTTCATTGGAGATAAAAAAAGTAGTGTGCCCGGAGTCACCGAAGGGGGTTTGGATCACCAGGTCGGTGCCTAATTTTTTCGCGCTGATTTCAGTGAGGTGTTTATAACTTTTTACCTTGGACAGGATGTAGGGAACACATGGAACGCCTGCCTTTTCAGCAATTCGATTCGTGTTCACTTTGTTGTCCATGAACGTGCGCATTTTAGCGGATGGAAAGCAAACTTCAAGGCCTTGCTTCTTTGCGAGTTGTTCCGTTCGTGCATCAAACATTAAGAATAGTGCTTTCCCGTTTCCGCCTCGACTATTAATATACTGTGTTACTTCCTTGTGCTCGAGTAGGTAGTTATTGATATCTTCTATGCTTTGAAATTCTTCGTGCGGTAATTCTTCTTTTGGCGAAAACACGTTCGGATGCAATCCATCAAAGCACTCGATGTAACAGATAAACTTGAAACTTTTAATCCATTCATCAGCACCTAATAAGTTGAAGTTGGTAGCGCTAATAAAATAGATGGGTGTTTCATTTCGATAGAAAAACCTTCTGATATCGGAAATACCATTTAATGTTGTAGCGTCACGGTTCTTTCTAACTGCCGCCTTTTTGGATTTAACTTTTTTGGGAGTACCTTTTTTAGGTGTAGCTTTTTTTTGAGCAGCTTTTACTACCACTTTTTTCTTTGCTGTAGGTTTTTTTCCTGATGCTTTCTTTTTTGCGGTAGTTTTCTTCTTGGCTGGACTCTTTCTCATGATGGTTTTTTTTGATTTTAAAATTTATAAACCTTTCTAATATTAAATATTCTCCTTCTTCTTTCGAAGTAGTACTTATGACTTTTTGGAAGCTATGGTTTTTTTCTTTCCTCCATTCCCCATACCACCAACTCCTGCCATGGCTGCAGCTGCCCCCATGAGTGCGGTACCGGATTGATGGCGATTCAATGCTGCCTCTGTAAAGATCCGCAAACCAAGTTCGGGACGATATCCATGGATTTCTTTTACATCCAATGCTTGCAAGAAATCCAAAATTTCGGTGGTCATTACCTGACCGGGTACAAGTACAGGAAAGCCCGGAGGATATGGAATAATAAAGGCAGAAGAAACTAATTGCCTACCATTTTCCATTAACCCTCTGCACGTGGATAGCGTAGCATATTCACATTTGTTTTCCTGATAAGCGAGAAAATATGCTTCACGCATACGGCCTCCGGGAATTCCCGCCACAGCCCGAAAAGAATCATGGAAGTGGCTAAAGTCGGGCAACGGAGGTGCCTGTTCCGTTAAAGAATAAATCCGGTCTTGTAATATTCTATTCTCTTCTGGATTCAATGAATCAAACTCTGCATCCAATTGGTCCGAAATTTTTATCAACGAACTAATCAAATAGCTTACCGAACTTCTGGTGGTTCCAATGTTGGTCATAAACAACACGGAATTCCGGGAGGTCTTATTGATTTGAATATGGAATTGATCCATCAAGTATCTATTCTTGAAGGTATCGCCATCTACACCAGTGTTCCCAATATGCACATTGATTTTTGTCGGGTCCAGCACAAACTCATCATTTGTCCAGGCATCTTCCAACCGCTGCCAGCCATGTTCGGGATGATAATATTCCGTCAAACCGGATTGGCGATATGTATCCGGGATAATGTCTTTAATGGTTAAGATTTTGAAATATTTTTTCAGCTTTGGGTGATCATTGATTTTAGCACGAATTAACATCGCCATCTCAATACTCTTTTCCACTAGCTCGTATCCTTCAAAAGAAACTTGCCTTCTGCCAACGTCCAGCGAAGCCAGAATTTGATAGTTCGGAGAAGTAGACGTGTGGGTCATGTAAGCTTCATGGAAACTTGTTTCTACCTTTCTTTCAAATTCTTCATCATAAATATGAATCATTGAACCCTGGCGGAAAGATGAAAGTGTTTTGTGCGTGGATTGCGTTGAATACACCCGAATCTTTACGAGCTCCGGATTTGGCATACGCAACTCGCCACCATTTTTCTTGACGTCTGCAAGATGCTCGAGGTATTCAGCTTTATATTCTTCTGTTCTATATTTTCCGCATAACTTATTGGCAACATACATGGCTGTGCGCTGACGGAAGGTGTGAGTGAATGCTGCAAATCCAAACCAGGCTTCGTCCCATAAGAAGATCATATCGGGTTTAATGGCGAGCACTTCTTCCATAACGCGTTCAACATTGTATACCAATCCATCAAAGGTACAGTTGGTGAGCAACAACATTTTTACATGGTCTAGTCGCCCTGCTTTTTTGAGGACAAGCAAGCGTTCTTTTATTTCATGTAATGGCACTGCACCATACATCGAATATTTTTGGAGTGGGTATGAATCCAAATATGTAACATAGGCACCTGCGAGTACCATTCCGTAATGATGTGACTTATGGCAATCGCGGTCGATTAATACGACATCGCCTGGCTCCACCAATGCCTGCAATACAATTTTGTTGGATGTACTCGTTCCATTGGTGGCAAAGTAGGTGCGTTTCGAACCGAACGCTTTTGAAGCCATCTCTTGCGCTTTTTTTAACGGACCAGTAGGTTGTAATAAAGAATCGAGTCCTCCCGTTGTTGAGGATGTTTCTGCAAGAAATAAATTCCTTCCATAGAAATCTCCAAAGTCATCAATCCAATTGGATTTGAATACGGAATTACCACGCGAGATCGGCATGGCATGAAAAACCCCTGTTGGCTTTGTGCTGTATTCTTTGAGTGCAGTATAGAAAGGTGTCTCATACCTGCTTTTGATTCCACTGATAATACTCAAGTGCAGTTCCTGAGCATCTTCTTTTCTGTAGAAAATACGTTGAAAAATTTTAAGCGCATGATCCGGAAGACTGTTCACGGCATTGTCAGTGACATAATATAAATCCAGCTCTGGTCTAAATTTGCGAATGGCCATTCCTAATAAAATTCCCAAATCGAATTCATGCAGGTCATCAAATTTGTCGACTAGTAAATTGGTAAGAAAAGGCGCGAGGATTCCCTTGGCATTTTTAGACTTAAACGGAATTTCGTACCGGATAACACAGGCTTGGATATTTGGGTTGGCCACCAATGCAATCAGCGAATCTTGAAATGATTTTGCGAATACAAGTTGATAGATAAAATTTTCTTTCGTGTCGCGTATATCATTAATTTTTTTGGTGATGACCTGCTCATCTTTTTCGCTCAGGTTGTCAACAAAGAGTACTTCAAAGTATCGTTTTTTGGATTTTGCAGAAAGGGTGCTTTTATTCGCATTCCCTTTTATCAGCGTGGCAAACGAAAACAAATCAGGGTCATGACGGTAATCTT
Source organism: Cyclobacteriaceae bacterium (assembly GCA_041746855.1). Classification (GTDB taxonomy): domain Bacteria; phylum Bacteroidota; class Bacteroidia; order Cytophagales; family Cyclobacteriaceae; genus JBGTGG01. The sequence goes on along the minus strand of JBGTGG010000104.1, from coordinate 18,600 downwards.
CACTCGAGAGTAAGCGGAGAATTTCTTTTACTGAATTTCTGAGAATTTGAAATTCATTGTGCTTCAAAAAATCCGTAAGTACATGTAAGGTGGCGTCTCCAGGAAAAGCAAAGTATTGTTCAACTTGCCGTAAAATTTTGAGTGATTTTACAAATTGAGCCTTTGCTTCATCTTGATCTTCTTTTGATAATTTCGTGGCCAACAGATAGGCTTGTGTTTTTAAGGCTGTCCACAGTTCCATACGAAGTTGACCGATATTATAGAAGTGTCCTTTCGTATTTGGAAACTGGTTTTTATCATTGGCAACTTTCATGGTAAACTAATTAAGTTAAAAATCAAAAATGGTCGACTTGTATTTTAATATTTTGAATGAAGCGCCAGTCGATTGCCTTCACTATCCATAAACAATGCAAAGTATCCAACAGCTTCATCGATCAGCGATTTCGGCAGAATGACTCTTCCTCCTGCGGCCTCAATTCTGGAGAGTACAACATTTAAGTCTTTTCCTCCATTCAAATACAAGAGCGGACCTGTAGTATTTGGAGTACATCCTTCACCTGCTACTACAGCACCTCCGATGCCTTTGTTTGCAGGAAAAAATGCCATTCTATATCCATTGATTTCTGTTGAGTCCATTTCAATGGCATAGATCTGATTATAAAATGAAACAGCGCGCTCGAAATTGTAGGCTGGTATTTCAAACCAATTAATATAATGTTTTAAGTTTTCCGGTTTTTCTTTTTTTACATGCTTTACGGAGGTCTTCATCATATGCTCTATTCTTTGTTTGTGTTAATTTTGTTTTGCCACGATTGCAGCACGGTGGGTGCTTCCGGTGGGGTTTCTGTTTGTAAAACTTCAGTTATCTGTTCGAGTCGTGTGGGCTTGTTTAGTTTCCCAAGGGTACTTAAGTACGGTAACTTCGCGCTCTCCTGATAAATTTCAAAACGTATGTTCCGGTCCCTAAAACTTTTTAATGGCTGACCTAATCGCAATACGCCAGTTTCCCTACTACGCTTTACACGCTCCATATCAATCTCTATTGGAATCAATTCCTCTCCGGTGCTTGCCTGGTGCAGTACCCTTCCATCAGGTCCACAGACAATTGAACGTCCGGTTCCACCATCCCCCAATCCATTAATATCAAATACAAAACATTGGTTTGTTGCTGCGGTAGCTTGTACCAATGCAAGCTCTATGTCGCGGTCGATGGTGGCAGTTAATGTTGGATGTAGAATTACTTCAACACCATTCACAGCGAGTGTTCGTGATGTTTCTGGAAACCACATATCATAACAAATGGTGAGGCCAAACCTGCCCACTTTTGGTATTTCGAAAATTAGAAATTCATCACCCCCTGTAACGCCTACTTCATATGGATAGAAGGGAAACATTTTGTTGTAACGACCGACCACTTCCCCTTGTGGATTGATAACCGTTGCCGTGTTATAAATTTTATCTTCTTTTTTTTGAAACATGGTACCGGGGATCAGCCAGATACCGTGCTGCTTGGCGATATCACAAAAGAATTTTTCAGTTTCATTGGGGAGCTCCAGGGCATTATAGGTCAGTGGCCCAAATGGACAGAGTTCGCTAAACATCACCATCTGCACCCATGGATAGACCGACATCATAACATCGATCTTATGTTTCATCATGGCCACATTGCTGTGGCTTGCTGAAACATGCATTTGAATTCCTGCAATTGAGAATGGCGTCATCTAATTTGTAATTTTTAAAAGTTCTTCTTCTATAATATCCAATCCTTTGTTCAGGAGTTCATGCGAAATCACCAATGGACTTAAAATGCGAATAACGTTTTTGTACGTTCCGGCACTTAGTAAGATTAATCCACGTTTTAAACATGCCTTGGTAAGTTGTGTAACAGTTTCTGCGTCCGGAAGGTTTGGATCATTGTTCTCCACAAACTCGATGGCTTGCATGGCACCCAATCCCCGTACATCGCCAATCGCTGCACACTTTTCTTTTAGTTTTAAAAATCTTTCTTTAACAATGGCACTGACTTCGTCTGCTTTTTTATTTAAGTCGATCGCTTCCATGTAGTTGATGGTTGCGATAGCAGCAGCGCAACAAACCGGATTGCCCGGATACGTTCCGCCAATGGTGCCAACAGCGGCAGCATCCATAACGTCTGCTTTACCAATGACGGCACCGATCGGCATGCCACTTCCCATCGACTTGGCCCACGTAGAAATGTCAGGCGTTACACCATAGTGTTCGTAGGCACCCCACTTTCCGGTTCTGCAAAATCCACTTTGCACTTCATCAAAGATTAACATGATCCCGAATTGATCACAGAACTCGCGAAGCCCTTGGATATATCGTTTAGGGGCAACATTAAACCCGCCTTCACCTTGCACAAGCTCCAGGATAACGGCAGCCACATTGTTAGGATCGACAACGGAATGCATGGCATCGTGAAGTTTTAATAATTCATGCTCAGAAAAATCATGTTCGTTCATTCCATTTCCATGGTGGTAAAAGTTAGGGAACGGCAGACGATAGACTTCGGGTGCAAACGGCCCGCAGTCTATTTTATAATTAATCTTCGATGTTAAGGTCATGGCCATCATGGAGCGCCCATGAAAGGCATCGGTAAAACAAATAACAGCGGAGCGCTTGGTGGCTTGTCTGGCAATTTTAATTGCATTCTCTACAGATTCTGCACCGGTATTGGTGAGCATCACTTTTGTCTTTTCTCCATGTGGAAGAATGGAAGCGAGTTTTTCGCAAAGTTCAAGATACGGAGTGTACGTAGACAGGTTGAAGCTTCCGTGGATCAGTTTCTCCGCTTGATCTTTAATGGCAGCCACAACTGGTGGTGGACAATGTCCGGCATTCACCACACCAATTCCCCCACCGAAATCAATGAGTTCATTTCCATCGGCATCAATAATGGTTGCGTCTTTTGCCGACACGGCAGAAGAAGCCACAAAAACACTTACGCCATTGGCGACTACTGCTTTTCTTCTTTTAATCAGGGCGTTCGTTTCTTCAAAAGAAAGTTGTTGTGCTTTGGTACTGGTCTCAGGTTGCATAAATTTTCATAATGTTTTAGTAATACCAATTTATTTCCCTGTGAGGGGAATTCAAATGTTTTTTAAAATTAAATATGACGGGTATTATTTTCTTGAATACGATTCTGCTTTCAAACTGAAATTTTGAAAAGAACCGAATTAAGCAACCGAAATAGTGCTAATTTTCACAATGCTTAAGATACACTAATTTTCGCTGAATTCCCAGTTTTTAAAGGAATTGATGCTTATTTGTGACAACGTGGTGGGAAACATCAGTAGCGATCATGCAATGCATACAATACCTTTTCCATTTCTTTTTTCAAATCATTGGAGGGTTGCGTATAGTTATTAAGCAGAAAACTAAACAACAACACTTTTCCACTTTTTGTAAACAGATAGCCACTCAATGCATTGCTCATCGAGAGGGTACCGGTCTTCGCATATACATAAGGCGGTTGGCCCGGATCGGATTTATAAAAATTTCGGATCGTTCCGGATTCTCCGCCCGCAGGAAAGTACGCTTTGATTTTATCCATCGGCACTTCGGCTTTGATTTTTTTCAGCAAGGCAATAATGCTACGCGGTGTAAACATGTTGTGGGCGGAAAGCCCGGAACCATCTGCCCATTGTGGTTCGTCTGGCAGGTCTTGTAAATAATTTTCCTTAGCATACCGGATAGCGGAGCGTGTATTTAAGGAGTCAAACAATTGATCGGAAACCATCAGCAACAATTGCTCTGCAAGAAAATTGTCAGAGATTTTTAACATCTGGGCGTAGATGGAATCCACAGGAGTGGTCATTAATTTTTGATGGGGCTGAAGATGAAAATTGTTTTTGGGGATAAGTGTGATCGGCTTTTCAATGCTTTCCGAAAGTAGTTCAGCAGTGAATGCAGCAGAGGTAATAAAAGGTTTGTCGGTCGAAAAACTGAGCAACGGATTATTACGGATTGCATAGCGATAATTATTTTTCAAATGCTCTCGTTCGAACGTATAATTTCCGCGTGCTAGAGATGCATCTTCAGTCAGCACACTTTTGAACCGTGGAGGATACAATGTCCAATCAGGTTGGTTTTCCTTTTTTTCGAAGCGCACAACATTTCCGTAGATGGGAAACACAGATCGCTCGGTAGCGTAGTAATAATTGTACCAATCCCAAGACCAGCCCGGGCCAAAGGAGGTCACTTGTTTGAAATCATCTACCATGTAGAGTTGCTGTGGACTCTCCTTTAGAAAATTGACTACCGTGGTGTCCTTAAAATCCGGATGCAATAAACTGGGATCACCCGATCCCCAAAAGATCAGCGAATCTTCTTTTATGATATAGTTGAGCCCGTTTACTTTGCCTGTACCCAAAGCTTTGTAGCTCGTATAAAAGGTAAAAATTTTGGTGTTGGAAGCAGGAATAAAATACTGGCTTTCATTTTGGGCATACAAGGTTTTATCCTTGAGGGGATCCACAATCATACAGCCGATAAACCCCTTGGCAAACACTTCGGATTTTTTGATTGACTTGTTTACTTTTTGAACGGTGCAGGAGGAGGAAAGGATAAGGAGTATTAGTAGATTTCGCATGGTTCTGATGGTAATGGCAGATGCAAAATAGCAGACTTTGAAATAAACTACTAATAAAATATTTAGGAATGGAACGTGAAGTCACCAAGCTGGAGTTTAAAGCACTGTATTTTAAGTATGGTTTGCCCAACAGTGGTTGGACGAAGGAGTATTGGGATCAATTTTATGAACAAGAGCAGGGTAAACAGTATTTCTTTTGTGCACCCGATGCTCCAGATAAAACAAGAATGTTTATTATTTCGGACAGCACTAAGCACAGCATGATTTTTTTAAGCGAGGATGCGGAGGAATCATTTTTCGAAACCCCGGGATACTAAATGATTTATTGCTTGCTGTTGATCCATCCTGCGGTGAATTAAGAAATAAGCACATACGAAAAAGCTTACTTATCAAATTTTCTAAATTCTTCGCTTAATTTTTCCTTCTGGATTTTAGTTAAAGAAAGCGTTAATTCGTCCGTAACGCCAAGAATGAATTCATGATTAACCCACATAAAATCATCTCCAACCTTATCAATGATTACTATATTTGAAGGAGCTTTATTGGGAAGATTACTTAGCAAGGCGGTCCCTTCATTAAAATAAATTGGCATAACAGAATTGATTTCTGGAAATACTAAGTATCCATAAGGATGACTAAATTCTTTTAGTTTTAAGGTTAATTTGACCTTGTCTTTTACATCAAGAAAACGATCACAATTTATCCATCCGAGTTTTGTTATTTTAAATTCGTATTCAGCGTTAAATGGTATGGCTACTCGATCAAGTCCATCCATCCCACTTGTTGCTTGTTCTGAGGATGTAGAATCGGTAAGCAACGTCCGTTTTCCGTTTTCATATTTGTAAGTTAATCTTGCAACCGAGTCCCGACCATAGCTCAAAGGTATTATGGTATCAACAACTTCAATCGTATCTTTATTGTCTCCAGCGTATTCCCAGTTAATTCCTTTTTCATCCTCAACACCATAAAAAAGCTCACCTTCATCAAGTATCGTATTGTTTGGAATGGTTAGCATTATAGATTGCCCGTCCTTAATCATCAGCTCCTTTCCATTCGATTTAACGTCCAACTTTACCATTCCCAATGATGCAAGTTGAAATTCGTCTGACATGGTGGTGATTCCATTCAATATCATTTCGGATGGTTTAAATACTTCTTTGATTTCGATTTCTATTGGTTCAGTTACCTGGCTTCCATCCAGGTTGATGAAGGTGTATTGTGGAATGATCAATCGGGTTCCTGACTGTGTTTGAAGTGTATCTGTTTTTGTATTATAAATGATAAATTTTTCTGGGGGTTTACTAAAGGCTTTGAGTTCTTCTTTTATCGAAAGCGTTGTAAGCTCTTTTTCTTTGCATTGAAAAAGGATTAAAAAAATGATGCTGGCTAAAAAGATATTTTTCATTGGAATTTTTTATACAATAATTTACTTTCAACGATAAAGTCACATAAAACTAATCAAAAACTCATGGGATCCTTGATTTTTTAGCTGTCTTTTCAAGAATGGTGGTAGGACTACCTTATATCCCCACCCCGAAAAAATGTTTTCTAAAATCTCCAGAATATTTCAGTACTTATAAGGTTGTTGTTGAATTTTGTACGAAGATTATTGTCAAGCTGATACGGACAATAGTGATAATTAACACCAATTCCCATATAGCTCTTTTTAAGAATTGGCGTCATGGCTGAAAGCCCTAATGAAAGGTGAATAGTTTCAAGATTATAATAGGTTGTCTCATTGGTATTTTTTTTCTTTTTGGATAGCCCGGTATCCACTGACTCTAATCCAGCCCCAAATTTTGGAATGACTATCAGGTTGTCTCGCTCATAAATTTTATAACCAACCAAGGTGCCAAGAAAAATACTGACATCGGAGTTTACTTGATTGGTAGTTCCTAACGCGTTATAGTCAAAGTTTCCATCGTTTATGTTGAATCTAAATTTTACCCCCAACTCAACAACCACTTTGTTTCTCAACGGACTGCTAAAAGTTAACCCAACCATGGGCGAGTATGAAAAAATATTATCTGTACGTATGGATGTAAAATAGCCAGCATAGAGTACATACGTCAAGCTGTTATTAAAGTAGTCCCTGAATTTTTTGAGTTCTGTCTGTTTTATATAGCTTTTACGATATTCATTCTTTTTCATCTCATCTCTAAATTTCTCTAAATCTCCCGAAAACAGAATGCAAATAAGTTTTTCATCCTCAGTAAGAACTTTAGTTTTCAATGCCTGTAATGATAGTGCGATGCTAATTGAATCCATCAGATGCCGGAGGGGAACGTATCCATAGTACGCTTTGTTATTCGTATAAATATATCCAAAATCAATTCTTTTGGAATCTTCAATTCTATTACTAAATACATGTTGTAATCCATTATCGAAGTACGTCTGAATATCGGCCAGCGCGGGTTTATTGTTCATGATGTTTTTAAGAATAACGAATCGTTGTGTGAATTCAGTAACTCCACATGGTCTGATCCATTCAGTAAGAATACTTTCCGTAGCATTTAATGAATCGTTTAGGTACGCATGCTCCAGTCTGTTTAGAGCAATTGATGTTAATACTTCACAGTCTGAAATGCTCGGTAGGGGTTCCTTTGTTTGTCCAAAAGATCCATTCCAGAACAGGAATAGTGTAAGTGTTAATTTTTTTCGCATTTGCACATCAGTTTAAATTCTAAACTAATATGGAGGACTGACAGCCCAGTCTCATTTATTGCAAATGACGGAGTTTATTGTACTATTAAATGCAAAAAAAGTATATGGATTTTTACTTGCATTTTTACATGTTTTAGTTCACTACTTCATATACCCATCCCGTATCGGTTTAAATTCCGAAGTTGGTTTCCATTTCGGCCAACTGGTTTCCATCGAAAGTTTTTTTCCAACCTGGAAAAGCAAAATCAAATCATCAACGCCACCTTCTAAATTCCAGCGCGTGGCATCATATTCATCGGAAGGTTTATGATAGTATGTAGCCACATAATTCTCTTCGAGTTTTTTACCCGCTTCTTTACCACCTTCCACCATGTCGATGCCATTGCCGGTGTACAACGCTGGAATTCCAATCTTCGCAAAATTGAAATGATCGGAACGGAAATAATAACCCGCTACCGGATTCGGTTCGGGAGCAACATACCGACCTGCATTTTCCGCGGCTTCGGTTAAATAATCTTCCATATCGGATTGCCCCAAGCCCACCAACACAATGTCTTTTGTTTTTCCATAAGGATTAATGCCATCCATGTTGATGTTGGCAACGGTTTTTTCTTTCGGATAAATTGGATTCTGTGCATAGTACGCAGAGCCCAACAGGCCTTGTTCTTCCGCGGTTACCGCCAAAAATAAAATCGAACGATTGGGTTTTGTTTTCAATGTGGTAAAAGCTTTCACGATTTCCAACAAGCCTGCCGTTCCGGTTGCGTTATCCAGTGCGCCATTGTAAATGGAGTCGCCTTGCTCATCGGCTTTTCCAATGCCGAGATGGTCCCAGTGAGCGGAATAGATAATGTATTCATCTGGTGCAGTGGTGCCGGTAATTTTTGCGGCCACGTTGTAACTCATATCATACTTCACTTCGGTTTTCATGGAAGTCGAAGCTTTTAAATTCATGTCAATGGAAGCGAAATCATTTTTATGGGCTTTCGATAGTTGTTCGGCATAGTCGAGGCCGGCAGCTTCGAATAACTTTTTCGCAGTAGGCTGGGAAATCCATCCGACTGCTGCACATTTCTGCGTTTCTTTTCCACGCTCATCCAAATAAAGTTTTCCCGCATTCCAACTATTCTGCACAACCCAAAATCCATATCCTGCCGGAACATCATCATGGATGACCAAACATCCCTTCGCACCTTGTCGTGCAGCTTCTTCAAACTTGTAAGTCCAGCGACCGTAATAGGTCATCGTATTTCCTTTAAACAAAGTAGAGTCGCCAGCGCCAAATCCGGGATCATTTACCAACACGACCACAATCTTATCCTTCACATCCACGCCATCGTAATCATTCCAATTGTATTCGGGTGCAACAATTCCAAATCCGGCAAAAACTAAATCATCTTCAGTTAACACAACTTCTTCAACTGGTTGCTCCGTCCAGAGAACATAATCTTTTAGCCCTTCCAGGGAAAATGAATTTTTATCGCTTTTTATTTTCATTGAAGGCGCAGCGGTTGTCGTGATCTTTACCAGCGGAACTTCTTGTAAATAACTGTCGCCATTGCCGGGCTCAACACCAATCGCTTTAAATTCCTTTTGCAAATAATCGAGTGTAATTTTTTCGCCTTCTGAAAAAGGCATACGTCCCTGATATTTGTCGGACGACAATTCCACAATGCGGGCTTCGAAATTTTCTATCGAAAAAGAAGCGACACCATCATTGGGATCAGGCGCACTTTCTTTTGTTCCACATGCAAATACGAAAAGGCTTAGCGTTAATACTGTAACTATTTTATTCATGATGATTTAGGTTTGGGAGGGAAGATAGGCATTTTCCTTTTTTACTGGAATTTTGTTTAGATGAATGGTGATTTTTTGTCAAAAGTGGGATGTTGCCAGTTGCCAGTTGCTGGTCTCTGGCGACTGGTAACCTGAAACCTGAAACCTGTAACTTGTCGATCAAGCACATTTGTACTTAATTATCGACTACTAACTAACTAACTAAACTCCCACGCTCTCTGATAAAACCCGCTCTCCTGCACGAACTCAAGTAACTTCATATAAAACGGATGTGATCCCAATGTTGCGCTATCACCTACCATGATTAATTTTTTCTTTGCGCGTGTCATCGCCACATTGGTTCTTCGGATGTCCGATAAAAATCCAACTTCACCTTCATTGTTCGACCGAACAAAACTGATGGCAATCACATCGCGTTCTTGCCCTTGAAAAGCATCTACTGTATTGATGGTAATAAATTCCGAAAGCTCTGTGAGCAGGAGTGAGTTCTCAACAATTTTTGTCAGGTACTCTACTTGCGCACGATAGGGGGTGATGATGCCGATGCTGTATGTCCATTCGTTCGAGCCAATTTGTTCGATCAGGTTTTCAAGTACTTTCAACAGCAAATCTCCTTCTTCTTCATTGTTCCTGCTCAAGGTTTCAGGATCCAGTTTTTCATTGAAGCCACATCCGGCCGTATCAATAAAGCTCAACGGAGAGATATCATCTTGTAACACGGATGATTTCACCGAATCGTGTGCGACTAATTCATTGTTGTAAAAGTAATGGGAAGAAAATTGCATGATGGCTTCATGCATGCGGTATTGGATCGTCAACATTTCCGCCATCGCGGGATGATGGCGAATCGCTTTTTCGAAAAGGGTAGTTTCCAATCCGCCCTTTGCAGCTTCTTTCGATTTGATAGTAGGGGGGAGTTGACAATGGTCACCGGCAAAAACAACACGCTCAGCACGGATGATTGGAATCCAACAGGCAGGTTCTAATGCTTGACCAGCTTCATCAATGAAAACAGTTTTAAATTTCCGTCCACGGATCACATAGTGCGAAGCGCCCACAAGCGTACAGGCAATTACTTCGGTAGTATTGAGTAAGTCGTTCACGATATGAAACTCCAACACATCAGCATCCGCTTTCAATGCTTTTGCTTCCTGATTCAACATCCTGCGTTGTTGTTTTTCTGCATAGCCAAAATTGCGTTTGTATTTGGAAGCTTTTGTTTTCAATTCTTCCATTTTCTTTCGCATCGAACGCAATTCTTTATAATAGGAATGGTTGGCAATTTGTGCATCAAGTGTTTTGCTCAAGGTTTGTTCGGTTACGCGTGCCGGATGGCCAATGCGCAAAATGCGTAACCCAAGGTCTGCCAGCTTTTCGATGATCCAATCCACGGCTGCATTGCTGGGGGCACACACCAATACTTGTTTTTCTTTTTGTACCGTTTGGTGAATGGCATGCGCCAATGTTGTGGTTTTTCCTGTTCCGGGCGGACCGTGTATGATCGCAACATCTTTTGCATTGGCGATTTTGATCAGCGCTTTCTGCTGGCTTTCATTGAGGTCAGTATCAATAGGTATTTCACTATATTCAATTTTAGCTTTTTGCTCACCTAATAAAATGTCGCGCAACTCGGCAAGTCGTGTTTCTTCTGCTTGTGTTACAATTTTTAATGCGAACTCCATTTCGCGATAGGTCATTTCATCGAACATCACATCGATACCAAGTTGACCAAGATCAAACCAATCGGGGAGATCATCTGCATTTAAGGTGATCACCATTTTATTGTCGCGGACGTAGTTGATCACGCCCCCGGTGTTGTCTTTTTCAAGGTTGTTGCGATGGTTTGAAAAGATGCTCACTAATTTTCCGCTACCAAATACATGCGGTTGATCGAGTTCGGTTTTACGCTCTACTTCAATGATCAATCGTTCTCCTGTTCCGATATAATTTTTAAGCACCTTAACGGGATACCAACATTTTCCTTCTTTGGTTTTTCTGTGCAAGGGGAGGAGCAGAATTTTTTGACGATAGTATTCCAAGTCGGCTTGCCGCTCAAGTTTAATAAGCTCTAGGGTTTTGATGAGTTGACTGTTAACCGACATGTGTGCTTAAGCGTTGGGTAAATTTTTGAATTTTAAAGTTGCAAGTTAAAGGTTTCAAGTTCACTCGGATAACATGTAACTTGAAACACTACAACCTACTATCCAGTTTTAAGTTTTTCACAATAGTCATGGAGATATTCCTTTAAGAACTTCCTTTTGTATTGCATAACAAACCGTGGGTGTGCGAGGGGAATTATTCTTTCAAAAAATTGATGTTCTGTATTGAGCTTGCTGAGAAATGCAAAGTTTTTTCCTTCGCCTAAACAATAGACCACTGAAGTCTCCAATCCTATTTTAATCACTGCACGAATCGATTCTATAATGTAAGGTGTTACAGCATGCTGCAAGGGTTTGGTATCGTAGTAATTCATGTTCTTCCCATCTTTGGTAAAACCCAATGGACAAACTGAATTGAAAAAGAATTTCTGATAAAACTTTTCCGGCCCGCCAAATTCCTTGATCATTAAGTAAATAAAATCCCCGGAAAGTTCCGTTTTTTTTGGGAAGTCGTTTTCAATGCCACATATCTCTACCAATTTTTTAGGATCGGTAAAGGGAATGCCTGTTAAGCCGGCTCCAAACCTTCCCGGGTTTATTCCAAGAATGCCGATTCGATTGTTATTGTCGTTGTAATACTTGTCGTAGAAAAAGGATGAAAGACGGAGTGTTTCCGTATTTTGAAATGGATTCATTACTTCCACTTCGGTTGGGACGTTTGGAGCAACCAGCGATGTGTTGAATTGAATTACCCGATCCGCAAAAGTCATGGGCAAAGATAATAATTACCAAGCACCCGCAACCCGCACCCGTCAGACCGCTTAGAGCCTGCCTGCGAAAGCTTCGGCAAAGGTAAGCGGTCGGACGGGTAAACCACTGATGGAATTACTTGCCTTCTGCTTGCCTCGTAATCAAAAGACGTTTAGTTTCACTGCATTAATTTTTATTCCTATGCGATTATACTTCCTGCTCCTGACCTGGTTTTCATTTTCAGCAACTGCCCAGACTTTTGATACCGTAATTAAAAACGGAAAAATTGTAGACGGTACAGGCAATGGATGGTATTGGGGCGATGTTGGAATACAGAACGGAAAGATTACAAAGGTTGGAAAGATCGAAGATGCTGAAGCTAAAAATGTAATTGACGCAAAAGGCATGATCGTGGCTCCTGGATTTATTGACGTCCATGCCCATATTGAAGGAAACGATACGCGTGTTCCGACCGCTGATAATTTTATCCATGATGGTGTTACTACCGTTGTCACGGGAAATTGCGGTTCCTCCAATGTTGATATTTCAAACTATTTCCATCGGTTGGACAGCGTAAAAACCTCCATCAATATTGCTACTCTGATTGGGCATAATAGTGTGCGCAGGGCGGTGATGGGAGATGAAGATCGAAATCCCACAACGGAAGAACAACAACAGATGGAGGCGCTCATTGAAGAGGCGATGAAAAATGGAGCGGTAGGATTTTCTACCGGATTGATCTATGTACCGGGAACGTATTCATCCAAGCAAGAAGTAATTGACTTAGCGAAAGCAGCCGCGAAACACAACGGTGTGTATGCTTCGCACATCCGGGATGAAGGCGACAAGGTGCTGGAGGCAATTGAAGAAGCCGTAAACATTGGCCGACAAGCCAGCATGCCAGTAGAGATCAGTCACTTTAAAGTAACGTACAAACCCAATTGGGGAAGGTCTGTTAACACGCTTGATGCTATTGAAAAAGCACGAAGGGAAGGTATCGATGTTACGATTGATCAATATCCATATGTGGCCAGCAGCACATCACTTGATACAACGTTGCCAACATGGGCTTTTAGTGGAGGAAGGGATTCTTTATTGTATCGATTAGCGGATCCGGATATCCGGGAGAAAATCAAAAAGGAAATGTTGGCGACCCTTAAACGGAAGCAATTAAAAAACTATAGCTATGCAGTGATTGCCAGGTTTTCTGAAGACTCCACATTAAATGGTTTGAGTATTTCAGAAGCCAATAAAATTCGCGGAAGAAAAGCAAAAGCTTCTGAAGAGGTAGAAACCATTTTTAGTATGGTATCCACCGGAAGGGTGCAGATGGTATTTTTTAGTATGAATGAAGAAGACCTGAAACGTATTATGCAATATCCATTTAATATGCCTGCATCGGATGCGGGCATTATCCGTTACGGTTCGGGAATGCCACATCCAAGGGGGTATGGAACCAATGCACGTATTTTGGGGATGTACGTTCGGGATTTAAAAGTGCTTCGATTGGAGGAAGCGGTCCGCAGGATGACTTCCCTGCCTGCTCAAAAATTTCAACTGCAAGGCCGCGGACTTATTCGTGAAGGTATGGCAGCAGACATTGTTGTCTTTGATGAACATACTGTTGCAGATCAGTCAACTTTTGAAAAACCCCATGCTTATTCAACCGGTTTTGAATATGTATTTGTAAATGGTGAACGCGTGGTGAGTTCTGGTAAACATACGGGAATGCGAAGTGGCAAGGTGGTATTGGGACCTGGTGTTTCTAACTAGCCGGAGGAGATTTGACTTTGATCAGTGCTTCAAAAATTCATGGTAGGAAACTGTAGGAGAATTATTGGCGTGGAAAAGAAAGTGTAAACGTTGTACCTACACCAACTTCGCTTTTTACATCAATCGTTCCGCCCATGGATTCAACCTGCGTTTTTACAAGGAACAATCCCAGTCCTTTCCCTTCTACATGTGTGTGGAATCGTTGGTAAAGGGAAAATAATTTACTTCTAAACTTTGGCAGATCAATACCGATACCATTGTCTGAAAAGATAATTTCAAGCTGATTGTTTTTCTTTGCTGTGCTAATCGATACATGTAACGGCCTTTCATCACTGCGGTATTTTATAGCATTGCTCAACAGATTATAAAGGATGCTTTCAAAATACACATTCACACCTTTCGCTTCTTTTCCCCCAGCGAAATCCTCTATGATGGTGGCCTGGATGTTTTGCAACGGTTCACTCAATACGTTCCTGGCTTTTTCAAATTTATGCTTGAGGTCTACCTTTTCTACTTTGAGGTGCGCGCCTTTTCGTATTTCCAAAATGGTGTTCAGGTCACCAATAATTTCATCCAGGTCGGTGGCTGATTCATGGAGTCTGTTCACAATATCGGATACACTTTCCGGGAGCGAACTTTCTAATTTTGCCAGTGATGTCAACCCTAATATGCGTGCCACAGGTGCACGTAAATTATGGGATGCTATATACCCAAACTGCTCAAGCTGGCCATTGTGTTTGATAAGCTCAAGGTTTGTGGTTTGCAAATCTACTGTTTGCTTCCTTACCTGATGTTCAAGGTTCGTATTATAATCAGCAAGCAGCCGATTGTGTGCATTCCTTTCCTGTACATTTCGATAAAGCAAGAAAATGACGAGAATCAAAAAGAGTCCACCACCACCACCAATTACCAGTAAGAGATTACGTTTGCTCAGCTGCGAACTTTTTAATTGTGCATTTTTTCTGAGCAATTCATTTTCACTTTGCATTACCTCGGTTTCATAATTGATTTTTAAGTTCTCGATGGTCCTGATTTTTTCTTCACTAAAAATACTATCCTTGTATATGTTGGCAAGTTTATAGGCTTCCAGTGCATTTTCGAAATCATTTTGTGATTCATATATCTCGTACAGGATGCTATAGGATTCTTTTACCTTATCGCGGTAAAAATATTTGGTAGATATCCGCAAACTTTCTTTGATGGCTTCAATGGCCATCTCATACTGACCTTTTCCGCTATACACCAAAGCTAACCCGTTGTACGTAAAAGTCATGCCAAAAGGACTCTTCTTTGCTTCCGGTAAGTCTTTTGCTAAATTATAATAATAGAGTGCAAGATTATATTCTTTCGTGCCAAGGTAAACTTCAGCAAGGTTATTATAGATGTACGACAACGTATGTCCCGGTTGCGGATTGGTTTCCTCCAAATCTTTTGCTCTTAGAATATACAACTTAGCACTATCATATTCACCCATCTTACCGAAATTCCTACCGATAAAATTGAGGGTAGCAGGAACATTAGGGTTGTTGGACTTTTTCCCCACTTGATATGCGAGTTGCAAGTATTGATCAGCTTCTTTGTAATTCATTAAACTTGAATGAATGTTTCCCAACGCTGAGTACGCTTCAAATAATTGTACGGAATCTTTTAAGGATGTTGCCAAGGTTGCATTGTCGAGGGCGTATCGAATAGCAATTTCGAAATTTCCCAATCTTCGGTGGATACGCATTAACATGGTTTGCGCTCCCAATAGACCCGTGCTATTCGGTTGTTGCTGAGCAAGAATAAAAGCTTCACGTGCAAAACGAAGGGCTTGGTTTAAGTCATCGTTGTAATATCCCTCCGACAATGAATTCAATAATGAGATTTTAACTGAATCACTTTTAGTGGATGTGATGGTGCTTTTCATGCTGTCAAGGCCACTTCGATCTTGACCATTTGCAAAAGGATTCATCCCCACCAACACACATAGGGTTAGGCAATATGTAAGGATCAACTTATACATCCTTAATTTTCAATAAGCAATTTTAGTGTACTAATGGCTTCCTTGTTTTTTTCAGAATAAATATTGTTTTCTATTCCTGCCTTTTCCCGTTGGGTCAACCGCCAACTTAAAGAGGCACGCGCATTATTTTGACGCAAGCTATCCATTTTTTGTAAAATAGGAACGTAGTTTTCGACTTGATATTGGATATCGATGCGGTCAATTGTTCCTTTAAACCAGGACCGTGTCTGGCCAATGAGTGCATCATTGTTGATGTCTTGAAAATTCTCAAGGTTGTTGTACACATTGCTGATCGGTTGAGTCAGATTGTCGATAATACTTTCCCCTATTTTTGGACTGATGGTGCCAAGTTTTGGGGAGTCGCGAATGGAAATGACAATAATGCCGCCCGTATTTTCTGCGATCCATTCTTTAAAGGAGTAGATAAAGCGAATGGTATTGGAAATACCAAAGTTGTCTGAAACGCCTGCGTCCATTATTTCAATCGCAGGATCAGTGGGTAAGGCCGTGTTGGGTGTGATGTATGGAAATGTTGCACTCATCCGCAAAGCCGACAAAAACCGAAGGTTGGCAGCACCATGGTTTTCGAATAGTTTATGAAAGTCAACACCGCTGATTTTATTGCTCGGATATTCAGGAAATGCTGACACTTCAAAATTCATGTACGAAACAGGTTGGGAGGCGATGTATAATTTCCGTCCATCGTTGGTGATGATTGGGGATAAAATCATCATGGGGATAATTGACTTTTGCTCCGGATCATGATATGCTGAGATGGACTTGTCCATTAACTTATCGGTGATGCCGTTCAGTTCTTCATCGAAGGTGTAACCACGGTCGCGCACATATTTCAATCCGGAGTATTCATATTTGGTGAAACCAACAAAAATGTCGTTGGCCAAAAAACTAAAAATCAGCGGGTTCAGATTATCGGCAGAAATCGATTTTCGATGGAGCGGATCGTACGGATCGGTTTCTTCTCCCAATTTTTCACGAAGCTTTAATTCACGGTAGTAACTTGCCCCGATGATGCCACCGGAAGCCCCGGTTATCAACATGGTGTTTTTCATTAAACCTCCGTTGGTTTGTTCATCAGCAGTTTGTAAAACAGTGAGTGCCCAGAGGGCTGCCCGTTTGCCACCACCACTTACATTTATGAAAACCATTTTAGGTTTCTCTTTTTCACCAAATTTTGACCGCCATGCTTCGAGAGCCTTTAAGGTAATGGCCCGGTCGTTGGCAATCGTGGCGGTGTCGTTCAGGCTTTTTAGTTTATCAACTGAATACGCGACAGGTTCAATTGTATAATTGAGACCAAAAGCTTTGTCGCTGACTTTAAAATAATCTTCGCCTACCAGGTAATTGAAAAAAAGGAAAAAAGCGAGTGCTGTTGTGACCGCCCACCCACCAAACCAATAGGAAAATGCACCAGAGAGCATGACGAAGATGGTCAGGAAAATAATAAAACTTGCCGCTGCCGGCAATTGGAAAAGTGGGTTGTCTTTGAAAATGCCCAGCACCAGTACAAAAACAAAAATAAAAAACTCAATCACCACCAGGTTAAAATGGTTTTGATCGAAAACCTGTAACACCGTTTCGCGATCATAGAAGTTGCTATCATCTACTTTCTTTAACTGCAAATTGTGGTCAAGGTAATTGTCGACCTGCACTTGTTTTTTCCGCGCGATATCCAATTTCTTCATTGCGCTGGCGCGTGTTACCCGAACGTTCTGCTTAATCTTTTCATCGAGGCGGCACACCACATACTTGAAAATGTCTTTATTCGTCAATATGAAATAGACAAAGAAG
Source organism: Cyclobacteriaceae bacterium (assembly GCA_041746855.1). GTDB lineage: Bacteria > Bacteroidota > Bacteroidia > Cytophagales > Cyclobacteriaceae > JBGTGG01. The sequence continues at coordinate 1,091 of JBGTGG010000104.1, read as the reverse complement.
AGGGCGGTCATCGCCCCGAAGCCAATCAGCAACCCCGTCACGCAATAGAACAATTCTTTACCCGTCAGGCTCTGGTTGTTTACCTGAAATACAATGATTTGTCGCAAATAGATGATCAGGAATAAGATCGGAATGACCGAGTTGTTGATACTAAATTTCGTGAACGGTTTTGACAACGCGCCCACAAACGAAAACCGATGACCATCCGTGATGTAGCTTGTGATGTGGAAGGCGGTTGTGAATCCCGCCAGTGTGGCGCCAATGATAAAAAAGCTTGTGAAATTTACTTCATTGAGGTATTCAGGGTCGAGAAACAGGTAGGGGATTCCGAGGTATTTTCCAAAATTTCCTGTGGCCATTGCGAAAAGCACAATCCACCCCAACAACATGACGTGGTTCCGCTTCAGGTTGTTGAGCACCAATTGTACCGGAAAGGAGTAATAAAGTGCGTTTAAGAAGGTAATCAACCACTGCATGCGTCAAATATTTGTGATAATATAAGATTTTTCCAAAGATAAGTTCTTCTGACAGTTTCAAGGTATTAAAAACTTTAACGCCATAGCCCGGGATTTATACCCTGGTATGATGATGCCTTTCTTTTCGCACATTTAAAAAATCTGGACATCGAATCAAATTTTATGTTTCTCAGGGGGCGTGCGGGTATGATGTAACGTTTATGCTATTGGGCGGTTAATTTTTCAGATATAGGAAACATGCAGTCCCGCGCGTTTAATGTTGATGGCATAGCCCGGGGTTTAAACCCCGGGCTATGAATGGAATGATAATAATTTGCCCCTGCTATCTGTTGATAGGATGATGCCTTTCTTTTCGCCCATTTAAGAAATTTTGGACATCGAATACAATCGCATGTTTTCCAAAGGCATGCGGAATGATTTAAGGTTAGTGCTATTGCTCGGAGATTAATTTTTCAGGTATAGCGTGCAGTCTGCGCTTTTAATGTTGATGGCATAGCCCGGGGTTTAAACCCGTGATATGTATGGTTATGGAAATAATGTGCGCCTTGAATCTTGTTGCAGTGTGATTCCCTCTTTTCGCACATTTAATAAATTATGGACATCGAATCGAATTTT